>CAZXIK010000049.1:0-6322 GCA_964640735.1 Microcaldota archaeon | reverse complement strand
CCCCGGTAACTAGCAGTTTGACGCTGTTGTCCTTGAATGCGCGTTCAAGATCCGCAAGCTCCTCTTCCTTTTTCCCTTCGGTTTCCACAAAAACGTGCCTTATTCCGAGGGCCTCCGCCTGAAGCGCCGTTGTTTCGATGTTCGGGTAATGGAACATGTAGCTTTCCCTGTTCTTGCTCTTCATGGTTATGAGCAGGTCTATCTTTGCCCCAAGCTCAATCGCCTTGTGCAGCGCAAGAGTCGAATCCTTGCCACCGCTGAAAAGGCAGGCCTCGGTCATGCATTCTGCCTTTCTAGCTTCTTCTTGACGTGCTTCAGTGCAGAAAAAGTGTCCCTCTCCATCTCCTCAAGCCTGAAAGATATGTAGGAAGATTCTTTCTTCAGCTTGGGCAGCAGGATGTATTCGAGTGCGTTCACCCTCCTCTTCACCTTCTCTATTTCTATTATCAGCCTGCGGAGGCTCTGCTCCCTTTTCGCAGTCGCAACTATCATGTCCTTGACCCCGCCGAACGAGCTGCTGACGTCGCTGACCGCCGTGCTCGCCTGGAAAGGCTCGTCGAGCTTCTGGCCCGCGCCGATTCCCTGGATTTCGGGTATCCTTACGCCCATGACGTTCTTCACTCCCATGTTGATCTGCGAAGCGTCGTTCACGTAGAAGCTTGCCTGCTCAAGCTCGAAGTCTCCGGAGAATGTGGAAGCCATGACTGTGGTCTTGTAGGCAACCTGAAGCATCTGCTGCAGCCTCGCCCTGTCCACGCTCGACTCGTTCAGCATCGAGAAAAACTCGGTCACAAGCGCCTCCCTCTTTCTCTTCAGAAGCGAATGCCCTTTCCTGGCCAGCACCATGCTCTTCCTTGTGAGTATCAGGTTCATTCTGGTCGGGTTCTTCGCCATGGCATCATCTCCTGTGCTTCTTGTGGTACTTCTCTATGAGTTCCTTCTTTATCCTCGTGAGCTCCCCTTCCGGAAGCTCGGAAAGCAGCTCCCATCCTATGTCAAGCGTCTTCTCTATGCTCCTGTCCTCGTATTCCCCCTGGGTCAGGAACTTCTTCTCGAACTCTTCCCCGAACTTGAGGTAAAGCTTGTCGGTCTCGCTCAGCGCCTCCACCCCGATTATCGCGCTGAGGCTCCTTGACTCCTGGGCCCTGGCGTACGCTCCGTAAAGTTGGTCGGCGACCCCCCTGTGGTCTTCCCTCGTCTTGCCCTGGCCTATCCCGTTGTTCATGAGCCTTGATAGGGATCCAAGCGGGTTGACCGGCGGGTACAGCCCCTTGTTGCTAAGCTCCCTGCTCATGAATATCTGGCCCTCGGTAATGTAGCCTGTCAGGTCTGGTATTGGGTGGGTGACGTCATCTCCTGGCATCGTGACTATGTTCAGCTGGGTTATGCTGCCCTTCTTGCCCTCGGCGAGTCCCGCCCTCTCGTATATGCTGGCGAGGTCGGTGTACATGTATCCAGGGTAGCCTCTCCTTCCAGGCACCTCTTCCCTTGCGCTGGCAAGCTCCCTCAGAGCTTCGCAGTAGTTGGTCATGTCTGTCAGCATGACGAGCACGTGCATCCCCCTGTCGAAAGCAAGGAATTCCGCTGTTGTGAGCGCAAGCCTTGGCGTGAGTATCCTCTCGATGCTCGGGTCGTCAGCGAGGTTCATGAATGCGACGGTCCTCTTCAGCGCTCCCGTCTTCCTGAAGTTCTCGATGAAGAATGAAGCGTCATCGTACGTTATCCCGATTCCAGCGAAAACCACCGCGAAACTCTCGCTCTTTCCAAGAACCCTCGCCTGTCTGGCGATCTGCGCCGCAAGCTTGTTGTGCGAAAGCCCCGAGCTTGAGAATATGGGCAGTTTCTGCCCCCTGACAAGCGTCATCAGCCCGTCTATCGATGATACCCCCGTCTGTATGAAGTCGCTCGGCATCCTCCTTGCCACGGGGTTCATTGGCTCCCCGTTTATGTCGCGCTCCTTTTCGATTGCGAAAGCCGCTTTCGTGTCCTTCGGTTTTCCCTGCCCGTCGAATACCCTGCCGAGCATCTCTTCGCCGACACCGAGCTTGAACGTGTCTCCAAGGAAGCTCACGCTCGTAGACTTGACGTTTATCCCGCTTGTTGGCCCGAACACCTGCACCACCGCATAGCCTTCGGCGCTTTCGATGACCTGGCCCAGCCTTTCTTCGCCGTTCTGCAGCCTGATCTTCGTTATCTCGCCGTAAGCAGCTTTGCTCACGGAGTTGACTACAAGCAGCGGCCCCGACACCTTGCCTATGGTCTTGTATTCGGTTTCAAATTTCATTTTTTCTTCACCTTTGCTTCCTTAGCCTCTTCCACTCCCTGCTCCGATACGAGCTTTTTGAACTGCGAGTCTATCTCGGAATTTATCTTCTTGTCTTCCTCGTCGATTTTGTCCTCGTGTATCTCCTTCATCCTCGAGATATTCTTCACCACTTCGAGCGCCATCGAGTTCTCAGCGCTCACGCCTTTCTCCGCAGCCTCTCTGGCCATATCTCCGAAATGGAGCATTGTGCTCAGCATCAAGTGCTGTTTCTTCAGGCTTGTGAACGCGTCGATAGGGTCGAATGCGGACTGCCTGAGGAAGTTTTCCCTTATCATCCTGCCAACCGAGAGCAGAACTCTCTCCGTGTCGGGCAGAGCGTCTTCCCCTACGAGCTGCACGATGTCCTTGAGTTCGGCTTCCTTCTGGAGCAGGGCCTGCGCCTTGTTTCTGGTCGCCTCGAAGCTGTCTCCTATGTGCTCCGAGTACCATTTCTGCAGCGAACCTGTGTAAAGCGAGTAGCTTGTCAGCCAGTTTATCGCCGGGAAATGCCTCGAGCTTGCCAGCGCGGCATCCAGGGCCCAGAATGTCTTGACCACTCGGAGCGTTCCCTGCGATACCGGCTCGGAGAGGTCCCCTCCAGGAGGAGATACGGCTCCTATGACCGTCACGGATCCTATTTTGCCGTTGAGCGCCTTCACCTTTCCAGCGCGCTCATAGAATTCAGCGAGCCTCTTGGGCAGGTAGGCAGGATAGCCCTCCTCGCCCGGCATCTCCTCAAGCCTTGTCGATATCTCTCTCATCGCCTCTGCCCATCTTGATGTAGAGTCCGCCATGAGTGCAACGTCATAGCCCATGTCCCTGAAGTATTCCGCTATAGTTATCCCCGTGTAGATGCTCGCCTCTCTTGCAGCCACAGGCATGTTGCTTGTGTTTGCGATGAGGACTGTCCTTTCCATGAGCGGCCTTCCCGAAGTCGGGTCCTTTAGCTCAGGGAATTCTGTCAGCACGTCCGTCATCTCGTTCCCTCTCTCGCCGCATCCCACGTAGACCACTATGTTTGTATCCGAATATTTCGCCAATGACTGCTGCGTGACCGTCTTTCCGCTTCCGAATGGGCCCGGTATGCTTGCCGTTCCGCCCTTGGCTACAGGAAACAGCGTGTCAATTATCCTCATTCCAGTGACAAGAGGTATTGCGACTGGAACTTTCTCGGTGTATCTCCCGGCCTGCCTTACAGGCCTGGTCTGAATCATGGTTATTTTTGTCGTCCCTCCCTTTCCGCTTACCGTTGCAATCGTGCTATTTACAGTAAATGTCCCGTCCTTCAGCGCTGATATCCTCCCGCTTACGCCCTTGGGCACCATTATGTAGTGCTTTATCAGCGGGGTTTCATCAACGTAGCCAAGTATGTCGCCTTCGCCCACCTGCGAACCTTTCTTCACCTTTTTCTCGGCATGGAACTTCCATTTTTTCTTCCTGTCTATCGCGTTGATCTCTATCCCCCTTCTGATGAAAGTTCCAGATTTTGACTTTATTACGTCCAGCGGCCTCTGCACCCCGTCGAACACCTGCGAAAGTATTCCCGGCCCCAATTCCACCGAAAGCGGCATCTCTGTCGATAATACCTTTTCGCCGGGCTTGACCCCGCTCGTGTCCTCGTAAACTTGGATCACCGCCTTTTCTCCCTCTAGCTTTATTATCTCGCCTATGAGCTTCGCATCGCCGACGCGCACCACGTCATACATGCTGGTGCCCAGCATATCCTTGGCAACCACCAGCGGCCCTGAAATTCTCTCGATCGCTCCCAATAATTCACCTATTTCTGCGCACCCTGCTTTTCCATTATGTCTATCCCGACAGCCCTGAGTATGAGCTTCCTCAGCGTGTCTTCGCCGCTGACGTTCTCGTTGTAACCAGGCACAGGGAGTATGACGGGATCTATCGAATTGTCCATCCTATACTTCACTCTTCTGTCTTTTATGCCATTCGCAATCCCTTCAGTTACGACTATAATGCCCACGTCCTTCCTCTCAAAGAGCTCCATGAGCAGGCGTTCGGCGTCTTCGATGCCTTCCGTCGTGTAGCCTTCCTTCACCCCGGCGAGTTTCAGGCCAAGGGGTAGGACAGAATCGCCGACCACGACTATCTTCTTCTGCTGCATCACTTGGACCATGATATCATGCTCTTTATCTCCTGGTCTCCCAGGCCGTAGCTCTTCCCCTTTATCAGGATTCTAAGCGTGAACACCTCTATCTCCTTCAGGTAGAGAAAGGCTATCAGGGATCCGAATGAGAGGACGCTGTGCCTGACGCCCCTCAGCGCGCTCTTGAATATCTCGTTCAGCATCGCGATCTCGAATATCAGCAGGGGCTTGCTTTGGCTCTCCTCATAGGCGGCGATCGCCTGCTTCAGGTTGAAAATCCTCAGGTTTTCCGCTATAGATTCAACGCTCCTCGAGTCCTTGAACATCTTTTCCAGCCTCTGCGGGCCCAAACTTCCATTAGGAAGCAGAAAGCCGGCTATCCTGGGGAATTCAGCGCCCTGCCTCTTTGCCCGCATCAATGTCAGCGCGTTCCTTAGGTCTATCCTTTTCCTGATCAGGTCGTAGGCGTCTTTGTCTATGCGCTTGAGCTGCCCTATGACCGAGCCGAGCTGGATGTAGTACGCCTTTTCGAGCGCGCTGCCAGCGTCCGTCGCGCTGTGCGTCTTCCTGTAGGCGTCCAGCGCGCTCCTTAGCTGCTTCGAGTAGGGCGTTCTGAGCATCAGCTTCTCCAAAAATCCATCCACGCTTTTCGCCCCCATCGCCTCCTTTATCGCGCTCATCCCGGCGTATTTCGATTCTATCAGGTATCTCGATATGCTGTCGAAATCCTTGCCGGACCCTACGGTCTCTATCGCCAACTTTATGTTCCCTATGTCCCATGCCCCTGCTATCATGCTGATGATGCCTTTCTGGTCCTTGGGCGCAATCGTGATGAGCTTGCCTGTCTCCCTTCCGAGACTCTTGCTCAGCGCGAAGTCAACCAGCGGCGCCATCGCCCCGGTGCCTCCCACTTTCTCTATGTCCGATTTGTAGTCGCTCTGCAGCAGCATCGCGGCTATGCTTCCCGCATCCTTTGCGGCGAGCATCCGGTTCAGCGTCTCCCTGCTGATGAGCTTGGATTCCATCGCCTTTACTCTGGTGCTGGAGTACGCATACTTCATCGCTGCCCTAAATCCCGGCATGGACTATTTCCTCTTCTTTGCCTTTTTCGCCTTCCGCGGTTTTGCCTCCTGCTTCCCCCCTTTTCCCTTTGTTTCCTCTTCCTGCATCTTCGGGAAGACCTCGTTTATCAGCATCGTTTCAATGGCGCGCCTGTTCTCTTCAAAGAGCCCCTCGAGCGTGGCGGCAAGTTTCACCTTTCCGTCATCCGTTCCAAGCTCCACGCCCCTCCCGACGTCGCCGTATTTCACCTTCCCGTCGAAGTTCTTGATGTATTTCGCGTCTTTCTTTCCGACTGTCAGGACAAGCTTTTCATGCGCCGCGATCTCCCCGGCTTTCTCTATAGCGCGGGCAAGGAACCTCGAATAGCCGCTTTCAGTCACGTTCTTCAGGGCGAGGGCTTTGACTTTTGGCATCAGTCCCTCGACGGCCTTGTTCCTCGCTTCAAGCAGCATCCCTCGCTCCTGAAGTTCGAAGTTTGCCCTCTGTTCCTCCTCCCTTCTCGAGATCTCAGCAGCCAGCTCGGCGCCAGCCTTATCCTCAGCCTCCTTCGCTCTCGCCCTGGCCTGGCCGATTATCTCCTCAGCCTGCTTCCTCGCGCCGCCCTCGATCTCGCGCTCCTGGCGCTGCGCGTCGTCTAGTATCTGCTTCCGCAGCTTGTCCAGCGGCATGGGAATCCACTTATATGATTCCGGCTCCGAGCATTATCAGTATCGCGACCACGAAGCCGAAGATCAGTATGGTTTCCGGCAGCACAAGGAACAGAAGCGCTTTCCCAAGCTCTTCGGGCTTCTCCGCTATCAGGCCCAAGCCGGCGCTTCCTATCGCCGACTGCGCCATTCCCGTTCCTATAG
>CAZXIK010000048.1:0-6454 GCA_964640735.1 Microcaldota archaeon | reverse complement strand
GCTCTGGGGGAGGAGTGCCTTGATCAGGCCAAGGGTGTTTCCGCCCAGCGTGAACGCCACCGCGAACGAGGTAAGGAGGAGCACAATCCTTATCAGCTTGACATAGGACCAGATGCCCCTTTTAGGAGCTCTGCTGCTGAGAACCTTCATCGCCTTAAGCATGATGATAAATGATATCAGCGGCATGGCCACCCAGAAGAGCACGATGGACTCCATAAACCCGAGATTCAGACCGGTATTTAGCCCCACATTTATTCCCACAAGCACTGTAGTGAGCGTCACAGTTAGAGACTGGGGCACGCGCTTGATCTCAGCAAGCACGAAGATGAGGATTGTTATGAGCATAGCGACATCTATCGCGAAAAGGCTTATATCAGGCAGCAGTATTGAAATGGTACGACTTAGGTAGCCGCCTTGAATCATGAGTCCGGCTATGTATCCGATTACCGCAACAATTATTCCGCTGCGCTTGCTTACGACCCTGCTGGCTATCGCGCTGCCGACGCATACTGAGAGGTTGTTTCCGGCAACTAGCGAGATGAGCACAAACCCAAGGAACAGTGCAATTAAAGTAAGCGCGTCCAGCAAGGAAACACTCAGGTCATTATCGAAAGCATCACAGAAAGGAACATGTCCGCTGAATCTTCGCACGCATCGAGTATGTTGTCCGCCTTGTGGGCGACTTCCGATATGTGCAGGAATGTCTTGTAGTCCATGTCATTCTTGTACTCGTAGTCGAGCATTGAGTCTTTTATGTCGTCAGTTAGCTCCTCCAGCACCTCGATCTTCTTCCTGAACTGCTGTATCTTGTCGGTGTCGTCACTCGAAAGCATCTTCTGCATCTCGCCTAGCGCCGAATCTGCCATGCCCAGCATTGTCAGAACCTTCTCCTTGACCATCTTGTCGGTTCTCCTGTTCGGGATCTTGTAGCGCACAAGCTCCCTTGAAAGGTTGTATATCGAGTCTATGATGTTGTCTTCCATGTCTACCAGAGTCAGCATGTCGTCAAGGACGTTTGGCGATACTGCTCCTGCCGACATCGCACTTGAGAGCGTGAATGCCTTGCTATCCGACTCCTTTTCGAGTTCTCTTATCCTGTCGATCTTCTTTGAGTCGCTCTTGATGAGTTTCTGCAGCTCGCGGTTCGCCTCTATCGCCGTCTTTATTATCCCGATATTGTCTCGGATAGCCCGCTCCTCTCCGCCCTTGAGAATCCTGTCTAGAACCCCGATCTCAGCACCCTGACTTAAACACTTTGAACGTGATGTTTTTACAGCTATTGTTTTAGCTGTATCCCATCTCTTCAAGCCTTTTTCCCACTTTATTTTCGAGACCATCAATGAAAGGCCTGCTGAAATACATTTCAGCTGCAAGATGCCCAAGGGCGTGCTGTTCGATAAATTCCTTGAGGTTTTTGGCTCCATCTGGGTATAGTTTGCCCGATGCGTATAGCAAGGCCAAAAATGTGATATAATCTTTTTCTGGATCTTTTGCTTTGTTTAAAGCGTAGAGTTGCGCGTGCACCTCTCCGTATATCGAAAAGAAAAGATCGCCATCGCTGTTTATTCCTTTGCGTTTCAAGAATTCCTTGTGCACATCTTCAGCCTCAAATTGCATCTTGTACGCATCATTGGGAGTTATGCCTTTTTTAAGTAAATACTCTCTGAGTTCTTGCCTTTTGGCAAGGATCTCCAAAGAGGGATATACTTGATGCCCTTTCTCGTGATTTAGCGCAAACCGTACTGCTTCGACATAGCCCTTCTCATAAAATTCGATCAAATTTTGGGCGAACTTGTAGTCTATGCATAGAATTGAAGGGCGCAGGTTTATTTCTTCTCCGTAGATCGCAAGCCCCACTTTATCCGAGTCGATAAGTCTTGCCTCTTTGAATGTTCCTTTCAGGATGTTGCGCAGCTTGCTTTCTTCCTCTGCACTAAACTCATCAAACCCCACCTTTTCCCTTGATATCAGCGTTGTGGGTTCGGGAGCTATTCTTTCGTTGAAAGAGGCCCCTGCAGCTGAAAGTTTTTCAAACTCAGTGTCCTCGAGGTTTATCTGCTTCTGAAGTTCGATTATCAGTTTATTTTTAGTGCCATCTTCAGGGGAGGTGTACTCTATCTCAATGGGCTTTTTGCTAGTCAATGAAAAACTTCTTTCAATTTCGGGCTTGCGCCTATCAATTTCAAGTTTTTCGCCGTTTACCTTTGCCTGGTACTCGGGCTCCTGCAGGCGGAGCCTTACAACCAACTCGCCCTTACCATCTATTTCTATGGTCGCTGGTACTACGTCTTTTCTTGCACGCAGAGATCTGTGAAGGAAATGGAGCTCTTCTGAAGAGCGGAGGCCCTCTGCAGGGTTGTCTGTTATTGATGTTGTCTTTATCTGGTGGATTGTCTCGGTCATAGAATTATTATTGTTTAGTTTTAGCAGTTAATATAATTTGTCATAGTCCAGCCACTAGTTAAAAATAGAT
The DNA here is from genome assembly GCA_964640735.1 of Microcaldota archaeon. Classification (GTDB taxonomy): domain Archaea; phylum Micrarchaeota; class Micrarchaeia; order Micrarchaeales; family CABMGC01; genus JAJYVH01. The sequence continues at coordinate 3,981 of CAZXIK010000048.1, read as the reverse complement.
GGACCCTGCGGGATTTGAACCCGCGACCCTCCCGTTGCGAACGGGATACTCTACCGGGCTGAGCTAAGGGCCCTTTTTGGTAATAGCTTACCAGTAGAGAGCCAAACATTATAACGTTTTATATTGGAAGGGTTAGAAGATCCTATCTTACTCATCCATAACTTGATATTTTCTCCACCACGAACTAAAACGTCAGTGTCGTGCACATATGCAGGAAGACCAAACTCTCTAATCAGATTTTTTAGATCTTGTAAAAACTTAAGACTTCCACTTGTTATTTTCACATATGGATATTTGTAATTCTCATCTTTTCTTGCAAAGATGTGGCCGTCGGTATCCAAAAGCCCCCTGAGTATGGACGCTTTTGCAGAAATATTGTTACTTAACATTTGCTTTGTGATTCTAAGTTTGTTCTTTTTCTTCCCAATTGGAACGCCCAATTTATGAAAATAATCAAATAATTTCTTGCTTTTGATGCGCAAATATATCACATGGTATTCCGGTCTAAGGTGATAGTTTGCTTTTGAATTGAATTTGAGTTTAAATAAAGGAACAAGACGATTTTTATAGTAATCTAAGTCATCGTTCATGTTTCCAGTTAAAATCATTTCGAATGCTTCCTGATTATTATAACGCACACGATAATTTGATAAGCAGCCATCGCCTAGAATTGCTCCAACAAGTTCCCAAACATCGTTATCGGTTTTTGAACTTGAAGTTTCTGGAACATGCAACCCTTTTCTGAAACTTCTAACAGCAATCATTTTTTTCCCTATGATTTTTTGATATTTTTTAGCATAACTGTCACCACCCTTTTTGCGTCCCCAGCCATCAGGCAGCTTAGTCCTTATATATTGGACAGCGGGTTTTTGGATTTTAGAACTAGACATAGCCAAAAGAGAATTGAAAATTGGCTCCGGAATTAAATCTTCTCCTCTGCGCCATTTTTTAATTCCAGAGTAACCTGAATTCAATTCCACACTTAACTTACGGAGAGTGAAGTTGTTTACGTTTAGAACGTCATCAAAAAGCTTAAACCTAAAAGAGTCATCAAGCTGCAGTCTAAAAATGCCCAAACCATCAACAGCAATATTACGACAGAAAAGTATTTATTTCTACTTATGGGCTAAGGAACCTATTCCGTGTATTGGAAAGAAAGCTCATTATATTCTCTTGTGCCGTAGGCACAGATGCCCTGCTTGTGCCAGAAGACGAAATCCTTTATCTCAAGCTCGAGCGCCAGCTTCCCGCATATTGTGCAATCGGGTTTCCCTTCAGGCTCCTTGCTCCCGTCCTTCGCCAGCCGTATGAAGTAGATGCGCGAATCCCGGAGCTTCGCAGGATTCTTTATCAGGGCGTCAATCATGGCCCTTTGCTCGGCATGCACGCAGCAGGTTTTGTCCGATTTGAAGCTTGCCGGCAGGTTGTCTTTGAGGCACTTCTCCAGAGGCTGGTCTCCCGGAGGGGAGTTGAAGCCCGTACCTATGACTTTGCCTTCATTCACAATCACGGATCCGCACCTTGCCCGAAGGCAGCACGATCTCTCGGCTGCTTTCGCTGCCTCGTTAATGCACCCAATCGCTTCTTTCTCTTCTTCTCCATTGAGGTAGCGCATTAGAACACTGCCTGCGCCGCTGAGCGGTTCCTATGCTATTTAAACTTGCTTATTTTATTAAGTATGTTGACATGGCAGCAAGCGCTGAAAAGGCGGCGAGAGCCGTTTTTGCCAAGATATTGAAGGAGATCAAGCCGAGCAATAAGGAGCTCCAGGAATCCGTGTACAACATAAACCAGATAACAACCAGACTGAAAAAGATAGTGCCGAAGGATGTCGAGATAAGGGTAGTCGGCTCTGTAGTGAGGGGCACCCAGCTGCGCGGAGATTCAGATGTAGACATATTCCTGCTCTTCAGCAAGAAGCATTCCAGGGAAAAGATAACGAAAGATGGCCTGGCATACGCAAAGAAGATAGTGACCGACAAGATGGACAGGTACGAGATCAAGTACGCCGAACACCCATACGCCAGGCTATACCTGAATTCGCTAGGGACTGAAGCTGACATAGTGCCTGCATTCAACATAGACAACATAGAGGACATGGGCACCGCCGTAGACAGGTCCCCCATGCATGCTAATTTCATAAACAGGCACCTCGGCGAAAAACAGAGGGACGATGTACGGCTGATGAAGTATCTGCTAGCCCGGAATGAACTTTACGGGGCGGAGGTGAAGACCGGCGGATTTTCGGGCTACCTGTGTGAGCTACTGGTCTACCACTATGGCTCCCTTTCTGAGCTGATTGAGAATGGGGCGGTGCTGACGATGCCAACGGTGCTCGACCCAAAAACAAGGTCGGCGCTCCACGACCCGGCTCTCATCAAAAAATTCAATTCGACGTTCATAGTGATTGACCCCGTCGATCCGAACAGAAATGTCGCCGCGGGCCTGTCCACAGAGACGCTTGCCAAATTCATACTTCTCTGCAGGAGGTTTTTGGCAAGGCCTAGCTCTGATTTCTTCTTCAGGGGCGGTTTTCCATCCGGGAAGGTGAAGGGGCTGCTGAACGACTTCCTGGAAGGCTCTGGCCTTGAGATGCACGTTCTGGCAGTAAAGATACCGGATAAAAGCGAGGACATAACCTGGCCGCAGCTTAGGAAGGTTTCCGAATTTGTCATCGATTATTGCGAGAAATTCGGATTCAAAGTATATCTTTCGATCCCGATAATTGCAGGGAGGACGGGCCTGCTTGCTTTTTTTGCCCCGCGGGTCAGAATGAGGACAAGACTCAGCAGGGGGCCGAGCGTATTCATCAAAAAGGCGCAGGAGGAGTTCCTTGATGCGCACAAGCATGCGATGGGCATAGTTGTAAAAGGAGACCTGCTTTTTGCTCTAGAAAGGAACAAGTATGAGACTCTTGGGGATGCCATGAAAGATATCGCCGCAGGAAAAGTCATGGGGCGCCACAAAGACATAAAGCTTCAAGGAGCAAAATTTTTCCTGAACGATTTGCCGCAGGAATACGCGGAAACCGTCTATGCGGAGCTCTATAGGAAGATACACTCCTGACTAACCAAGCAGCCTCATGTTGTGCTTCAGCATTATGTCAAATTCCGGCAACAGGTCTATATCATCGCCTACAGGCTTCTTGCCATCTAGCATTTCTCTGGCGAATTTCATCAGGCGCTTATCTCCTGTGAATGCTTCTATAACATGGCCATAGTTGTTTTTGGCATGTAGCCCGCAGTAGTCTGTCGCCTCAGATACGAGGTTCGCTTTTATCTTCTCGCTTCTGTAGCCGCGCGCCGTCATCCTTTTCTCGAGAATGCGCAGGTGCTCTCTGAGAACTATCGCGCTTGCTCCGGCAATCTTCATGTCGCAAAGCAGGTGGCTCTCCAAAACGACGTTCTTTTTGTCGCTTCTGGAAATCATTTTCTTCAGCTCATTCAGGAGCTTGCGCATATTAACTATCTTTTCGCCTTCCTTTGATATTGAACTGAAGAGCTTTTTCTTGTTGACAACCCGGGTTACGTGGATAACTTCCACATCTGGAAAACTCCTTTTGATGCGGTCGGAGAATGTTGTTTTTCCAGTGCCGGGAACTCCTGTTATTACCAATAACCGCTTGCCTTTTCCCATCAGCTTGACCTGCTGGCCGCATCGTTAAGCATTTCGTTGATGAGGTTCCTGCTATTTTCTAGAATGAGTATAGGGCTCTGCGGAGGATTTATCGTAAGGATGTGGTTTTTCTCCCCTGAAAACACCCAGGAACCGAATCTGTATGTCTTGTAAAGGGCAGATACATCCGCCACGTAATTAGAAACTCCGATGAGCTTTCCTATGAGAGGGTCGAGATTTTCGCCATACTTATCTATCACGATGGATTCCTCGGAATCGGGATTTCGTGAAACAAAAAGTAGCCTAACATAAGGCACCCGTGCTGCAGCGGATTTGTTTACTATAACAGAGTCAACCGCCCTGTAT
>CAZXIK010000047.1:0-6545 GCA_964640735.1 Microcaldota archaeon | reverse complement strand
GTATGAGAAGTTCGGCGTGGTATTCGAACAGCATTATGTCGGTCAGCAGGGGGTTGAGAAGAAACATTATGAGGAGCGCGAACGAGAGCGCGCTGCTCTTTGTCAGGTCGAGCGCGATGAAAAAAATCAGGAGAGCCGATATGCTGATTATCAGGACTTTAATCACGAGAAGCGTTATTGACGATTGGAAAAGGAAGAAGAGAGGAAGGACTAGGAGCTGCAGCGGGGCGAACTGATTCCCGTAGATCAGGTACTGCGCGGGGTTGCTGACCGGATAGTTCAGGTAGTAGTTCATGGCGTAGCCGTACGCCGCCGTCTCTGCCGTCAGCCTGAACTGCCCGTAGAAGTTAATCTGCCAGGCGGTCCAGTAGGCGAAATAGAGGAATACTATTGCAACCGCGAGCTTTGCGTAAATGGAATCGAGACTTTGGAGAAAGTCTTTCATGATAAGGCCGCTCAGATGTTGTTCAATCTTACGCGAAGCTCTTCGCCGTTGAGCCTTGTTGTCAGCAGCGGTATCTTCTCAATCTGCGCGATCTTTATCGCGAGCTTGTCCACCGCGTCGACGTTCTGGATCACCACAAGCTTCGGCTTTATCGGGGCTACGCGTACGACGACCATCGGGGACCTGCCTGTGCTCACCTGGTCGAAGATGAAAGCGCGCTCGGTTGTCGTTCCAAAGAGTTTCGGATATTCGCTTGGGGATATCTCTAATATCACCTTAAGACTGTCAAGCATCGTGTAGCCGAAAAGCTTGACCGTGTCCAGCAGGCCTGGGTTTGCCGCTATCTTCGCCTCTATCAGGCGCGAAAAGTCCATCCCGCTTATCGGGGTCGAGAAGTCCTTGATGAGATAAAAGCTGCCCGCTTCCTCCTTTGCAGCGTTGAACTTCTGCAGGTTTCTCGTCACCTCGCTGCCCTTCTGCTCGTCAAGCGTGAGGAGCGCCTTCACGAATCGCTTTATTATCCCTACTCCGGGGCTCGCCCTCCTGTTGCCCTCGTAGTCGCTGATCGTGCTGGCGGATATCTTGAGGAACTTCGCGAGCTCGACCTGGGAGATGCCGAACAGCTCGCGCCACTTCTTCATCGCGCTGCCCGCGCTCTCCGCCATCGAGATCTCCCCGGCTATTCTTTCTTCTAGGCTGTCCACCTGAAACATGCTCAGCATTGATTTAATATAGTTTCTGTCTAAGTTGGCTTCGTCAGGTTTTGCTTAGAGACAAAGGAAGGATTAACCTTCTCCGCTGTCCTCCGAATGCTAGGATTAAATTCTTTTACTGGCCCAATAGCTTGATGCGACCGGTCGAGGAGCTTGCCAACATCGGAGGCTTCGAGTACAGGATAGTAGGACAAGAGTCTGACTCGAGGAGCTGGAGCTATGTGATAAGGGACGGCGTTGCCTCGATAAGAATCCCGAGCCATCTTCCGGAGGAGAAGGCGGCAAAGGCTTTCGCCGAGCTTAGGAGCAAGGTTATCGATAGGATAAGGAAGCACCCCTCGAGATATCTTGGAATGGCAAAGATAGAGTTCGGCGACGGCGAGGAAGCGGAGCTGCTGGGCAGGAGGTTCAGGATAAAAGTATTGGAGGGCAGAGCTCAGAAGGTTTCCAGCGCAAAGCTCGATGGCGATACTGTGCTTATCAGGCCTGCCAAGAGTTTGGATGAGAAAACAAAGAGAGAGCACATCTCCAAGCTTGCAAGAAGGGCAATTTCCAAGGCGGTGATGCCGGATGTCGAGGCAAGGATAAGGAATTTCAACTCCGAGCACTTCGGGTTTGAGCTGAACGGGATCAAGATAAAGGATACTATGACGATGTGGGGCAGCAACAGCGCAAGAACCGGGAACATAAACCTGAACTTCAGGCTGCTGTTCGCGCCCAGCGGGATATTCGAATATGTGGTAGCCCACGAGCTGGCCCATCTGAGACAGCACAACCACTCGAAGGCGTTCTGGGCACTAGTTGAAAATGCGGTTCCGGACTACAAAATTTCTAGAAAGTGGATAAGGGAGAACGGGCATACGCTGGGCAGAAAAACGGCAGTGTATTCCCCTATAATCCCGAAACAAGAACCTTTTTAAAGCTTTGAGACCTATTAGCCTTGAATAGGTGATTGGAATGAGAGTAAACAAAAGCGCTAGCAAGACTGTTATTGTGCTTTCTCCGGGTTCGGGAACCTGCCCGAAACTACTTATTGGAAGCTACAAGGTAGTGATAAAAGATGATTACCATGGAGCTGTTAAAATTGGAAACACGCTCTTGAAAAGAGCGTCTTCACTCTGATTTTTTCCTTAAAGTAACCATGTGTTTTGTTTGGATGGAATACCCCTCTAGATGAAACGGCCATTTACCTACAAGCAGACTAGTGAGGATAACTTTTTCCACTCTCGCGTCTTCCTCTTTCCATAAAGTTTTAAGTATTTCGGGACTACGTTTTGCAGCCACTTCTCCATCATCGAATGCACAGACAAAAAACCCGTCATAGAAACCGGTTGTATCGCAAATAAGTCCATAATCATTTACGGCCCTATGAAGATCTTCCTGCGTAATCACTTCGAGGAAATTCAACAGTAACTTCTCGTGAAACTTACCAGGCGTAATGGTATAGGAATATGCAGCAAAAAGTCGCTTATCAGGTTGCTGGACAAGCGTTGCGTACTTCTGGATTACTCCTTTCTCATTTAATTTCTTGATCAGATATATTACACGCATCTGAGTGAGATGACTTTTTTGTGTAATCACGTTTAATTTCATTCGTGAGCTTTCATTTAACAGAAGAAGCACTTTCTTCTCGCTATCGTTCAGTGAAGTGCTCGCGGCTATTAATTCGTTTCTTAGAGGGAAGAAACCTTTGTTGTAACGGTTAAGTGTTGACATTCTCACGCTAGGTTTGTATTCGCTGAAATCCACCCTGAATTTGAATTGCCACAAATCGAAATCCTTGTTCGTAAGCCCGACCACGTAGAGAAGCAGGTCGAAATCTCCGCTGCCTAGGTAGGCGTCCTGGACGTATATGTCTTTCTTGAACCGCTCTTTGAGGGCGTCTATGCTCGGCATCGTCGCAAATTTTATGGTTATTACCCTGCCCTCGCTGAACCCCAACGCCTGCTCATTCAGCTCCAAGGTGTAGGAAAGCTTGTATTTCTCCTCAAGCCTCTTGAGCACCTCGGCGACTGTGTGGTAGCTGATGTTGAATTTCCTGCCTAGGGCCTTGAGCGGAGCCCTGGAGTCGTCGTAGAGGTACACAAGCAGCTTGTAGGGCAGCTCGTTCTTCACGAATTCCTGTGTCTTTCTCGAAGCAGGCATATATGCATCTCTTTACTATACTTTTATTCCTTATTATTTCAATAAAGATTGAAAATATATTATTTATTATCCAGCAAATATTTATATTGAGATATCTAAATCATATACACATGGGAAAGGGTGCGGGTGGGCGGACAGCTAATGCTCAAACAAATTCTATTGAGCTTTTCTCTCATCCATCCCAAACTGGCTTGCCCACAACCCCTTCTCCCAGCCATCCACTGCTTTTCTTCTATGGGACCCTACAGGAGAGATACGGACGCCTCAGGGACCTTGGAGTGATAGATGAACTTCGCTTCTTGGGCATGGGCAGGATAAACGCCAAGCTTTACGATCTGGGAGAGTGCCCCGGAGCCGTACCCAGTGAAGGCAACTATACTTATGGAGAGGTTTATGAGGCTGAAGATGGCGGCAAGGTGCTGCCCAAGCTTGACGAGTACGAGGGAATAGATCTCAAGAGCCTGAGGCGCGGTTCTTATTCGAGAAGAACGGCTGGAGTCACTCTTGAGGACGGAAGGGAGATTCTTGCGAATGTGTATTTTTACAACAACAGCACAACAGGCCTGAGGATAGTTAGGTGCGGGATGTGGAAAGGCCCGACGATAGAACGCAGGCTTGAAGGTGCCGTTGCCATCTGATGCTTAAGGGATCTCAATGATAACAAAGAACACGGGCTTCCTGCTCCTGGAGCCGGATGCCTCATCTGATTCTGGGGAGCTGGCCAAGAAGCTAGCCCGATGCAAGGGCGTGAAGGAGGTTCACCTGACCAGCGGAAAGTACGGCTTTGTTGTATCTGCAAGCGCAAGCTCCGAGAAGGGCCTTGAGGACATCGGCAGCGCGCTCAAGAAGGCTTTCGGGCTGAAGGAGGTCAGCCTGGCCATGAGCCATTTCGTTTACAGGTAGGTGATGCGGTGATAAGGCAGATAATGGGCACGATTGGACGCGGATTGATTCCGGCCAAGCCCGTCAAGAACGATAACCGCCCGATAAAGGTCGTCGAGGAGACGCCGAATGTGTGGCGAATCGTTTACGCAGAGTAAGGCATACAATTGTCATACAAAAGTAATACATAAATACTTTTCTTCCTCATTATAAAGCATGTCAGAGGTCGTTACAATAAGGGTGCCAGAAGGAACCAAGAGCCTCTTCAAGAAAGCCAAAATCAGCATCAGCGCCGAGTTTAATAGATATCTGGAGTCGAGAAGAAGATCAATTCAGCTGCTTAATCTTCTGAATGAAATAAGTAAAAGGGCTAGAAAAAGGAAAGTGAGCGGAGACAGCACCTTGTTGATAAGAGAGGATAGAGACAGATGATCTTACTTGATGCAAGCGCTCTTGTCAAACTCGTGCTTGAGGAGAAATACTCTGAGTTTGTTGAAGAAACCGTTAAACGAGAATCTGAAGAGAGAGAGCTGGTGTTTGCTCCAAGCATTGCACTCCCCGAATCAATAAATGCCATTTGGAAGCGCTGCGCCCTGATGGGAGAGCTAACTGAGAGCGACTATTTCGAAACTGTAAAAGAGCTAGTCGAAATATTCGAAACGCTTGAAAAAGTCGAAACTTCCATCGTTGCTGATTATGCATCACGCATCGCACTGACATTTAAGCTTCCTATTTATGATTCGCTCTACTTGGCGAGCAGTCACACTGTGGGAGCGCCGCTCCTTACGTTCGACACAAGGCTTGCATCAGCGGCGGAAAAATCAGGGATAGAACTGGTTCGGATCAGAGTTGGAAAATGAATCTAGCCTTCATGGCGTTTCAGCGAAATGAACGGACTATTATGCGTTATATTTGCAGGCCAGCTATCCGGGACGTTTCCGTATCCTATTTGTATTCCATTGTCTCTTTCCAACTTTGAAGCCAATCTTTCCCCAAAACTTGTGACAAATGAAGGGTCCTTCATTTCGCACTCGTACCTGATCGGATAGACGTCGTTCGCCAGCCTGTTCCACCACTCTATTCCCCAGAACGCTCTTTCTGGTGCGGGAGGCTCTATAGGCGCCTTGTAAAACGCGTCTCCCTGCAGCGTGAACTCCTCAGTCTCTTTGCTGGTCAAGCGGTAAACTATCTCCTTTTCCCTGTGCTCGAATTCCAGCTTGTACTTCTCGTCGATTTTAACTTGAGCAAGGAAACGGTAGCGCTCCTTGCCCCTGTAGATTGCGACGAAGAAGGTTTGATTGTCGGCTTGGGTTATAAGGTTCAGTTCGACAGCGTTATTGAACCCCTTGCTGTCAAGCTCCATGTTGTAGAGCAGCCATGACCGCGCTGGCGGGAGCTGTTTCAGATCTTTTCGCACTGTGAACTCGCATGAGAGCCCGATTGCCTTTGGCTCTTCGAACTCGGAATTCCAGCTCTCCCTTGTTGAAACCCCCGACCAGCCGTGAAACATGCTTGCACTTGGATTTAAGTTGCGCCCAGCCGTTTATAAAATTTGACTTTAGAGTCAGCTTTTGGCATGGTGCTTCTTGCCCGACCTCTCTATTCTCTCGTACTCCCTTGCCGCCTCTTCATCCATCCCGCCCTCGCCAGCCTTTTTCTCGCCCTTCGCGAAGAAAGAGAAGACTATCAGCCCCAGGCCGACGAGGAACATGACGCCCGATGCGCCGACATATTTTATGACAGAGCTGGAGCCCGCCTGCAGCTTTGAAAGGGTTATTGGCGATTCGGCTATGGTGACCGATGCCGCAGTCGTGCCGTTGTTCGCGAATATCGAGTAATACTGCCCCGCAGGGAGCACGACCGTGGCGTTGCTTGCGTACGCGGGCCTCGCTATTCCCTGGTAACCGAGGTATGGAAACGTCCCGTTTTTCGCGTCCGCATAAAACGCGAAAACCCCATTGCCCTCAAGCCTGATGGCGGCGTTCCTTGCTGCGGAAGGGCTGCCCGAAGCATTTATCGATGCGAACGCGCTTGCGTTGGCAAGGTAGAAGTCAAGCGGGGCGCTGGAATTGAAAACGACCTCAAGTATTCCCGACTGGTTCAGGTAGAGGGCCTGGTAATCCGTCGAGCCGGGGCCGACGCTGACCGACTGGGGGACAGGCCTCGAGAACTGGGAAGGCAGCTCCACCCCAAGCGAAAAGAACGACACGACCACGCCCAGCACTAAGAGCATGATCCCGATGTAAAGGAATTTCTTGTTCATGAAAACAGCGCTTTTCTTGTTTCCGTCCCTTTTGCATACATGTTGAGGGTGTTGAAAATTTATAATACCCACAGTTCCACAAAAACGAAAGTTGCTT
>CAZXIK010000046.1:0-6673 GCA_964640735.1 Microcaldota archaeon | reverse complement strand
GGGATAGGCCGTATGGATCGCAGTTGCCTCAAGTATCATTCCATCAAGGTATACGGGCACGTTCAGCTTGTACTTCGGGTTGTTAGCCATGTAGCTTTCCATGACCAGCATGAGCTCCTGCGCCCTGCCGACCGCGAATACCGGTATGAGGACCTTCCCGCCCTTCTCGACCACGCCCTTTATCAGTTCCATGAGCTGCGTCTCCGCATCCTGCCTGTTCGCGGTCACGTCCCTCGGCCCCCCGTACGTGCTTTCTATGAAGAAGGCATCGATCCTCGGGTACCTAGGGTCTGCCTGGTCGAGCAATCTGGTGAATCCGAACTTCAGGTCGCCGCTGTGCACGATGTTGTACAGCCCCTCGCCTATGTGCAGGTGGACGAGCGAGCTTCCCAGTATGTGGCCTGCATTGTGGTATGTGAGCTTTATCTCGTCGGTGATGTTGGTCACTTCCCCGTAGTCCCTCGTGACCATGTGCGAAAGCATCTTCTTGATGTCTTTCTCTTCGTAAAGCGGCGTGCCGGCGCTTCTCTGCACTAGCTTGACATAGTCATAGAGCAGAAGCGCCGCAAGATCCCTTGTCGGGGGCGTGCAGTAGACCGGGCCTTCGTATCCGTACTTGAAGAGATACGGTATGAAGCCTATGTGATCCATGTGAGCGTGAGTTATGATCACAGCGTCAAGGTCGTTTATCGTTATGTTCGCGCTGTCGAGGTATGGATAGGCCTTATTCTCGTCTCCCGTTACTGCGTCAAGCCCCTTTATCGCAGGCTCAGGGCTGACGCCGCAGTCTATCAGCATCTTCGAGTGGTTCGTTTCCATTAGCAGGCTGCTCCTTCCAACCTCCCTGAATCCTCCGAGCGCGGTTGCCTTTATCCACTCGCTCTTCATTATCGGCCTGTTGATCTTCTTTCCGATCGTTGTCAGGAACTTCTTCCTGAACTCGGCCTCCTTGATCATCATCTGCCTGACCCCCTTTATCACGTCGCTGTTCATCGTCGGGATTCTCAGAACTTTCGGCACCCAGCCCGTTTCTGTGACTATCCTTATGAGCGTAGATCCCCCCTTGCCTATCACAAGTCCAGGCTTCATCGCCTCGATCTGCACCTCGTTGAACTCCGGCACGAACCTTATTCCTTCCTCTTTTATGCCTGCGTCCGTGGGCACAATCTCAATTATCTTCTTCACAGTCTTCTCAGTGTCCGTCAGGCTCGAGGTGTCGCTTCTTACGATGAGCTTCTTCTTGACAGTGGTGGAGATGTTCCTTATTACGTTCTCGTCCCCGTAGATTGCGCTGACGTTCTTGACGTAGATTGCCACGTCGGGCCCCTCGAACTCCGCCTTCGTGAGCCCCGCCTCCTTTGGAACGAGCTCCTTCACGGTATCGAGTATGCTCTTTGCTTCGTTTTGTTTTTGTTCTTCCAATTGATCGACCGTAAAGTCGTTGCTTGATCGCTTATGCCCCAATCCAGAAAAATGAATAAAACAAATGTGATGCGCTTATGATTAAGCCGCCTTTAGCAGCTTCTCAATCTCCTCCTTTGCGTATTCCTTGAAGCCCTTCTTCGTTATCGTCGCTATCTTCATCGCCCCGCCCGTAGCCATGCTCCTTTTCATGGCCATCTGCAAGGCCTTCACTACATGCTTCGCCCCTTCCTGCGTTGTCAAGCCCGGCGCGTATGCGCCGTCAAGGTATCCCAGGGCCGAAGCCATGCCAGATCCTATCGATGCGTACTTGCTTTCCTTCTGCGTGCTTCCTATAGCATCGAGGCTGAAGAGCTCCGGTTCTCCCCGGTTCAGGCCACCTACGATCATGAACGCGTAGCCGAAGTCGGACACGCTCTCCCTTAGTATGAATCCAAGCAGCGATGCCGCCGCAGAAGGAGACATTGAGTGCCCCTCAGTCATCTTGTACATCTCTGACTGCACCTTTAGGACCTTTGCAACATATTCGGCATAGCCCGAAACGCCCGCGTACATTATGCCAAGCCCGTCATCTATCTTCAGGACCTTGATTGCCGCGTCGGTCGCGATGAAGTCTCCCATTGAAGCCCTGCTGTCCGCACCCAGAACTACTCCGTCGCTGCACAGGATGCCCACGGTAGTGGTCCCTTTCTTTATGGCTTCTGAAATCTGCTTCAAATCCATCAGTTCCACCGATGCTAATCGTGATAGTGTAGCTTATGATTGCTGCTGAAGAATAGACTGCTGCTGAAAATACGCCTAATCTATTATTAGACTACCATTACCTATAAAATACTTGCTGTTATCGTCAAGCGCCTCGGCATACGCGAATGTCCGGTGCACTTTTGTGATCTTCACCTTGTACGCGCGGCCTATGCGCGTCTTTGCGTTCTTCACGAAGACCACCATGTTGTTCACCATGCCGATCCCTTCCCCTCTCTGGTTCTTCGCACGTATATCCATATCGTACGTGCTACCCTCTAGTAACTCGTCCTTCATATCCATACCCACGCCTTGCAAACTGGTTGCAAGATTAAGATGCAGAACAAAGCATATAAACATTATGTACTGACTAGCTAAACTGCGATAGGGTTCAGTTCAGGAGGACTTCTTGAAAGTTATGTTCATTATGCCTATGTTAGTGTATGAAGCGTTCTGGCTCATGTTCGGCGATACGAAGATGAGCGGGTTTATGCCAGGGTTGAGCCCTATATTGAAGGAAAAGTTCTGCGCCTTAGGGGTAAGGTTAAGCACGGAGACAAGTCTGCCGTCAAAGTAAACGTAATCGCTGCGTACCTGGAATGGCGCAAGCGCCCTGAGGCTGACTGTCATTTTCGTGTAGTTCGGCGAATACAGGCTTATGTACGCCGGGTTTATCCCAAACCACGTGTTCAGATAGTCATTGGTGCAGTAGCTATTGTTCTGGCACACCAGCCATCCCGGCTGCCATATGCTGTACGGGCTGCCGAAGAGTATTGGCGTATAGGCGACGACACCCGAGCCTGCCGTATCAGCTATGTTCGTCGTTGAGAAAATTATAGTAGAGTTGGATACTACCGGATTGCACGTTGTGCCGCGGGCGGTGCAGTTGAGCGTGACGGCGAGGTAGCTCGCAAGCTGCTGTATCTCGCTCGTGTTGTAGGCGCTCCTGATTATGGAGATGAATCCGACGTTGTAGGCGGCCATGAGAAACTTGGTCACATTTGTGTAGTTCACCTTGACCGGCGAGGCGTAGACAAGCCCCTGGCCTGTCTGAAGGTAGTAAGCCGAGTCAACGAGCGGCATGTTCATCAGCGAATAGACCTGCGTGGTATTGAACCTCGTGGTGTAGCCACCGACAAGCGGCTTCTTGAAAGCGGTCTGGTAGTAAAGCGCCAGGCCGGGATACAGCGCAGGCGCAGTGCTGCTGTAGTTCGGCAGCGCGGGCAGCACAAGCATCGTGAAGTTTCCAGGAAGCCGCCCGATCTCGTAATAGGGGGTCGGTATCGTCGCGTTCAGCGTGTAAAAGCTGTTCAGCATCTTCGCGCTGGTCGGCCAAGCGTTGTACTCTATCACGAGCAGGACGATCACGATCAAAGGTATGTACCTCTTGATCTCCAAATGCGAGTACTGGCGCTCAAGCTTCTCAACGCCGATCGCTGCCAGAATTCCGAGCATAAGCTCGACGACGATGTCGAATCTTCCAGGCTCCCTGAGCACGTTGAAGAACGGGATGGCGCGATAGATGAGATACGGCCCCGGGACGCCGGTGAGGTTGCCGTTTATCTGAAGGTAGGGCCCGAGCGAAAGAAGCAAGAATAGGACAAGCGGTACAAGGACCACCATGATATTCCTGAATCCCTCCCTGTGCTCCTTCGCAAGCGCAAATGCGACGAGGAAGATGACGGTGTAGCCTATGTATGTGGTTCTCTCAGCGCTGGCCGGGGCGTCTATCGCCGCCGCCCCCCGGCTGATCGGCGAGAGAGGGCCGTTCATCGAGCTCGGTATGAAGAATGAGAGGAGGTCCGGGCTGTAAAGGAGGTTGTTCTGCAAGCCCGCCTGCGCGTTAACGGTCGAGAGCACTCCGGGGGTCAGGTGGGTGAGTATGCCCCAGATGAATGGGCTGCCTGACACCAATGCCACCACGGCCGTTTCCCCCAAAAGCACGGCGAATCTCATGTTGAGTATCTTGTGCCTGCGGGTCTTGTCGATCAGCATGTAGCCGAGAACCGAGACGGCAAGAAGTATGGCCATGAGCCCCTGCTGGATGTCACCCATGAACGTGAGAAGCGTAAAAGATATGCCGGCGACGATTGCGTATTTCGTCTTCCTCCCCTCATCCTCGGCCATCTTAAGGAGCATCAGCAGGAAGAGCGGGATGAACTCGATGTTGGTGAACTGCACATGGCCGAACGCCTGCGCTATATGGATGGGGCTGAAAGCGTAGATGAAGCCTCCAATGAAAGCGGCATGCCTGTTCTTGGCGAAGCGCTCGGCGAGCATGAAGGCGAAAAGCCCCGAAAGAACGAAGCCGAGCAGGAAGATGAAGTTGAAGGCGAGCGGCAGGCTCTTCAGCTGGAAGATCCAGCTCACGAATCCGGCTATTGGCGCGAGCGTCTGGGTGGCAAGGTTGGCGCCGACGGGATAGAAGATATATTTGGTGAAGTATGGCGATGTGCGCAGGGTGAAGGTCGCGTATGGCACCCACCAGAGGTCCCACATGCTCTGGAACACGTCACCCCCGGTTCCCGGAACCGCGGATGATATGCGCGGGACTATCGGCCAGAACATCCAGAGCGCAATGAGCAGGTACGCGATCGCAACGAGGAAGTAGTGGTCCACCTCCCGCTCGAGGCTGCCGACCCTTATTTTGACCATAAAAGCAAAACTAAATTATAAAATCAAGTTAATAAGCTTTTTACCGTTAACAATAAGCTCAGATGAGCGAGGGGGGAACATGAAGGAGTCTCTTAGCAGGCGCAGCGTCAGGACTTTCTCTGTGCTGACGGTCGGCAGGGCGCTCGGCCTGCTGGTCGGGGTGCTGAGCATAGTGGTCATAGCCAAGCTCCTGGGGCCTGTGGACTACGGAATCTTCACGCTCGCGTTCGCTTTCTTCATGCTCGTGAACGCTACAAGCAACTTCGGATACGGCATCTACCTGACGAAGCACCTTTCCGAGGCCGAGGATCTGGGGGACAGGAAAGCGTTCTCTAGCGCGCTCTCGGCGGGCTTCCTCTCGGTCATAGCATTGGGTTTCATCCTCACGCTGATAGGGATCGGCGTCAGCGGCTTCGTCGCTTCGCTGTTCCAGGACCAGGGGATAAGCTCCACCACGCTGATGCTCGCGTCATCAATCGTGTTCTTCTCGATGGTATACGGCACGGCCGACTACGCGCTCATAGGAATCGGGAAGAACCTCGCCGCTGTAAGCCTAGAGATATTCGAGAACATCCTGCTCCTGGTCGGGAGCGTGGGCCTGATAAAGCTAGGCTACGGGGCAAACGGCGCAATCGCCGGAATACTTATGAGCTATATAGTCGGTGGCGCGCTCGGGACGTACCTCATCTTCAACTTCGCGCACAAGGAGATGAAGGCAAAGATAGACTGGCCCACCGTGAAGGAGCTGAAGAGCGCGTTCAGCTTCTCGCTGCCTGTTGCGGCGAACAACCTGCTTAACAATGGAATGGTGAGCTTCGGTACGCTCTTCCTTGGCTTCTTCGTCTCGACGTACGTGCTGGGCAACTACGGGATCGCGATAAGGGCGAACACCCTCCTCTCGCTCTTCTACTCCACCACCGCAACTGCGCTCATCTCGACGCTGACCATCGCGTTCTCCCGCGAGGTAAAAGGGACGGCGCCGCTGAGGTTCAGCGTTGTGTACAACAAGGCGATGGTCTACTCGATAATACTCAGCATGCCGCTGATCGCGTATCTCGGAGTGTTCGCCAAGCCGCTGATCTACCTGTTCATTTCAAAGGACTTCGGTTCCGCGCCGCTCTACCTCGCGCTCATATCCCTTGGCACGATAATCGGGCTGATAGGGGTTTATGCGACAAGCCTCTTCATCGCCAGGTCGAAGACCTCCGATGTGCTGAGGTACAGCATCATGTCGGCGTTTGTGCAGTTCATAGCCCTTGTGGCGCTTGTCCCGTTTTTCGGGCCAGTCGGCGCGATAGTCGCACTCTTCGTTATCGATGGGTTCGTGGTCGACTACCTGTTCATGAAGGGGGTGAAGGAGGTCCTGAAGCTCAAGACGAACTATCATGACATAGCCAAGGCGTTCCTGAGCAACATTGCCCTGGCTGTAGTTTTCGCCATCGGGCTTTTCATCTACTCGGATTTCATATCGCAGCTTGCCTTCGGGGCTGCCGCCCTGCTGGTCGCATATCCGCTGCTGCTTGTCCTGTTCAGGTCGATAGACAGCGACGACCTTCACATAATGCGCGAGGCGGCACAGCACTTCTCGCTGCTGAGGCCGTTCTTCAACCCGATGATTTCCTATTTCACGTTCCTGATGGCGCATTTGCAATGATGTTAGCCCACTAAGCCTCAGGTTCTTCGCAAACTACACCGCCCTCCTCAACGCCACCTGCGTGAGGCACTGCGCCAACGATTCGCTTAACACGACCATTTTCGTCAAGATACCGAACGGCTGGTTGGGCAACCGCACGATATCCGTTGGTTTCCTGCCGCAGAACGTGGTCTATGATGGCGCTTACTGGGGGATTGAACC
>CAZXIK010000045.1:0-6705 GCA_964640735.1 Microcaldota archaeon | reverse complement strand
TTAAATTTTCAACACCCTCTGCACAAAAATGCCTACCTTATCGGTTCGTAGTACTCTTTCGGCTTCCCCAGCAAGTGGTATCTCAGCATGTTGCCCGCGTGGTATCCGAAGAAGCCCAGCATACCCCAGGCCTTTATTCTTCTTGTGCTTGTATGAACCAGAGCGTTGTCCAGATAGGCTATCACTCCCTCATCCCTTAGCCGGAGCGAGAGGTCCCAATCTTCATAGGTTGCAAGCTTTTCGTTGAATCCGCCTACTTCGCGGAACACATCCTTCTTCACAGCGAAG
Source organism: Microcaldota archaeon (assembly GCA_964640735.1). Classification (GTDB taxonomy): domain Archaea; phylum Micrarchaeota; class Micrarchaeia; order Micrarchaeales; family CABMGC01; genus JAJYVH01. The sequence continues at coordinate 6,417 of CAZXIK010000045.1, read as the reverse complement.
TTCAGCCCGACTATCGATGGCTTGCCAAGCTTAATGGATGATTTGACAAAAAAGACGGAAACGAACTTAAAGCCTAACCGCATTCTGCGGTCCGCTTCTTCGAGAGGCAGTATCGGACCTGTTGCCGCAGCTATAGCCCGGCTCTCGAAGGCGCGCTTGTAGATGCTGAGCAGTTTGGGATGCGGCCGCGTATCCGCATCGAGGAATACGAGTATATTGCCCCTTGCGGCCTGGGCGCCCCTGTTGCGCGCAATCCCGACGCCGTTCGCTTTCTCCAGTATCACTTTGGCGCCGTAACGTTGAGCGATCTCCCTAGTGGAATCAGTGCTATCCTTGTCCACTACTATGGTCTCGAAATCCTTGAATGTCTGGCCCTGCAGACCTTCAAGCGAGTGGCTTATGTATTTCTCCTCGTTGAAGGTCGGAATTATCACGCTTATAGCAGGCTCAGGATTCATAAAACATAATACGGTTTCTAACTATAAAAATGTTATGGGACCTAGCGGATCGGCTCGTAGTTCTTCTGAGATTTCCTGAAAAAGTTGTAGTAGAATACGTTGATCGCGTTGAAGAGTATGTACCTCAGGAATCCCCACTTCTTGATTCTTCTGGTGCTTGTCTTGACGATTGCAGAGTCAATATATGCGGCTTAACCTACTTCGTGCAATCTCCTAACCAAGTCGATATCCTCCGATGTTTCAAGTGACTCGTCAAAGCCGTGAATTTTCTTGAATGCACTTCTCCGCACCATCAGATTCGATCCGCTCATCGCGGGAATGCCAAGCAAGAAAGACAATTTCGCCAGGAACACCGACGCGAACCAATAGCCGAACTTTGTAAACCAGCCCGTCTTTTCAAGAGGCTCCATGGGTCCGGTTGCCGCAACCAGATTCGGGTTCCTGCTGAATGCTTCCCGATAGGTTCGAAGTACGCCGCTTGATGGGTCGGTATCCGCGTTGGTGAAAAAAAAGAGCTCTCCGCGCGCATGTCTCGCGCCTGTATTTCTTGCGAGACCTATCCCTTTTCTAGGTTCGATTATGACAGTTGATTGCCTGCGCGCTATTTTCTTTGTATTATCGCTGCTATTCTTATCAACGACAATTGTTTCGAAATCCTTGAAGATCTGGCCACGAAGCCCTTCCAGTACGTTGGCTATGTATTTTTCCTCATTGAATGCTGGTATTATCACGCTTATTTTAGGTCTCATTTGAAAGACTCACGATGCAGGGGGAGAGATTTGAACTCTCGCACCCACAAAGGGAACGGGTCCTAAGCCCGCCGCATTTGGCCAAGCTCTGCCACCCCTGCGCACTAGCATATACACATCCTTTATATTTATCACATGCCCACTTTATCGCGAAGAACATGCTTACTGCGAAATACGTCAGGGACAACCTAGATTCCATACGCGCATCGATGAAAAAGAGGCAGCTTGACTTCCCGATAGACAAGATTCTCAAGCTTGACGAAGAGTGGAGGAAGCTCAAGAAAGAGACGGAGGAGATGCAGGCGCGCAGGAACAGCGCCAGCCTGAAAATCTCCGAACTGAAGAAGAAGAAGAACGAGTTTGAAGCGAAGAAGCTCATAACCGAGCTGGCAGAGGTGAAGGAAAAGATAGAGAGGAACGAGCTGGGACTCGGAACTTATGAAGGAGAGTTGAACAAACTGCTCTGGAACATGCCGAACACGCTCCATGACTCTGTAAAATACGGGAAGGACGAAACCGGGAACGTCGAGATCAGCAAGTGGGGCAAGGCAGACAAGAAACTTTCAGTAAGCCAGACGGAAATCCTTGAAAAATTGGGGCTGATCGACATTGAGAGGGCGGCTAAAACCGCAGGCGCACGATTCTACTACCTGAAGGGAGACCTTGTGCTGCTGCAGCAATCGCTCATAAGATTCGCGCTTGATGAGATATCCAGGAAAGGATATACGCCGGTCCTGCCTCCGTACTTCCTGAAGAGAGAACACTATAAGGGCGTAACAGGATTGGGAGACTTTGAAGATGCCCTCTACCTTGCGACCAACCCTAAGGAAGCGAAAAAGGAGGATGAACACGAAGATGAGGAGCTTTTCCTAATAGCAACTTCTGAGCATTCGGTGGCGGCAATGCACGCGGGCGAGGTGTTCTCGGCAAATGACCTACCTCTGAAATACGTAGGCGTTTCGCCGTGCTTCAGAAGGGAAGCCGGAGCCCACGGCAAGGATACAAAGGGCATATTCCGCGTTCACCAGTTCGACAAGGTGGAGCAGTTTATTTTCTGCAGGCAGGAAGATTCATGGAAATACTACGATGAATTGATAAAGAACGAAGAGGAATTGATGCAGAAACTCGGCTTGCCGTACCACAGGATTGAGATGTGCACAGGAGACATAGGGATGGTCGCGGCGAAGAAGACCGACCTTGAGGCATGGTTCCCAAGCCAGCAGAGATACAGGGAACTCACATCGGCATCCAACTGCACGGATTGGCAGAGCATAAGGCTCGACATAAAATATGACGAGGGGAAGGAAAGGAAATACGTTCATACTCTCAATGCCACCGGAATCGCGCTTACTAGGACAATGGCGGCCATAACCGAGAACTACTACAACGACAACGGCACCATAGCTGTTCCCGAAGCGCTCGTTCCCTACATGGGGAAGAAGGTTATTGGCAAGTAGCGTGCTTGCCGTGAGCTGATTGCCATGAAACAAGAATATAGTCTTATCAAGGAAATAAAACGGCTCAAATCAATCAGGGGGAGTGGAACGCAGCTTGTGAGCGTTTATATTCCGGCAGGTTACCAACTCTCTGAAGAAATCTCTCGTCTCAGGAACGAGTACAGCACAAGCAGCAACATAAAATCCAAGCAGACGAGGACGGCCGTGCTTGGCGCAATCGACAAGATACTCCAGTATCTCAAGCTTTACAAGGAGACGCCGACGAACGGGCTGGTGGTCTTCGCGGGAAACATCTCCGATGACCAGAGCAAGTCAGACATACAGATATTCTCAATGGAACCGCCGCAGCCATTGAAGATAAACCTGTACAGATGCGACTCAACATTCGTGCTCGATCCGATTGAAGCGATGGTCGAGAACAAGGACTCTTACTTGATGGTCGCGATGGACGGGCGAGAAGCAACAATCGCTACGCTGAAGGGGTCGCACATACAAGTCGTGAAAAAAATACACTCTCTCGCGCATGCGAAGATGAAAAAGGGAGGCCAATCTGCAAACAGATTCAAGCGTGCGATAGAGGAAAGCATAGAGGATTACTACCATCAGATTGGTGACGCGATCAATGACACTTTCCTGCGCAGCGAAATGAAGCACGAAGGCTTGATAGTCGGAGGGCCGGGACCTGCAAAGGAAAATTTCGTGAAGTCAAACTCCCTGAACTATCAAATTAAGGTGCTTGGGGTCTATGACACTGGCTACACTGACGAAACAGGGCTCAATGAGCTCGTCGAGAAGGCAGGAGAACTGCTAAAAGAGCAGGAAGCGTCCCAGGAAAGGAAGGTCCTGGAGAAGTTCATACGCGAAGTCTCAGTAAATGGTCTCGCAGTCTATGGATATGAGAAAACAAAAGAGGCACTTATGAGGAAGCAAGCGGGAACATTGATAATAAACAACGACCTGGAGCTCTTCAACGTGAAATACAAGTGCAGCGTCTGTGGACAGATGATCGAAAAGTTAGAGGTAGGCAACCAGAGGCAATCAAAACATGAAGAAGACGGAGGCACACTTTCTGTCGTCGAAGCCAGGGACGCAATCGAGGAGCTGATAGACATGGCGGACGGCAACGGGACCGAGACGGTGTTCGTCTCAAGCGAGAGCTCGCTTGGGAAAGAGTTCATAATGGGCTTCAAGGGAGTGGGCGCGCTGCTCCGCTACAAGTGAATACCACTACTCGCCCGAACGCAGATTCTTTTTTAAAGCTAATCATGAAAGAAGATAATGGGTTTTGATTTTTAGGTGTGACTCTGGGGGCCAAAGCTTTCAGTCTATACGATGTGGAGCAGTTCATCCGGGAGGCCGGTGCCGAGAGGGTCACAGAGGATGCGGTCGTCGACCTTGAAAGGGAGCTGGAGAAGCTCACGGAACTGATTGCGGACAGGGCGGCCAAGTATGCGGCTCACGCAGGAAGGAAAAAGCTCATCAGAAAGGAGGACATACTTCTTACCAAAAAAAGCCCGTTCTATAGGAGGCCTGCGAGCTTGAGGCCGAACGCCAGGAGCACGAAAGCGATCTCCATCAGAGAGAGATAGACCGCAAAGTCGGGCTCGCGCATTCTCTTCAGGTTCATCAGAAGATGGGTCAGGCTGTATATTCTACGCCCGTAAGGCGGCTTAAAGGTCCCGTCCCGCTGCCTTGTCCCGAGGTCAGTGACGTTAAACTTCCTCCTCAGGTGCAAAATGAACTCGACGACCCACGGGAAGAAAACCACTACGCCGAAGGCTTCCGCCTTCCCCATCACAGCTATCGCTACGAATATCGCGCCCACAGTATAAGTGAAGCTGTCGCCCGGCATCACCTTTGCCCTGTAATAGTTGAGAGGCAGGAACGCGAGCATCGCACCGACAAAAACACCGGAGAGGAGCGCGCCGATATACGTGCCATACAGGATTGAATAGATGAGAAACCCGATCCCGGCCACAAGCGCCATCGAAGGCTGCATGCCATCATAGCCGCCAAGAAGATTGAAGGCGTTTGAAACAAAGATCACGGCAAGCGGCAGTACGACGAGCGGATAGATTATCCCCAGGTTTACCTGACCCACGAACGGTATCGAAACTATACTGACTCCTGCAGAAATTGCCATCAGGGGCAGGGCGCCAAGCACGGTGAGCAACGGCTTTTGCCACTGCTTCAGCCCTTTCTTCGTGTCCATCAGATCAGTGGTCATCACCTTGCCCCGCTTGACGTGTATGTCGTCCATAAAGCCGACCATCGCTATCAGGACGATGGAGAGCGCGACAGCCATGAGGTTTGAGATGCTAAGGACAGGAGTAAAGACGAAAGTACCGCCGAAAACATAAGTGAGTATTCCGGTTATTACGCCGAAAGCGACCGCGATGCCTCCGCTGCCCGGAAGGTCGATAGGCTTCTCCTTGTTCTTGTCCTCTATCACTATGCCCGAAGAGGCCAGGTAGCCCATGACGAACCTGGCGCCTATCCAGGTGATTATGAAAGTTGCCAAAGCGGGCACTATGATGGTTTGGAAAGAAGTGTAGGCCATGATGAAGGTTGTCTGCGCATTAATAAAAAGCTTGCGCAGTCAGTTTCGGGAATTCCTGAGGAATTCGAGCACTTCCGCTTCGTGGCCTTCCGGATGCACCTTGCCGAATATTTTCGCGACATTCCCATTCTTGTCTATTACGTATGTCTTCCTCAGCGTGCCCCATCCCAATATGCCCTTGTCCCCGTAGGAGTCGTACTTCTTTATCACCCTGCTCTCAGGATCCGACAGCAGAAGGAAGTTGAGCCCGTGCTTTCCGATGAACTTTTCATGCGAGTCCAGAGGATCCTTGCTTATCCCCACCACTTCCGCCCCCGCTCTTCTGATCTCGTCGATCGTGTCGCGGAAGCCGCAGGCTTCGCGGGTGCAGCCAGGCGTGTCATCCTTCGGGTAAAAATAGAGAACGAGGTACCTTCCTTTGAACTCGCTCAGGCTGTGCCTCTTTCCGTCCGAGCCGTCTAGTTCGAAATCTGGAGCTTTATGGTCTAGCTTTATCACAAGATCCTAAAGGCATTTGGGCAGCAAGGTATTTAACACGTTCATGGCGCGTTCCACATCTTCCAGAACTGGCCTTTCATCTCGCTTATCTCGCCGGCGTCGGAAACCATCCTTATGCTCTCGATGTTCCTGTGCATCCCGGAGAAGGTCAGGTTTGCCGATCCTTCGACAGCACAGCCGTCGCCGATGTACATCTTTGCGTGGACGAACCTCTTCGGGATTTTGAGGTGGACATTCGCCCTGCGCTCCGATTGAAGCCGGAACCAGAAAATGATCGCACCCAGCGGGATGGCGATGAATACGAGATACAGGACGAAAAAGCTTGCGGCGATCAGGATAAGGAAGATTGCTGACAGGGCAGCGGCGGCCATCTCCCTGAAGCCTCCCCCTCTGAGGATCTTCTCCGCTTTCTGCTGGATTGCGGAGGATATGACGTACATTCTTTTGCCGCCCGCGTGCGCGACAAGGTATTTCGCGTAATAGTTGTCTATGTAGGGCGAGACGATCAGGATGTTCTTTTCGCTTTCGAGGAGCTTTTCTACATACCTGTAGGACTCGCTGCCGGAATAAGATTCGGCCTGCCTCTTGAACAGGCTTAAAAATCCCATAGCACTATTTGTAATGCAAAGCATAAATGGTTTTGTAAACTACCCACGGCTAAAGCCTGTGGGCTTTCCATCAAGATGATTTGAATG
>CAZXIK010000044.1:0-6757 GCA_964640735.1 Microcaldota archaeon | reverse complement strand
ACGTACATGTTGTAGTCAAGGTCTCCGTACCACAGTATGTAGTCCGGCCTGAAGGAGAAGTTCTGGTAGTTGAGCAGCTCTATCTGCCTCCTCTGGAAGACGTGCGAGTAGAGGTTATACTGGGTCAGCAGGGCCGCATTGGCGGGAATGAGAGAGATGAAGGAGTTTATCAGGCTGATCCTTGCGGCTTCCGTCTGGTTCATCCCGAACAACAACGATTGCCGCGCGGGCTGCATGATCGCCGAGACGGAGACGTCCACCGGAACGTACCAGAGAGAGAGAAGCAGCGAAGGAACAACCACGCCATAGAGGATGAGGCGCCTGACCTTATTCTCGTCCGGATCGGAACTCACTTTCTTGAGAAGATTGCGCGCATACGCATGCAGCTCGCCAGAGTCCATGCTACCGAGAATCGCGCCCGCGATCGCCCCTCCCAGAACAAAGTTGAATCTCCATGAGTAGAGGAACTCCGAGTTCTGCAGGACAAATATTCCGGCAAGCCATGGGATCGAGAACGCCAGAACGGGAAGATATGCTCGGAAGGCTCCGATACCGAATGCGAGAAACACAACGATTGCGGCATCAAAAACGTACTCGGGGAACAGGCCGGTGTAGACGTCTCCGGTGGAGAACGAGCTGCCTCCTGAAATCCCCCCGGAGACCAGCGGGACAAGGGGGAAGCCCTGTAACCTCAGGCTGGGAGGCACTGCGGAGTTGGCGGCGCTGTAGCTGCCTACAACGCTATAGTATATCATATTATAGAATGCCACCGCGACAGCCGCCGAGATGATGATCGAGTAGGCGAGCCCCAGCCTCGCCGCCTTCAGTTGCGCGTCCTTGTCCAGCTTGTACTCGTAGAGCAGCAAGCCGGCGCCGAGCCCTACAACGACAGGGACTACCGACTCGTTGGAGAGCAGCAGCAGGACCAGGAAGAGGAAGAACATCTTCCTGTTTACCTTCATGTAGAAATAAAACGTGAGAAGGTAGAGGGGGAGGATTATGTCGACGACGTGGAAGTCGAAGAGCTGCGTGCTGATGACCCCCAGATTGATGAAGTAGGACAGGCAGAATGCGAACGCGAGCTTGTGGTCCTTGGTCAGCTCCCTCGCCACAAGGAAGACGAGCAGGCCCGTCAGTCCCCCTATCAGGGCTTTGATCAGGAGCAGGGTCAGCGCTGACCGGAAGAGGTAGAAGATCGGCATGATGAGCCACTGGTCTATCGCTATCTGGTTCTGGAATACGACAAGCTGGAATCCCCTGACGGCGTCGGGATATGCTATGTCATAGTACATCGCCAGCGCCGTATTGCCCGTCTCGCTGGTCACGCGGAACGTGTTGTACGCGTTTATCTGGAACAGCGTCCAGTAGGCGAGGTTTATCAAAGTGAGGAGAAGCGCAGCATAAAAGTACTTTTTCTCAGGCTCGGCATCCTCTTCCATCACTTCACTTTCTCGAGGCTATTATGTGCCCTTTCAGCATCGGCCTGGAGCCCCAGCCGGTGAAGTTGTATGAGGGCCTCGTGTACCTGACCATGAACCCCTCGTTCCGGAGGCGCTCCACTATGTCCCTGTAGCCATAATGATATTCTACGTGTATGAGGCTGAAGCTTCCCAGCGTCTTGCTCGAGGAGCTCCTGAATATCCCGTACTCGCAGCCCTCGCAGTCCACCTTGAGCGCGCCGTCCCTTATTTTAAGGCTCCTTGCGACCTCGTCAAGCGACACCACCTTCACTGCGCTTTTGTTTTTGCCCTTCGTAACCGAGTCCGCCATAGTGAAGCTTGTGAGATCGCTGGCAAGCGATACCCTTCCGGACGAGCCCGACACCGCGGCATTGTACGTGGATATTTTCTTTTCAAGGCCGTTCGCCCTGACGTTCTTCACAGCAACATTATACAAGTAGGGGAACGGCTCGAACGCGTAAACGTGCCTTGCCCCCTCTGAAATGGCATAGAACATCGCCGTGTCATCCACATATGCGCCCACGTCCACAACGTCCCTGCCCTTCACGCTGATCATGCCGTGCTCCATCGTGTTCATCTCCAGGGCGACGGCGTTTGCAACCTCGAGATCGAGCCTGAGGCTTTTGCCTTTGATCCTCATCGCCGCGGATCCGCCGGATATCTTCAGCCCTAGTCTCCGCCTGCTTTCCTCGGGGATGTTCGCAAGCTCCGCCACGCTGACCAGCCTGCCCAGATCCTTCTTCTGGACTTCAAGCTCGATTCCGTTCCTGAAATGCGCGACGGCGGAGTCCCTCGCGCCAAGATAGAGGAGCAGCACCTCCCACCAGTTGCCCACGGCCCTGACTATCTGGAAGAGGGTCTCGTCGATGTGCCTGAAATAGGAATCCAGGAAGTAGAAGGGCAGGCCTATGTACAGCCTGACAGAGTCCTTGAAGTAGACGTTTTCGAAAGCCATAGGAGCAGTGAGAGTATGGCTAAAAGAGAATATATATCTTTAAGTTCTCAGATAATCGTCTGGAGCTGATTGCATGATAAAACAGGCAGTCATACTTGCGGGCGGGAGATCCGCGAGGATGAAGGGCGGCGGGGAGGGCGGCGCCGACATCCCGAAGCCGCTGCTCGAGATAGGCGGCGTGCCGATAATCGAGCGCATAGTCAGGAAGCTTGCTGGGAAGAAGGTCGACATCGCAGTAGTGGTGAACCCGAAGGACAGGAAGCTGTTCGAGGAGAAGCTCAAGAGATACAAGATAACCTACTGCCCGCAGAGCAAGCCGCTAGGCACCGCGAACGCGCTGTATGCGGCGAAGGATTTCGTCAATGACAAGCTGTTCCTGGTGATGATGGGCGACGACCTGAGCGAGCACCCGATCGAGGAGATACTTGGCGCTGGGGAACCCACCGTATTCGGGTTTGCTGTGGACGACCTTAGCGAATACGGCGCGATAGTAACTGACGCCAGTGGCAACGTCGAGCGGATCGCGGAGAAGGAGGCGGGCGGGAGCGGGATAGCGAACACGGGGATATACGTCATGCCGAAGGAATTCTTCAGCGTCTACGGCGAGATAAAGCCGCATGGCGAGAATGGCGAATACTACCTCACTTTCGTGCCTGAGATAATGAAGCGCCACGGAGTCAGCTTCAGAATGAAGACTCTGGAAGGCTGGATGGGGATAAACACTCCGAAGGAGCTGCGCGAGGCGGAGGAGTTCCTCGAAGAACTCAAGGGCTAGGATGGTCGATTCAGGCTCAATAAGGCTTTTTTGGCATTAATTCTGTTATCTTTGAGAAATCTTTTTCATTTTGGGTCAATAGTTCACACTGAAGATTGATTGCAGTAGACGCGATTATCGCATCGATCAAGCTTATGCCATGCCGCCTTCGAATTTCGCCAGCAGAATTCGCAATTTCCTGATTAACATCTAGTTTAGTGAATATGTTAAGTACATCCCAGAAAGCCCCTTTCCTATTCGGATTTTCCAAGTCTTTTCCTGCAACTAGCTCCGCTTGTGTGAGAACAGAAATGTAACCGCTAATTTCGCCTTTCCTCACCTTATCGATCAGGGGATGCGCTTCCTTCACGCCCCTCAGGTAATCGATGAAAGCTGGAATACAAAAGCTTTTGATGAAATCTGTCAGCGCTAAAAGCTGCCGCACAAACAGAATAAAAGCGTTTGTTGCCTAGATTTGAGCATACCGGTTTTGGAATGGACGCTGACGCCGAAACTCTGGAGATAGGGGTCAGCAGCGCGAAGGTGGCCTCGCTCGTGGCAGTCACGCAGGTCGTCGTGACGGCGATAAGCGGCGTGATGCTCATCGTGCTCGCCAGGCTGCTGCAGCCGGCTTCGTACGGGGTCTACACGCTCGCTTACAGCGTCTCGCTCTTCTTTTCAGCCTTCGGGCTCGCTGGGATAGGCCACTACCTCAACAAGTACGTGCCGCTCTGGATCGCCCGAAAGAAAAGGGGCGAGCTGGAGAAGGACCTGGGTGTCAGCTTCGCATCGCTGGCGGGGATCTGCATCATCGCGATAATAGCAGGGGCCGCGCTGAGCGGCTTCATATCGGCATACGTGTTCCACAGCGCGAACTACACGAGCCTGATCTGGATTGCGCTGCTCACGATACTCTTCATGCAGCTCATGTACCTGTGCTACAACGCGCTCATAGGGTTCAGGGACGGGATAGGCGCGGCGGCCACGTATACGGCCGGGACGTTACTGATAGCGATTTTCAGCATAGGCTTCGTCATCCGAGGATACGGGGTGAACGGGGCGTTTTATGGCATAATAGCGGGCGCATCAGCAGGCGTGGCCATTGGGATTTTTTACATCTCAAAGCACAGCAGGATAGACGTCTTCCCCGGGGACTTTGCAGAACGCGCCAGGAAAGTGGCCGGGTTCTCGTTTCCCGTGGCCAGCGCCTTCCTGGTTTCCGTGGCCATGAACAACCTCTCCGTGCTCGTTCTCGGAGCGTTCTCCTCCGCGGCGCTCATCGGGTCCTTTGGGGTAGCGTACAGGATAGGAACGATAGTGAACGCGGCGATATTCTTTGTCGGCTCGGTGCTGGTCCAGATGTTCTCCAGCATACTTGAAAGCAGGAAATCCAAGGACAAGATAGGCAGGCTCTACAACTACTCGATCTATTTCGGCGCCCTGCTCGCCGTTCCCGCGGCCGCGTATCTCATAGCCCTCGCCCCAGCGTTCGTCGCTTCGCTGTTTCCGGGATACAGGAGTTCGCTCCTCTACACTCCGGCCGTGACGCTCAGCATACTCGTCGGCATAATAGGTATCTACGCCTCTTCGCTTGTTATAAGCATCGGCAAGGTCAAGAAGGTCCTCAAGTACGCGATACTTACCGGAGCCGCACAGCTCATTCTGCTTCTTGTGCTGGTCCCAATAATGCATGCCTACGGAGTTATACTGGGCGTCTACCTCGGCGGAAACCTTCTGAGCAACTACCTCTACATGCGCTACATGGACAGGGAGCTTAAGATAAAAACTAACATGGCAAAAGTCTACAAAATTATAATTGCGGGGGTATTTCTTGCTGCTGTTCTCTATCCAATAAACTTCCTGCCGTTCAGCCAGACGGCGCAACTGGTGATTGGAGGCATCGTGATGCTGATTGTCTACCCAGCGCTCCTGGGCCTAACAAAATCCATAGGAAAGGGCGAGCTGAGGCTTCTGCAGAAAGTGAGGGAAAGCTCTCCGGCATTCAGAATCTTTATGCCTCCAGTGGTTTCTTACATTTCGCTTTTTATAAGGCAGTAATTATCAGAGGATGGCTAGCACGCCAGCATGACGATCCCAAACGCGTCAATTATGTGGACCGCACGATACGTTTCTGGAATCAGAAAAAGGATAGCAAAAATAGAGTGCCACAGCCCAAAAAGAAATACAGGGTTGTCGAAACGCCAAAGTAACTACTTTTCGCAATCCGGATAGATGAAAAAATGCATAATAAGGGCTCTGCAGAAATCCTTCAGCCATGGGCTCTGGTCCTAAATACGACTGATTTTATCTTCTTTCCAAGAGGCACAGCAAACCCTTCGGTTTCCAGTATTCCTTGAATCCTGTTGTGCAATACATGCGACCCATACCGCATATCAATAATCTTCTCCAACATCGTTGAGCCAACTTTGTATTTTTCTCTTGTAGCCTTGACAACCTCTATTTCGTCTTCCGTTATGGGATTTCAAGAGGGCTTCCTTTCAATCCCCAGTCTGAACACCTTCCCAGTGCGGTCACGGTATTCACGCAGCTGTCGAATGCGTCTAGGGATTACGTCCTGGATCTTTGCGATTTTGCGCACACTGAGTTCCCCTTTATCCAACTCTTTCATTATCCAATTCGCCTTCTTTTGGTTAAGTTTCGTCATGGGAAATCTGTGAGCTTCCCTCAATGATTTACTTTCTGTCGGGAGGTAATTTTGTTTGGATAGAACAGGAAAACTGTGCAGCGGAGACCATGAGAATGGCAGAATTTTCACGCCTTTTTTAGTATCATATAGTAGTCGAGGTCCGGCTTCTGCGTGAAATATCTGACCGCATTCAGGTAGGTTCCATGCCTGATTACGTCAGCAGCTCTTCTCAGAAGCATTTTCGGCTTGTGACGTGACCTTGCCTCTGTTATTACCTGCTCCACCATTAGCCCATTTTTCTTTATCATTTCAGTGAATGTTTCCTGGCTGCTACCGTATTGATCCTCTATGAGGATTATGGTTGCGTTTTTGTTCAGATGTTTCCCTATATCCCTAAAGAAATTTCTGTGTAAAGACCACTCCGGATCGTTCAGCAAGAGGTCAGTTTTGTTCCTGACCGGCGCATCGAAATGCGGAGGGTTGCCCACCACCAAATCCCATTTGGCATTTGCTGGAGCTCTGTTGAGACAATCGCTTTCGTACGCTGTGACATACGATTCGAGATTGTTGCTGGATATCGTCTTCTGACAGAGCTCTATGGCTTCAGGAGAGATGTCTAGCAGGTCTAGCCTAGCGCACAATCCGTGGGCCAGCAGCGAGAAGCCAATAAACCCCGGGCCTGAACAGAACTCACAGGCCGCGCTTACCTTGCCGACTCTTTCTCCCACGAGCTTAAGGAAGTAATCCGCGTATCTCAGCCCCCCGCCATTGAGTTGTGGGATATAGAAAACTTCGATGTTGTTGTACCTGATGCTAGATATCGCCATTGCTATTTCACACTGATGGCGCAACCGAAGTATAATATCCTTTCGGTCAATTGGCGTTGTGTACAATCTCGAAATAAGTACCTCTCGTCAAACCAATTAGTGTTCCTGCGTGAC
>CAZXIK010000043.1:0-6795 GCA_964640735.1 Microcaldota archaeon | reverse complement strand
GGCCTGAACTTGACACCTCCGCCCGTGTAGAACTTCGAGAAGAACTCGACGAAGTTGAGCCTCACGCCCTGCACCAGCCCTTCAAAAGTTCCCAGCACCATATTAACGAAATGCAGTAATATAAAGATTATCAGCATCAGCAGGAAGCCCAGGATCCCTCCGGCGAGGCTCGGGGTGAACGCCTTGTCGATGAGCACAGCGAGTATGACGCTAGCGAGCCCGAATCCCATGATTCGAGCGTAGCTGAGGGGGTGGGAGATGAGGCTGACTATCTCCGTCGCCTCCTGCCCCGCAAGTATGATCGTGGCAACCAGAGCCGCCATCGCAACGGCTAGAGAAATATCCGTTATCGTTGAATCAAACGCGCTGAAAAGAAGCCCGCTTATCGCAAGCGCCCCGAAGACGACCACAAATACGGAAGCTATCTTGCTGTATGCGATCTTCCTGTGGCCGTGGCGGATGCTGTTGATGTAGGCAAAGACAAGGCCAAGGATGACCTGCAGCATCCCGAAGATGACCGTCGCCGCAAGCACCGTCGTCGTGTCCTTGAGCCAGTCAAACCCCCTGAAGCCGGTGAAATACTGGTTCAGCGGGAATCCGAAGTACTGGTTCGAGAGGAATCCGAAGAAAATCACCGAGGCGGCCGATATCTGCCAGACCTTCGCGACGTTGTACAGTATCCCATCAGGGTCGGAGGTCTTTGTGACCAACCACGCAAAGATGAACGATGCCGCCCCGTATCCTACGTCAGAGACCATCAGCCCGTAGAAGATTGGGAACGTCAGTATGAAAATCATCGAGGGGTTCAGCTCGTCGCTTCGCGGCAGTGAGAAGAACTCGACAAGCTTGTTGAACGGCCGCGTGAGGCTCGAGCTCCGCATCATCGTCGGAGCGAGCTCTTCTCCGCTTATCTTCTCGATGCTGAACTTTCCGTCTGTCAGATCATCCATGCGGTTCGTCACATCCCCCAGTTTTCTGCTCTCGATCCAGCCCTCAATGACAAAGGCCGCCGAGGTGCGCTTGAAGCCTATGCTCGCGCTCGCCCTCTCCGCCTCCACGGAAAGCATCTCGAGCAGGCTCCTGGTTCTGGGATACTCCTCCCTCGCGAGCCTGCCGATCTTGTCGGATATCTCGGCTATCTCCGCCTCCATCTTCTTTTGGGATGTTTCCAGCCGCGCGATTATCCTTTCCGCTGTGGAGTCGAAATACGCGTTCAGGATGTCGATCTTCTTCACTCCCGGGGTGTGCTCTAACTTGTCCAGCGAGGCGCCGTCGTCCTTCCTGTATGCTATGAATATCACGGTCCCCCCCTTTGTCTTGTTCTCCACCACCTCGTGGTCCTCTTTGAGAGACCCAATCTCCTTGTCCACGTTCTTCAGGGACTTCCCTGCAAGCAGGTACGCCCCGAAATCCAAGATGCCGCTCTTGAGCTGGGAGAAATCTATCCCGGATCCCACAAAAAGCGAGGCGGTCTTCCTCGCGTCCCCGATCCTCGAAAGCTCGCCTTCGAGGCCGCCTTTCCGCTCCTCCAAGGAAAGCACTTCGAGCACGGCGTTGAACTTCCTGGCCTCTTCGAGCAGCACGCCTCTCTCGGGCTGCTCATCCTTGCGGTGGCGCGCCTTCCCCTCCGCCTTCTTCAAGTATCTCCTGAGTATGGCCTCTGCGGAGTTGTATCTTACGACAAGCTCCGATATGCCGGCAAGGTCTTCGCCCGGCCGGTCGTCTTCGAGCTCTAGCCTGCTTTTCCTCATGTCGATAATCCCGAGCCTGTGCAGTTCCCTGACGATCTTGTCTTTCTGGCTCTGGAGCCCGACGATCCTGACCTTCTGCATCTTTTCCGTTTGGAACAAATTTAGGCACCGAGTAGAAGTTCAGCGGCTTTCTTGGCCACGCTCTCCATGGCGCGCACGCTCACCTTTGTCTTTTTTATCTTTTCTGCCCTGGCTTCTGCATCTTTCTTCAGCTTCTCTTTTATTCCTTCGAGGCGCGCGGCGTCCTTCTCGAGCCCAATCCTCCTCGCCTCTTCGGCTTTCTGCTGCGCCTCAGCGGCAATCTGCTGCGCCTTCGAGTAGGCGTCGGCTATGATCTGGGCAGATTTCAAGTTTGCCTTTTCCAGGACCTCCCTTGCTTCCTCCTCGGCTTCCTCGACTTTCAGTATCGCCCCCATGCTGTTCTTCATAAAATGCGCTTTTCCAATGTTCTCTAATGCGAACTTAATTATTATTAGGCTTTACGTAGCCGCTACGTACCCTCTTCCAGCCTGCTTTTTATGGCTTCGATTATGTCCTTGACCGCGTCATCTGTTGTTTTCGCGTTTTCAGGAAGTTCCTGAGGGTTTGAGACAAGCAAGCCTCGGAAAGGAGCCCATCGCCTCCCTCCGGAGGCCGCCAATTTATCCGCAGAAATCCCAAGCAGCCCTTTCCCGCTCGGTATCCTTATGGCGCTGCCTCCCTTTAGCATCCAAAATTCCCTCTCAGTGTCGACGCCATAAAGCTTCAGTATGTCCTCCGCGTCCGATTTCACAAGATAGCCCAGTGCGCCATATGGCGTCTTAAGCAGCCCACGGAAATCTTTCAGGAGCTCTTCCAGAATCGGTTTCTCCTTTTCCCAGTTTTCCGTGTACTGCGTGCTGCGTTTGATGGGCACAGGCTTTCCCGTCTCTATTTCCTCCTCAAGTTCCCTGTTCGCCTCGTTTTCAGATAGTTCGCCGGCCAGCGCCTCGAGCCTTTCCTCAAGCGCCTTTATCTTGTCTACGAGAGGCTCTTTCCTGATCTTGATGTTCTTGTATATCCTCCTTTCGCTGCCGAAGCCTTCGGGGTAGTCAACCCCTCCGAATAGATACGCATCTCCGCTTCCCATTTCACTACCAGTGATTCTGCCGCCGCTCCTTAATAGGCCTTACGTCGCTGCTGGGGCAGATGTCGTTAAGCGCGCACCTCCGGCACTCCTTCTTCCTCGCTTTGCAGGTATCCCTTCCGAGCTCAATGAATGCGTTGGAGACCTTTCCCCAGTCCGCCTGAGGATAAGCCGCCATCAGCGCCCTCTCTATCTCGTATGGGTTCTTGCCCTTCGCGAAGCCCAGGCGCCTGGCCACCCTTCCGGCATGAGTGTCTATGGCTATGCCTTCATCTGTGCCGTAGCCCTCGTTGAGCACAACGTTTGCCACTTTTCTTCCGACGCCAGGCAGTTCCATCAGCTCGCCGAGCGTTCTGGGCACCCTGCCCCCGAATCTATCGAGTATGAGTCTCGCCGAAGCTTTCAGGTGCTTCGCCTTGGTCTTGTAGTAGTTCATCCCGCTGAGATATTTTCTTAACGTCTTGATGTCGGCATCGGCGTAATCCCCGAAAGTCCTGAAGCGTTTGAACAGTTTCCCGGTTGTGGCATTTGTCTGTTTGTCTGTAGACTGCGGAGAAAGAAGGACCGCCACAAAAAGGTGAGTCATGTTCTGATGTTTGAGCCGGGTGTGCAGGTTTGCGCCGTATCTCCTCATGAGCCTTCTCAAAACCGTCCTCGCGTATGCTGTTCCAGACATAGATAATAAAACACTGGGCTCCAAGTAATAAATGCATTTCTATGATAAGGGAGCCCGCGGCTGCAGGATCGTTCTACCCGAAAGACCCAAAGCTGCTTGGCGATTTAGTCTCGAAGCAGATGAAAGACGCTAAACTTCCAAAAAGCTTTTCAGGCGCTGTCGCCTTTGTGGCTCCGCATGCGGGCTATCAGTACTCGGGCCCTATTGCAGCATTCACCTATGCGGCGCTTTCTGAGGCTTACAAAAAGAAGAAGTTCGGCTCTCTGATAATCGTCGGTCCGAACCACACTGGTTATGGAGAGCCCATCTCGATTTCGCTTTCCGATTGGAGGACCCCTCTCGGAATAGTCGAGAATGACATCGAGCTTTCGCGAGTCATCTCCGAAGCCCCCGACATGTCTGGCGATGAGATTGCCCACATGCATGAGCATTCCGTTGAGGTGCAGCTCCCTTTCATACAAGGAGCGTTGGGCGCCGTCAGATGCGTCTTCATATGCATGGGCGATCAATCGTATGGCGCGAGCGTGGCGCTATCGGACGCCATCCTGCAGGCATGCAGGATAAAGAAAATGGGCGCGGCAGTGATCGCCAGCTCTGACTTCAACCACTATGAATCGGCGGAAGTCGCAAAGCGCAAGGATATGCCTGCAATCGAGGCCATAAAGAAGCTTGATGCAAGAACATTCCACGATCAGATAAACAGGAACGATGACAGCGCCTGCGGATACGGGCCGATCACTGTGGCATCGCTTTTTGCAAAAAAAGCAGGCGCAACCTCCGGAACGCTTGTAAAGTATGGCAGCTCAGGAGACGCCACCGGCGACTATTCCTCAGTGGTGGCCTACGCAAGCATCGTCTTCGAATAAATAACGTTTTAAATGGCTTCATCTCATAACTAGTGATAATCAATGTCAATTCTGGGAATCCACGATGCCCACGATGCAGGCGCGGCTCTGGTTTCAGATGGGGCTGTGATTGGAGCTGTCAATGAAGAACGCTTCACCAGGAGGAAGAATGACGTAGGGTTTCCTCTGCATGCGATAAGGCATCTTTTAGCGAATTCAGATGAAGAGATAACAAAGATAGCGATCCCCTGGATAGGCGGGAGCGCCCTGTTTGCAAGAATGTTCCCTTCGCTTGAGGTTAAAAGAAGGGTCCTGTGGAGAAAGCAGAGCCGAAAGCCGAGCAGGGTGAGGATGCACCTGACCAATGCGATGTTCAGGCTTGTTCAAAACCAGCAGCCGAGATCCTTGTGGAGGGCTGCAGGGAAAGGTATAGGAGGAAGCATAATAGGGAGCAAACTTGCTAGCCTCGGGATAAAGAAAGATCTGGAGTTTGTCGAGCATCACACCGCGCATGCCGCAACAGCATACTACGCATCCGGGTTCAAGGAAGCTCTTGTCGTGACCCTTGACGGCGCCGGCGATGGGCTTAGCGGGACGGTCAGCGTAGGAGAGAACGGCAACCTCAAAAGGATAAACGAATTCAAGGCAAGCGCCAGCCTCGGCCTTCTTTACGGCGCATCCACTCTTGCGTGCGACATGAGATACAGCGAGGATGAAGGCAAGCTGATGAGCCTCGCCGCATACTCTTATCCTTCGGAGATAGAGGAACTCGACAGTTTCGTGCGCTACGACGAGGAAAAGAAGCAGCTCGTAAGCAACCTGGGCTCAAAGTACGAGTTCCTGCTTGCGGAGCGAATAAAGGACGGACTGCTGTGGAAGTACAACAGGGAAGCGCTCGCGTACGCGGTGCAGAAGCACGTGCAGGAGCAGGTGCTGAAGATAGTGAAAGGCTACATCGCGGAGACAAAGATAAGGAACGTGGCAGTTTCCGGAGGGCTTTTCTCCAACATAATAATCAACATGATGATAAACGAGATGCCCGAGGTAAAGGACTTTTTCGTATTCCCCCACATGGGGGACGGCGGCCTTGCGCTTGGCGCCGCCTACCATGTCGACTATAAGGAAGGGGGAAGGCTGAACAGCAAGCAGATAGACAATCTCTACTATGGCCCGAAGTACTCCGATGGGCAGATAGAAAAGACGCTCAGGAGATACAAGAAGCAGAAGAGAATCGGGTATCACGAAGTCAGTGACATAGCGAAATATGCGTCAGAGAAGCTTGCAGAGGAAAACAAGATAGTCCTCTGGTTCCAGGGGAGGATGGAGCTCGGCCCCAGGGCGCTGGGAAACAGGAGCGTGCTCGCGCTGGCAAACGATGCCGAAAACAGGAACCAGATCAACATAATAATAAAGCGCAGGCCCTACTTCCAGCCTTTCGCCAGCACCGTGCTCGAGGAGGATGCCGCCAAGATGATGGATCCGTATCCGCGGGGCAACAAGTTCATGGCCGTCGGATACCATGTCAAGCCTGAAAGATTCGGCGACATTGTTGCAGCCTCGCATATAGACCTGACAACAAGGCCTCAGGTCCTTGGAAAGGAGAACGAGCTTTACAGGGAGCTTCTGATGAACGTCAAGAAGAAGATAGGCTCGGGAGTCCTGCTGAACACCAGCTTCAATAAGCACGGATTCCCCATAGTCATGACCCCGGACGATGCGCTCTGGACCCTGGAGAACACCGGCGCCAGGTACCTCGCAATCGGGAACTATTTCGTGGAAAAGCTGAAGTGAATGAAGAAGCTAAACATCACAATCATAGTGCTGGACACGCTCAGGCTCGATGAGTTCAACAGGCTCAGCAAGAAGAAGGGCCAGGAGCTTTCCAGGCTCGGCAGGTTTGTTTCTCTCCAGAACTGCATTGCCCCGGCATCATGGACCCTGCCTTCGCACGCGTCTCTCTTCACCGGCATGTACCCGAGCGAGCACGGGGCGCATGAGACGAAGAGCGTGAAGTCCCTCGACATAGAGAAGATAAGCCTGAAGCGGCGCACCTTCGTAAGCGACCTGAAGGAGATCGGCTACAAAACATACGCGATCTCCGCGAATCCGTACGTTCATCCTGTGTACGGGTTCGGCGAGTTCGACCAGTTCAAGGAAGAGTCGTACTTCACGGACATGTGGGGCAGCGTGGTCGAGGTTTCCGGAAAACTTAAGCCGATGTTTGCAAAATACAGGGAGAGATACGGGAGCAGCCTCTTCAGCAGCCTGGTCAGGATACCGCTCGCGACGCTGGCCGAAGACCCCGGCCTTTTTCTTGAGGGGGCCGCCTCCGGATTGATTCTCACTCCTATCGCGGCTGCAAAAAAACTCAAAGCCAAGCTTGTCGACGGGTGGCCGCTTGAAAAAGAGGGGAAACGC
>CAZXIK010000042.1:0-7048 GCA_964640735.1 Microcaldota archaeon | reverse complement strand
TGTGAGGCAGTTTGGGTTTGACGAGGCGATTGAATGTAAATGTCAACTCCCTATAGAGATGGGCTGGAGGAAAGTTTTAATACCATTTTATCCATAATATAATCATGGCGATTTCAAAAACGGAAATGAAGATGATGCTGAGCAAGATCGGCAGGGTGGAGCTTGAGTTGCTTTGGATAAAGGAGAAGCTTCTTCCCAAAACCAAAGCTACCAAAAGCGAGATAAGAGCTATACAAGAGGCTAGGAAAGAGATTGCCCGCGGGGAATGGATAAGCGGAGACGAGTTCATAAAGCAGCTCGGCTGATCAGATGTTCCTAGTCAAAGTGAACAAGAAAGCATCAAAATCAGCGCTCAAAATGCCTGACTTTTACAGGAAGCGCATTTCAGAATTGATAGAAACGCTCAAAACGAATCCAATCCCGGCAGAGCTATACGATATCGAGAAAATGGAGGGCGCAGAGCATACTTACAGAATAAGAATAGGCGGAATAAGGATAGTTTACACCATCGTAAAAGAGGCGCTGCTTGTAGAGGTAAGCAGGATTGAGTGGCGGGGAGGAGCTTATAAGTAAGCTATTCAAGGAACAGGTTGACTTCGACAAGCATGACCAAAATAACTGAACTCCGTATGGAAAACGTCCTTCTCATCAATGTTAATTAAGGGGGGCACATATTCATAAACGTGAGATAATGCAGACCGGGACAAAGACAATCGAGGAGACAAAGTTCAGCGAACTGGTAGGCGATACTGGCGTGTCGCTGCGGATTGCCAAGCCTAAAAACGGTGCTAATTACGCGGATTCGATGAAAATGCTTGCAGACGATGGCTTGAGGGCGCTGACCTATCAGGAAGCGCTCCCGTTGCTGATGAAGGACGAGAAGTTAAAGAACTCTTTGAAGGGCACGTGGTTCTGGCTTGCCGGGCAAGGAATGGACAAGGACGGACTATTTACAATAACTGAAGAGGGTGAGCTTGTCAAAGGAAAAGGCTCTTCGGTAGAAACAACCGTTCGTGTTTGGGGCGGAAAACAGCCGCTGTCGCTCTACGTCGACTCGGACGACTACGCCGCCGACTTTGGCAGGCGCTTCCTCCTCTACGCGAACGGCAGGTCTGGCGACGCGGCTCCGGTGGTTTTAGGCGTTCCGAAGGAAACTGTTTTGCAGGCAGGGCAAGCAAGTGACAAGACCTTGGCTGTGATCGATGCTGAACTTAGAGACACAGAGAAGAAGCTCGAGGAAAAGAAACGAAGGAAGGCTGAAGATGAAAAAGAAATATCTGTGCTTGAAGAAAGGGCAAAGAAACTTAAGGTAGCCAAAGAGGCCTTGTCACCGAAAGAAGTTCTGCGAAAGGAATAAAGATACCAAACTCATTATACATCTCACCTGGGCTGCACGGGGAAATCCTGCAAGTCGCGAGCACAGCTCGCGTGTGCAGACCGAGGACCACACACCTGTCTATAGTGCTGGCAGTTCACGAACATGCCAGTCATAAAATTCAACAGTGATACTGAGTAGGGAAACCGAAAACGTAAAGCTGCGGTGCCGCCTCTAGGGCGATTTAGTAGACGGGTTACAGCGTTGCCGCTGTCGCTCAACGTCAACTCGGACAACAACGCCGCCAACAATGGCAGGCGCTTCAACCTCAACGCGAACAACAGGCCGGACAATGCTGTGCCAATGGCTCTCGATTGCAGCCTGGGTTTACATTGATGGCATGGAGACCTACACTAACCTTTACGCAAAGCTCTGTTCTAGTGATAACCTTGAGCTTGCGTGGCGGAAGGCTCGAAAACGTAAGACCATGAAGGACTATGTAATGAACTTTGAGGACAATTTGAATGAGAATCTTACAAACCTGAAGAATGAGCTAGAAACATTCACTTATTCACCTGCGGCGCTCAAAACTTTCATAGTCCGGGATCCGAAGATAAGGAAAATAAGTGCGTCACATTTTAGAGACAGGGTAGTTCATCATGCTATTTGCAACATAATAGAGCCGATATTCCAGAAAAGCTTCATCTACGACTCTTTTGCAAACCAGAAAGGCAAAGGAACACACAGTGCTATTAGAAGACAGGAACATTTCATAAGAAGAGCGCACATAGTGACCAACGTGGCGGGGGGGGGGGCAACTGCGTTTGAAGGCGAAGGGAAATGTTGGATTCGCTCTGAAGTCTGACATACAGCATTATTTCGATGACATAGATAACGAAATTCTGCTTCAAATAATCGAGAGGAAGATAAAGGACAAAGACGTAATCGGCCTGATTAAGACAATATTCAAAAATCACAAAACTGATGTTCCAGGCAAGGGAATGCCTTTAGGGAACCTAACTTCACAGTTTTTCGCAAATCTTTACCTTAACGAGCTGGCACAAGGAAAGGGTTTAATATCAATTCATTCAAAAATAAAACTATGCAGAGTTCGGAGACGATACAGATAAAGAAAGAAGTAAGCAGCATGGCGAAGAGGCTTGACAGGCTTGAATTCATACTAAGGAAACTGCTTAATCAGAAAGGGAAACATATCAGCAGCTTGGACAAAGGTCTGCTGGAGCTAATGAGCGGCAAGGTACGCCGGTACAGGTCAGCGTCCGCCCTCGCCAAGGACGTCTGGGGCTAATAGGGTTACGTGTTCTGATGGCTTATGAGCTTGCATTGGCAGATAGCGTAAAGGACTCGCTTCGCAAACTTGTGAAGAAAGATTCGGAAACTTACCTCCCTTCTCCGTCTGAAGCGCCTTTTGTGCACTTCGTTGAGAAGGAGCCTCATGGTCTCTATTTGGTGCTTTGAGACGTTGTTAGCAACTGCGTCAAGGTCATCGAGAAATTGATCGAATCCGAACCCCAATTTTTCTACAGATTTCTTGCTCGTTTTTACGGATTTGAACCCAGAGATTATCGTCGAAATTTTTCCGCGGGCACGGCGGGATTTGAACCCGCAACCAACAGCTCCGCAAGCTGCCGTGCTATCCAAGTTACACCACGTGCCCAGACTGCCGTTTTATATATTTTCCTCTAGTAATAAGATTCTACGCTTCTTGAGAGTGAGAAAATAGGAGCTCCAGTCGGAAAAGTGTGCGTTTCTTGCGGAAGGCTCACTTCCCAGTATACAGAATTCAAGTGCCCTTCGTGCGGCAACACAAACATAGTGAGATGCAAGCACTGCAGGGAGACCTACAACAAGTACAGGTGCCGGGAATGCAAGTTTGAGGGTCCTTGATGGGAACTGTGGCCGTCCTTTTCAGAATTTATACCGAGGGCGGAAAGGAAGAGAGCGTGCGAAAGGAGATAGTTGAGAAGCTCAAGCCCAAAGGCTCGCAGCTCGAGGAAGTCGCTTTCGGGATTAAGACAATAAAGGTGCTTTTTTGGCATGAGGATTCTCAGGGCAGTTCAGAGTTTGAGGACCAGCTGAAGAAAATTCCAGGAGTTAATGAAGTGGAGATAATAGAGGAGAGCTTGGTCTAGCCGATTTTTCTTGCAATCTTTTTTGCCTTCAGCAGCGTTTTTTGTATAAACTTCCAGTGCGTGCCCCTCCAGTAAACTTTCTCACAGTTTTTGCAGAAGTAAAATGATGTGTGGCGTTTGTAAGCGTCTTCAGGGACCTTTCTAATCAAGCGTTCCTTGGAAACTTTCACCAATTTCGAGCTGCAGACTGAGCAGAAAATGCTTGGCGAAATACTGATTTCAGTTCCCAATGCATTTGCAACAGCCGCAATCTGTCTTGGGATGGGCTCTTGTTGGACAAAAATCACTTTTGTTTCACGTTTCTTCCCTCTTAGAAATAGCTGATTGTCAGATGTTATCAAAATGCCTCTCTTCCTTTTCACAAAACTTAGTAGCTTCGTGTCGTCCTCCATGGGTGCATCATAGGTCTTTATACCTCCAAACCTGAGCCATCTTGCCAGCTTTGAAAGCATGACATCGGCAAATAAGTCCCTCACAGATAAAAATCGCATGAAAGAGTTATAAGTTTTGAATAAGTGTCTATATCCTAGATAAAGCTGACTGGGGGTCTGATGATAGATTCGATAGAGCTTACTAACTGGAAAACCCACAAAGAAACAAGGATGAAGTTCTCCAGGGGCACCAATATACTCCTCGGCCAGATGGGGGCGGGCAAGAGCAGTATAATGGACGCCATCTCATTCGCGCTTTTCGGGACCTATCCGGCATTGCAGCACAAGAGGGTCGCTGTAGACGAAGTCATAATGAACAGGCCTGAGCAGATGCGCAGCGCGTCGGTGAGCCTTGAATTCGGAATCGACGGCGCGAACTATTCTGTGAAAAGGAACCTCGAGCTTAACGGCTCCACAAAGGCTACCCTCCAGAAGGATGGCGCATACCTGCAATCCCAGCCCCAAAGGGTGAACGAGGAGATAGAAAGGATACTGAAGGTTGATTACGAGCTGTTCTCAAGAGCGATTTACTCAGAGCAGAACAGGCTCACGTATTTTCTGGAACTGAGGCCTGCCGAGAGGAAGAAGCAGATAGATGAGCTGCTCGGCCTGGACAAGTTCGCCATGGCTCAGGAAAACGCGACAAGCCTCGCCAACAAAATAAAGGACATGGTGTCAGAGAACGAGAAGACCATAGCCACCTTCGATATAAAGAAACTCAAGGAGCAACATCATTCTATTCTTCAGGAGATTGAAAAGCTTTCCAAGGAGAGAAAGATGCTCGAAGATGAGTTGAAAGAAAACGAAAAGCTCAGAAAAGACTCCGATGCCAAGCTGAAAGAAGCAAAAGAGCAGCTCAGCAAGAAGACCTCGCTGATAAAGGAAACGGCTGAGCTGAAGAGCAAACTTGAGTTCATAGATAAAGAGATCCAGAAGATAAAGGACAAAGGAGTAAAGGAAAAATCAGCGTTGGAGAAGACCCTATCGCAAGCAAAAGCTGAACTTGAAACGCTCAAGAAAAAGGAGAGGGAGGCGGAGCAGGCAGAGAAATCGTCATTTGAAAAAGCAGCGCACCATGAGGCAGAAATGAGGGCTATCTCCAAACAGGTTGAGGAAAGGGAAAAACTGCTAAAGGAGCATGAGAAGAAGAACAGGAAGGAGATTGAGGAAAAACTGAGCTCAAATCAAGAGAGCCTGAAAAAACAAAGGGGAGATTGCGAAGCGAACATCGCAAGCAAGAACGAGAATCAGAAATGGCTAACTGAGCTCAAGAAGCACCTAAGCAAGTGCCCCATATGTGAAAGGGAGCTTCAGGCAGACATACGAGAAAAGATACTCTCAGAGAAGGAAAGCGCAACAAAGAGGCTCGATTCTGAGATAGAGAGGCAAAGGCACGAGATCGGCAAGCTTGAGAAGGTGATAGAATCGGGAACGAAAGAGCTCGAATCAGTGAACAGACTGGAGGAGAAGCTCAAGGATTACGCTGATTTGGATAAAAGAGGAAAGGAGATGAAAGAGTCTTTCACAAAAACAAAAGAGGAGAACGCCAAGTTCAAAAAAGCAAAGGCAGAAGTTACGGAAGCGGTAAACGATGCCAAGGACAAACTTTCAAAACTGGAATCAGAAATTGAAAATGCCGAACGCGCAGAACGTTATATATCGGAAAAGGAAAAAGGCACAAAATCTCTCAAAGAGAAGGAACAGGATGCCTCCAAAATAACGGTTACCGATGATGCGGTAGACAAACTGCAATCAGAATTCACGAAGATAAACGTGAAGCTCAAAGAGATTAGCACAAAAGTCGACGCCAACACGTCTTCCGAGAAAGAAAAGAGGATGCAGGAGGAAGAAAAGAAGAGAGAGATAGGAGTTATTGAAAAGATGCAAGAGGACATAAAGGAGAAAAAGAAAGTGATAGAGAATATAGCGAAGTTCAAGAACGCGCTTGAAGAGACCCAGACAACGCTTAGGACCAAACTCATAGGCTCGATAAATGGGATAATGCAGGAGATCTGGCCCGAGCTCTACCCTTACGGCGATTATCAAAGCCTTCTGTTGGAGCCAACCTCTGACGATTACGTTCTTAAAGTTAAAACATCCAGGGAAGAGAACAAAGGATGGGAAAACGTCGATGCTATAGCAAGCGGAGGAGAGAAGAGCGTAGCTTGCCTTGCAATGAGAGTCGCATTCGCGTTGGTCCTGGTGCCAAACCTCAGGTGGATAATACTCGATGAGCCAACGCACAATATAGACCAGCAGGGACTTGGCAAGTTCGTCAAGGCGATAAGCGAAGTCCTTCCAAGACTGGTCGAGCAGGTCTTCATAATAACGCACGACGAGATGCTGAAACAGGTTGTTAACTCCAGGATATACGTGCTGTCAAGGAACAAGGCCGAGGACGACGGCACTGTAGTGGAAGCTTATTAGCGTTTTGGTCTACAGTGGTAGGTGATCGATTGAACACAAAAGAACTCGATTCAATAATAAAATTCATCTCCACTGCAAACAAGATAAAAAGCACGCGTAGAACAGGATGGGCCAGGAGCAGGCTGCCTATCCCCGAGCACGTAGGAGACCACTCGTTCAGCACCGCCCTTATATCGTATATTTTTGCAAGAAGGATGGGGCTTGACGCAGAAAAGTGCATGGCCCTCGGCCTCATACATGATATCCACGAATCCATAACCGGCGACATAGCCCTCCGGCCAGAAGAAAGCATGCAGGCCGTATCAAACAAGAGAAAAAAGATCCTTGAGCACAGGGACACGTTGCGGCTGCTCTCCTTTCTTCCGAACGGCGACAGAAGAAACCTGAAAACTTTGTGGAGCGAGTTCGAAAAATGCGAAACCAAAGAAGCGAAGCTTGTGCACGAGGTTGACGCTCTGGACTACATAATGGAGCTGTTTGTGCATGATACATATGATGCGAAGCAGAAGAAAAAGACGCAGGAGTTTTTCTTGACTGCCGGCAGGCGGATAAGGTCCAAAGAGCTGGCGTACATCTATGGAAAAATTAAAGCGGAAGTCCTAGGCTAACCGCAAAATGAGCGACCTGTGCCAGCGTCTTCCCCCCGATCAGCATTTTAAGATGGACGTGATGATTTATAAAGCAGGCTAAAAAGTTTTTTACTGAAGGTAAACCGCAAACAC
>CAZXIK010000041.1:0-7057 GCA_964640735.1 Microcaldota archaeon | reverse complement strand
AGCTGGACAGCATAAGCGATCTCTTTACTATAATAGGAAATATATGAGGTCATGACATGCAAGAGGAAAAAGCTTTCAGTTTCATGAAGCTGCCGAAGTTGCAGCCCAAGCCGCGGAAGAGAGGGATGGTGGAGATAAGGGGGCCTTACTATTCTTCCATAACCCTCGACTATCTCAAGGGGCTCCTGCACGACTGGAGCGACTGGTTTGACGGTTACAAATTCGCCGCAGGCTCATTCAGGCTGCTTTCAGGGTCGACCCTCAAGGCGATAATCGGCGCCTGCCACGACCATGATGTTTACGTGTCCACTGGCGGCGCCGTGGAAAGATACATAGCAGACGGATCAAATACGGCCGACCGCTATTTCGAGGAATGCAAGAAATTCGGGTTCGACGTAGTCGAGCTTTCGAGCGGTTTCGCAGATATCTCGACGCCTGACATGCTCAAGATGGTAAAGCAGGTGAGGAGGCTCGGGATGAAGCCAAAGCCAGAAATCTCCTTCATGTACGAGGCCGGCGCTGGCACCCACAATGCAGGCTACCGGATGAGGTACAAGCCTACAGAAAGGGTGATGGATGAGATAAGCCAGCTTGTAAAGAACGGCGTGGAACTAATCATGTTCGAAAGCGAGGGGATAACCGAGGATCTTCCGCCTGTCAAATGGAGAAAGGACCTCATTATGAAGGTAGTCAAGGAGTTCGGGTTCGAGAGATTCATGTTCGAGGCTTCAGATCCCCCAGTTTTCAAGTGGTACTACAAGCAGTTCGGAAGGGACGTGAACCTTTTTGTGGACTATTCGCAGCTGGTGGAGTTCAACATATGGCGGCTTGGCCTCTGGGGCGACCCTGATATCTGGAAGGGAAGGAAGATGAGCTACAGGCCCGGCGAGAAATAGGCCTTTGGCTCGTAGTTCAGCAAGCCTATACGAGTTTTTTGGGATCCAGTATCTCGTCGAGCTTCCTCTTGTCAAGAATTTTCAGCTCTAGGCAGACCTCCTTCACGCTCTTCCCCTCCTTGTATGCTTTTCTCGCAACCTCCGCGGCCTTGGCATAGCCTATGAAGGGATTCAAGGCGGTGGCAACGCTCAGGTCGTCCGCAACGTGCTTCTTTATGTTGGCAAGGTTGGGTTCTATTCCAGAGACGCATTTTTTGTCGAAAGCGTCCACGGCCTTGCTTAGTATGCGTATTGAAAACAACAGGCTGGAAGCTACAATCGGCATGAAAACATTCAGTTCCAGCTGCCCGGAGTTTGCCGCTTCGCTCACGGTTCTGTCCAAGCCCATCGCGGTGAAGCAAACCATGCTGAGCATCTCGCACATGCTCGGGTTTATCTTTCCGGGCATTATCGACGAGCCAGGCTGCACTTCCGGAAGAATCACTTCGCTTATCCCTCCCCTTGGCCCCGAACTGAGAAGCCTGAGATCGTTCGCCATCTTGTTTAGCGAAATCGCCGCGTTCCTTAGCGCCGCAGAAACAAAAGCCTCGGTTGCCTGGTCCTGCATCTCAAAAAACACCACCCTCGAAGGCTCGAATCGCTCTCCAGTTAGCTTGTTGAGCTCCGAGATTGCAGCTTCCTTGTAGCCTTTCGGAGTGTTTATTCCAGTTCCGATGGCGGTTCCTCCAAGCGGTATGTACCTGATCTCCTTAATGGCAGTCTCCAGTCTGTCGGCCGCAACTTCTATCGAGTACGCATATCCTGAGAATTCCTGGCCAAGAGTCATCGGGACGGCGTCCTGGAGGTGGGTCCTTCCGGTCTTCACTATCTTGTCAAATTCCCTGGATTTTTTCAGCAGAGTCTTCTCAAGGCTTTTCAGCGCGGGCAGAAGTTTTGTCTTTATCTCGTTGAGCGCGGCGACATGGATGGCGGTGTGGAAAGTATCGTTTGTTGACTGGGACATGTTGACATGATCATTCGGGTGGACGATTTTGTAATCCCCTCTCTTGCCCTTCAGCAGCTCGATCGCGCGGTTGGCGATAACCTCATTCAGATTCATGTTCGTGCTTGTTCCGGCCCCCGCCTGGAACGCATCAACCTGAAATTGGCTGTCCAACTTTCCTGATGAAACCTCATCGCAAGCCTTGATTATCGCTTTCCCTTTTTCGCCGTCAAGTTTTCCGAGTTTCATGTTGGCTGCTGCGCAGGCTTTCTTTATCAGGGCATAGGTATGTATGAAGCTCTTCTGCATGTGCATTCCAGAAATGGGGAAGTTCTCTATGGCCCGTTGAGTTTCAGAGCCGTAATACACGTCCGCGGGCACTTTAACTTCTCCTAATGCGTCCCTTTCCACTCTGTATCCCATGGCATCCACAAATAGAATCTCGGGCTCTTCTTTTAAACCTATTCCAAAGACTGTAAGACTCAACTATGCTGCGGTTTTTGAAATCTCAGTATACGATCAGCGGTATGTACATCTCCTCGGGCGTTATGCTTGAATGAGCTCCGCGCTTGTCGAATTTTTTGCTGTTTGGCAAGGGGTATTGGTATTTCATGGTTGTATTGTCCCCTTTCAGTATGCAGATGTGGCTGCCGAACCTGTCCCTCAGTCCCTTTATAACAGCGGTCTTGCCGAATATACCTGATTTTATTGCAACATCAGACTCCACAAGGATTGCATCCTTCCCATAAGCGCCGTCGAAAAACTTGTTGAATGCGGCTTCCTTTCCCGGGCTGACATTCATGAAAAGCACACGCGAATCTCCCCATGGCGGCAAGCTCAAGTATTCCATCAGCTTGCTGCCCTTGTCAAGCTCTAAGCTCCTCTCTATCTCCACCTGGCCATGGTCGGCTATCATGACCAAGTTGTAATCGCTTTCTTGAAGCTGTGGGAGCAGCAGCCGTCTCATCTCGAGGAAGAAATTGAGGACGGTGTGCGCTGCCTTTTCCGATTTGGGTCCATATGCATGTTCCGTGTGGTCTATCATCCCATGGTAGGCGTATATTGTGCCGTAATCGTTGCTCTTTACCGCATTTCGCAGGTTGATGAACATGTCTGTGGCTGTAGCGTGCAGTTTCTCTTCGCAGTTTGGAACAATCTTCTCATAAACGTGGCTGACGTATTCATCGCCCAGCGCCAGGAGCTTTTCTTTTTTGGCAGCATTTATCAAAAGATCCGGCTTTGGAATTATGTCCTCTAATCCTATGCTGCTGATCCTGAAGCTTTTGGATATCTGTGCCGCATCGCTGAAAGGCTCTACTATGAGTCCTGCCTCTTTTATGTAGTTGCTCCAGCCTACCACCCCGTGCTCCGCGGTAGTCATGCCGCTTGTCACGCTAGAGGTTACTGCCGTTGTGGTCGAAGGGAAAGTGGTTGTTATCTTTTCTACAGTTGCCCCATTCAAAAGCTGCGAATGCTCCTTGCTTTCGGTAAGCACCCTCTTAACAAGGCCGTATCCAAGGCCATCCACAAGCATCAGTATTTTCTTATCCTTGTCTCCCGTCCTCCTGTTTTTGTTTTCAAAGACCTCCCTCGCCACCGATATGACTCCCTTTTTAAAGTCCGGGACCACCAGTCCGTTTTCCTCGAGTTCGGAAAAAAAGCCGCTCATGGGATAAGAATCGAATAAAAAATTATTATCCCTTTCCTTCCTGAGCAAGCTTTTCGGCAGGCTTCTTCTTGGGCTTTTCCGCTATCGGCAGCGTGAACCAGAAAGTGCTGCCGCTGCCTGCTTCCGATATGACGCCTACTCTTCCTCCGTGCAGGCTGACTATCTCTTTGGCGATTGTCAGCCCGAGCCCGGTCCCCGATCCGTCCTGCATTATGAGGTTCTTCCTCTGCAGCTGGAAGAACTTCTTGAAGAGCTTGCCCTTGTCCTCTTTGCTTATCCCAACGCCGGTATCTATCACCTCCACCCTCACGTTCTTCGCCTTCTTTATTATCTTTACGCCGATGCTTCCTTTCTCAGTGAATTTTATCGCGTTTCCAATAAGATTTACCAATACCTGTATGAGCCTGTTCGGGTCTGCGCGTATGAGCGGGACATTGTAATCAACGCTCCAATCGAACTCCAGCCCCTTTTTCTTGGCTACCTCGATCAGGGTCTCTATCGCAGCGTTTCTTGAGAGGTCGTTGAAGTTCACGAGCTGGAGATCAAGGGTTATCCTGCCCGAGGATAGCTTGGCGACATCGAGTATCTGCTGTATGAGCTGGTAGAGCCTATCAGCCTCGTTGTTCATTATCCGCACGTATTCCTTGTGCTCGTCGCTGAGTTCCTCGGCGTTTTCGAGCAGAAGCTTCCCGAATCCCTTTATGTTTGTCAGCGGGGTCTTCAGGTCGTGCGAGATGTTGGTCAGGAATTGGGTCTTGAGCTCGCTCTCTGCGGTCCTGTTCTCTACCTGCTTCTCGAGCGTCTTGGTCTCATCCTCGAGCTCTTCCATCTTGATCTTGGTCGCAAGCTCCTTGGTTATCACCATGTAGCCCACTGTGTTGTTGTCGATGTCGAGCACGCTCCTTATCACCTGTTCGCAGGGCAGCAGGGCCACGCTGTCTTTTATGCGGAGATTCACATAGACGTTCTCAACCACTCCATTGTTCCTTGCAAGGGACAACGACGCGTTGAGTTTCTGGCGGCTCTCTTCGTCAGCATACAGCGAAGCCAAGGAGGTTCCGCTCAGTTCTGCCTCCCTGTATTTCAAGAGCCTCTCCGCGCTCCTGTTTACTGATTTGACGTATCCCAGAGAATCAACGTTCAGCACCGCATCCGTGGCGTCCTCTGCAAAGCCATCCAGCGCATTCCGTATCGAGTTTATGTACTTCTCCATGTTGTTGCTCGCGAGCACGCAGGAGAAACCCCCGAACTGGTTCTTCGTCAAGATCGCCCTTACATCGACAAACATGTCGTTGCCCATGCTTATCCTGAGCGGCCTGGAAAGCGTGTCCGCGGTCGCGCCTACCTCGTTCACGAAAGCCTTGTCGCTGTACGCCAGATCGATGAGCCTTTTGCCCACTAGCTCGTCCCTGTCTATTTTCAGCACACGTCTTGCGTTTCCGCTGGACCACAGTATGGTGGTGTCTTTCGCTAGCAAGAGATACGTCTCTCCCGCCGCCTGTTCCGAGAGCCTGACCTTCTCCTCAAGCTCCTTGAGTTCAGTGACATCGAAAAGCAGTACGTGCAAAAGCCTATCGTTGACTTTTGTGCTGCTCGCCTTGTAGGTTTTGTTCAGGTCGGTGGTGTCCTTTATCTCCGCTGCCGCCCCTTCCCTTAGCGCAGCAAGCATGTTAACATCCACATTGAAGAATTCGGCAATGTTCTTTCCCTGCATATCCCGCTGTGTCTTTGCAAACAGCCCGCTCATGCTCTTATTTGCGCGTACGATGGTCCCGTTCCTATCGATCAGAAGTTGTGGCACATGAACGTTGAAGGCAGCGTCGAAGTATTTCGCTAGGTTGACGCTTCTCTCCTTCTCGGCCTTCGCGACTATCTGGTAGCCGAGTATCGCTGATAGAAGCTCTATTTTTGGGCCTACCGCGCTGTCGAACTTGTCTTCCTGCCTGGAAAGGAAAGTGACTATGAACACAGGCTTTCCGTCCATTGACACGGGCAACAGCAAGCAGCTCCTGAAGCCGAGGTTGTAGTGCTTTATCAGCTCTGGGAACGCAGAGTAGCCGCTGAGCCTGTTATCGATGTAGGCCTTGTTCGTGTTGATGACGAATTCCTCAAGCCCGGACATCTCAACCTTGTCCTGGTAAAGGTTGGTTGCGCCCGCATAGTCAATCCCGAATGCGTCCTTGAGCCTTGATGAGAACCTGCTCAGGAGCAGATCCGTCCCCTGGCTCTCCCTCCCCATTGAAAGAATCTCGTTTATGAGCTGCTCCACTGTGATGGTTTCCTGCATCTTGGTCGCGATATGGAATGCCTTTGCTAAATTTAAATAGGTTTGGCTCTCAATTCAAACCAGTGGCTCTCGTGGAATTCAGGCGGATTTTCGAAGGAGTTTACAAGCTGGACCGCAAGCTTGCGACCCTGAACCTTGTCAAAGGGAACAAGGTCTATGATGAGGAACTGGTCGAGCACGGGGGCAAGGAATACAGGCTCTGGAATCCCTACAGGAGCAAGCTCGCAGCCGCGATAATGAACGGCCTCAAGGAGTTGGAAATCAAGCCAGGCTCAAAGGTGCTATATCTCGGCGCATCCACGGGGACGACGAGCAGCCACGTGAGCGACATCGTTGGAGAGAAGGGCTTAGTCTATTGCGTAGAAATATCGGAAAGGAGCATGCGCGAGCTGGTAAAGGCATGCGAGGCAAGGCGGAACATGCTGCCTCTCCTGAAGGACGCCAGGGATGCGGAGGACTACCGCGACGATGTTGAGGTGTGCGATGTGATATACCAGGACATCGCAGCAAGGGACCAGGCAGACATATTGAACAGGAACAGCGCGCTGCTCAAGAAGGGCGGGCTGGCATACGTGGCGATAAAATCGCAGAGCATAGACGTGGTGAGGAGGCCGCAGGAGGTTTTCAAGGAGTTCCTTGATGAAGTCTCCAAGAACTATGAGGTTCTCGAGAAGATAGGCATAGAGCCCTATACCAGGATGCATCTCTTTGCAGTGCTAAAGAAGAAGTAGACGTTGCTGCCCTAAGCTTTTAAGCTTTAAAATCGGAATAGAGCTGTGTTTTCACATGTTGGATGGCAGGAAGTATTTCAGTTTGCTCGCATCCGCAAAGCTGTTCGGCATCACCTGCCCGTACTGCGGTTCTGACACCTCCTCGGCAAGCTACAACAGCGGATTCTGCAACTTTTGCGAGCAGTACATCGATCCCGCAGTCCAGGCGACGCAATGGCAAGCGACGGCATCGGCTTTCGCTCCCGTAGCCTTGGAAGTAAGGGCAAACAGGTGGGAGGAAGGGAGCAAAATCGCCGAGAAGCTGGTAAAAAACGATTCAGACCCAAGGCTTCTCTACCTGCTGGGGCTCTTTTACAACTATCTTTCCGTTCTGCAGTACTATCACATCGACTACAATCTGGACGGCTTCATGGAAGCCAATTCCGAAAGCATCAGCAACAGCCTTCGCTCCACCTCGAAATGGAAGGAGTGCTTCTTCAAGGCAATAAAGAT
>CAZXIK010000040.1:0-7474 GCA_964640735.1 Microcaldota archaeon | reverse complement strand
TTGCTAATCTCGCCATTGCCCTTCCGACAGCTCTGTCAAAACGGCCGCCTTCTTGTTCTGCAGGCACTTCTTTTTCGCCTTTGCTTGTGTCTACTCTTCTGTTGTATCTTGAAGGATATTTGCCCCACCGCGAATATCTTGGATTTAGTCTGCTTTCAGTTCTGCGCGCTTCCCAAGCTTCCGCTCTGGCTTCCTGTGCGGCAGCCCTCGCCCTCGATCTGTCTTCTATTAATCCAATTTTTTCGCCTGCTCTCTTAGCAGCGCTCCCCAACACATATGGCGAAAGCGGACCGAGAGCCGCTATGGAAGCGGCTTTCGTTACTCTTGAATCCTTTATCCTTTGCAATCTGCCGGCTTTTTTGGTTTGCAAAGTTGTCGCGTTCACTTGCAGAGACGATAGTGCTGCGCCTGCCATCTGACCGCGAGTCCCTCCGGCAGCAAGGATCTCGGCTCTTTTGCTTACCGTGGCAAGATAGGCCGCGCTACCGCCCACCGCGAATTCATTGATCCTCTTGAGGGTTTCGGAATTTGCTTCCGAAAACTTCTTCTGGCCCCTGCTCGCGAGATCTGCCTCCTTGTTTATCCTTGCTGCAAGATCGGCTTGCTTGATGTATCTCTCCAGATCCTTCGCGGAAGCCCCCTGTTTCACTTTTTGGTTTATTATCGCATTCGCAGCATTAAGCTCCTCGATGCTGGTGGGGCCGTTTATCCCCAAATCAGCCCTCTGCCTCTCGGCTTGGAGCCCAAGCCTCGCCTTTTCCTCCTGGCTTTTTGCCTTTCCCAATTGGTCTATCGTTTTCTGGTACCTTCCCTGTTTGAACAAGCCGACACTTTTTGGCACTGCCCTTATGCTCAAAGGTCCCAGTCCCAATCCGGCAGCGGTCCCTACTGCGCCAGCTATTCCTTTAGCACGTTTCCCTCCGAAAGCATCCTTCACTGCAGTCTTGATCTTCCCTGTTTTGGAGACGTTCGTCCCTAAATTGCCGCCAATGAATTCCGAAGCCGATTTCTGGAGCGCCAAAGTCGCACCCGCTGCGGCTGTGCCTCCCGCGGCTTTCTTGCCAATTGCTCTTCCGAGTCTTCCGACCACCGGCCTGAGTATCGCGTTTGCCCTGGCTCCCCCCAATCCTATCATCGCCCCCTGATATCTCGTTGTTCCGAACCCGCTCTTCTTGATCAGCGATCCCTTCCCTCCCGCGGCAGCTCCCGCCAGCGCGCTTATGCCGAAAATCTTGAACGCGTCGAATCCCCTGGTCAGGCCCGCGGCAGCCGCTATCAGGAAGATTATCACAAGAAGTGGGATCAGCGCGTCGACAGCCCCGAAACTTAGAACTATGGACAGCATCCGACTCACGTACGTTTAAACATCTGCCTCTTGTGCTATATAAATTTATAAGATGTTCCCGCTTCTTCTCGCCAACCTTTATAAAGAAGGAAGCGACTATAATGCACTATAATGCATAAGGCAGGGAGAGTATGGTAAGAAATAAGATTAACGATGAGCTGGCTGTCGGATTTGAAACGCCTAGGTTCGAACAGCTTGCAAGAAGGGGCGCAAGCCAGGCGGAGATAGAAAAGGCATTCGGCGACCTCATAGAGAGCAAGATATCTGCCGGCGTGGAAAAGCTCCAGAAGGGCAGGAACCTGAACAGGGAGATTACTGAAATCAACGGAAACAACATCCGGATAGCCAAGCTGATCAACACCGCGCTCGAGAACGGCTGGATTTACGGAAAGACGGCGAACGAGGTGGTCAGGAGCTTCAACGATGCGATGGACATGCAGCGAAGCAGGGCCGCGAAGGAGGATCTTGGCACAGGATACAGGGACGTGCCTCCTGAAGAAGTAAGAGCGTACAGTCCGAAGATAGTCGAATACGCAAAGGAAACTGACAAGTACGCGAGGGAAAGGATCGCCAAGGAACATCTCCACAAGGAGCATGTTAACCCGCATCACACATCTGATGAGTTCGCCAAGCACCTCGATGACGAATGGCAGCTGCTCAACCGGATGGTTCAAAGCAAGGAATCGGGAGGCGGTGAGCCCGCACTCGCCCCAGCGAGGGGGCTGGGCGCCAAGGCGCTGGAAATGGGCGCAGCGGCTGCAGCTGCCGCATCCAACGTAAAAACAATTTCCGAGGATGAGCTTAAGCCGCTTATCCATGAGATGAGCGAAGCTGAGAAAGCCTCGGTGGAGGAGTACAAAAAGTTCAAGGAGCGCATCGCGCTATACGTAAAAGGCGCTAAGCAGGTAGAGCCAATACTTGCAAGAAAGTGGGGATTCGCTCCTGAAGAGATTGCAAGGCTTTCTAGCTTTGACTCTGATTCGGGAGTCAAGGCGGGCACCGAAAACGCGGATGCCGAAATGAAAGCATTTGCAAACGCTCTAGACGAACTTGACCTGAAAGCTTCTTTCGACAGCATCAGTGCAAGACGCAAAGAGCTGTACTTCAAGCTAACCTCTCTTTCCAACAGGGAGACGCCTCTCATGCGGATAGCTTACGGGTCAATGGAGCGCGAAACCAACATAAAACGCGAGCTGGAGCAGCTCAGCAGCAAATTCATCAATGCCACTGGCAACCCGATCGACAAGCTTTCAGTAAAGGCCGGTGCGAAACTCGGTATTAAAGATGTGGAAAGCCAGGAGACGACCGTGATCCGCATGCTCACCGGCACAAATCCTGCAGACCTGACTGCCGATGTGGCTGCAAGGCAGCAGTGCCTTGTCGAACTCGCAAAACTGGATAACGCGGAAAAGATTATGCATGAGACCGCAAAGAACCCGAACGAGGTTCTCAATGCAGTGCACAACGCCGCGGTCTATCTAGCGAGCGGATCTGCCGATAACGTCGGACTGAACTCCAAGTGAAACCATTCAGCTCCGGAGGCAGGGCCGACACCAGCCCGGCTAATTTGATGCAAAACTATTTTTTTCTTCGCCCTGGCCTGGCGCCTTTCTTTCTGCCCCGCATCAGCAGGGCGACCGCGCTGATGGCGCTGAAGATTACTACGATCAGCCCCACATCGTTGAAGCTGAGAAGGAACAGCCCTATCTGGAAGCTCTGCTGCGCCTGCGCCGGGGCGTAGTAGTAGTTTATTCCGTTCACAGTGCTGAGCGCAAGCGAGTACGAGCCTACCTGTGATTGCGAGAGCGCTAGAGGCGGCTGCGTTATCTGCACGGGCTCCGGCGGCGGGTATCCGTAGAACTGGGCGGTGATCTTGTCCTGCCTTATGCCGCAGGCGTTCACCGTCGCCTTGAAGCCTCCCGTGCTGTTTGTCGTCGCAATGTTGAAGAGCCCGAGCTGGGACGTGCAGAAGCCCGTTCCGTTCGCCGGGTTGACTATCGAGCAGAACTGCTCGCTGCCCCGCGTCGAGGCAGGCGGCGAGTACAGGCAGCCCATGAATCCGCCCGCCTCTGAAGGCCACTGGTTGCTGCACTTCACGTAGTCGAAGTTGTTCTGGCCCAGGCAGTTGGCAAAATCGGCATACGCTGGGTTCGCGCTGCAGTATCCTGCGGCGCCCGTGTTGGGGCACAGGGAAGGCGGAGCGCTGCCTGTGTAGCTCTTCGCCGCCCCGAAGATGTTGCAGGATGTGGCGCCCTTTGTGAGGAGCCCGCCAGTTACCTGGCTGCACTGCGTGAAGCCCGAAGAGTAGTTGTATGACGGATTGTATGTGAGCGTCTGGGCGTTGGCCTGCTGGCCCGTCCATATGGGATTTGAAGTTATGCAGGTCAGAGGCGTGGTCGTGTTGATGCGGAAGGCGCAGGCCGAGGCGTCGGTCGGATCGGTGGTCGGGTTATAGTTAACGTTGTCCAGGTTCTGGCCATAGTAGAGGTATATGCTCTGGCCCGCCAGTGGCGCTATGACTCCTCCGATGCTGCTCTGCGTGCTTGCCGAGCCGATGACCGTCACTGTGCTTGAGTTCGGGTTGTTCGGGTCGACCTGCACCTGGGTGTTCAGCTTGATCGCGACGGGGTAGGCGATGTCGGCGTCGATCGGCGAGTATATGGTGTTGTTGAACCTGTCCTTGAACACGTAGGTCAGCCTCTGGTAGCCGAGCAGGCTGCCGCTTCCGGGCGAGTTGGTGTAGCCTGTGCCGTTCAGGTAGAGATAGAGCGGACTGTCGTATAGCACGGTCTTGTAGAAGTCGAAGAGCGGCACGCTCGTCGGGCTGAAGGTGCTGACGAAGCTGAGGGCCGTGGCGTTCCGCACAAGCGATATCGGGGTCCCGCCAGCAAGCCGCGCGCCGTACTGGCTGGTTCCCAGCCAAGGCAGCTGGCCCAGGGCCTCATAGCCGCCCATCAGGCTGAAAGGCAGCCCCGAAGGCGAGGTCTCCAGATACTGGTATATCTGATACTCCGTCTGGTTCGTGGCGTTCAGCACGTACTGCTTGTTCTGCGAGCAGTCAAGCTTGTCGCCGTTCTGGACGCATGCTGTGACATTCGCGTAGAGGCTGCCGAATAGCCTGCTGTTCTGCAGCATGTACTGGATCTGCGGCGGCAGTATGAGCTTGTTGTCCGAGAGGTTGGGCACGAAGTTGTCGTTGTTCGCCACGTCGCGGAGGAAAGAGGCGCCGCCCTCTATTATCGCCGACAGCGAGTCGGAATTGCCGTTCGTGAGCGCATAGGAGAAGACGGTCGTGTCCACCGGCGGCGGCGGAGTGAAGCCAAGATCGCTGACGCTGCTTGCCGAAGGGCATGTCGGGTTGTAGGCCCAGTCGTCGATATCTGAGACCGATGTCACTCCCCCATAGCCGCCTGCCGGTGCGGGCGTGCCATAGGTCTGCGTTACGGTGTAGCGGTATGAGTATGGAACTATCAGCGACCCGCCTATGCTGCTTGCGAGCGTCACCGCGCCAGCCGAAGGGGCAGGGGCGCCTGAAGGAACAGCGCCCGACACAACATACAGGTTCGCAGTGCTCTTCTTGCCGTTTGTCGTGTCGGTCGCGACGACGCTGTAAGGCTTGCTGTTCGCTGCCAGTGTGTTCTCGGTATTGCTCACCATCCCGGTTCCCGACTTTGTGAAGCTCGGGGCTCCCGAAATGGTGAGCTGCAGATTATCGGAGCTGGAGTACGATGATGCGATTACGTTTTCCGTGTCTCCCTGCACCTGCGTCGGAGGGTTGAGCACAAGCAGCGGGGTGTCGCTGACCGTGAGGCTGTACTTGACGCTGCTGATCTGTGTCGCGCAGGTCGCGCTGGTTCCGCAGTCCGTAGCTTCTATCGTGTGGCTTTTAGGCGAGAGGCATGTCGTCGGGGCGGAGCACACGGTGTAGACCACCTCGCCCGGCTGCATCCCGCCGTTGACGACGTTCCCGTCTATCTTGAGCGAGACCTCGTTGGTGCTAAGGTATGCCGTCGGGGCCTTCACGGTGATCTGGTCGGCGTTCCCCCAGCCTACCGGATCCTGCTGTATCTGCAGCGCCGGCCCCGAGCCCGAGCCCGAGCAGCCGGAGCTTCCCGGGCATGTCACGCTCTTGCCGGTGCACTGCTGCCCGCTGTAAGCGGCGCTGGCGCAGCCCGGATTGCTGCCCTCTGGCGGCAGCGATGATGCAAGCTGCCCCGGGAATGTCAGAACCTGGGGCGCGCCCTGGCTCTCAAGGTACCTGAACGGATCGGAAAGGGTGTAGACCGGCGGCTTCATGTACTGGACCGAGCTGAGCAGGCCGCAGCCCAGCGGGCTTCCCGGATAGGCGTCGCCGGCGGTGTCAGTATAGCAGAAAGTAGGCGAAAGCCGCGGTCCGTCCAGGAGCTTCGTGTAGTTCTGGATGTCGAAGCCGACATTTGTGATGGTCTCGTTCTGCTGCGGCATGTATGTCGTGGTCGTGCACCAGAAGCCGGAGAAGATGTCCCAGCAGAGGCGGCCCGTCGTGGTTCCCAGCCTCTTGAAAAGCAGGTCCGTTGTGCCGTTGTAGCTGACCGAGAATCCGGTCGCCGAGAACGGCTGGTACAGGGATTGTATCGCCGGCCCTATGGGCAGGAAGTTATCCTTGTAAACGCTGATCCTGCTGTATATGTTCCAGGGCGTGTACTGGCATCCGGTGCCCGAGGAGCAGAAGTTCCAGATAAACTGTCCGCTGCCTGCAGTGTTGGTTTGGGTGACGTTGGCCGAGAGCACCCAGCCGTAGGGCGGATAGAAGTTGCCGGCGAGATACGAGGCGGTCGCGAGGCTGTAGTACGCCTTTGAGGGCCCCGAGCCTGTGCTGGCACCGCACTCCCAGTTGTAGCTTCCCCTGCCGCACAAGCCTGACTTTATGACCTTGCAGTAAGATGTCGGGGAGCATGTCGCGACGGGTGCCGACGAAGAGCACTGCGAGAGCGCCTGCGCGCTTGCGGGGTCGGCCGCGTTGCACGATCCCTGCACCCACATGTCGTTGAATTTCGACCCGCCAAAAGGCACGTTGGCCCCGCTGGAGTTGAGCGCCCTAAGCAGGAGTATCCCCATGCTCCCGAAGGGGTTTCCAGCATATGTGTTTATCTGCGAAGACCAATAGTCAAGTACG
Organism: Microcaldota archaeon; assembly: GCA_964640735.1. Lineage (GTDB taxonomy): Archaea > Micrarchaeota > Micrarchaeia > Micrarchaeales > CABMGC01 > JAJYVH01. The sequence continues at coordinate 974 of CAZXIK010000040.1, read as the reverse complement.
TAAAGATAGCCGTTCACCTCCTGCAGGCCGAGCGGATGATGGTATGATCCCTTGTCGAAATCGGTCCCGGGATTGAAGGTGCCGGTGGCGGTGCAGCCTGCGCCGCAGGTATTCCCGTCGGAGAACTGATTGAAAGAAATGTTATACAGGCCGCCTCCGACGTTGTACCTTCCGTTTGTCGCGTCATTCCAGTTCCTGAGCCATTCGGGTATGTTCAGCATCGCCTGCGATCCCTGGGCAGGGAGTGAAGCGTTGTACGCGAGGCTGAAGACCGAGAGCTCGCTCATGTTCAGCCCGCTGAACTCGTAGATCCTTCCCGAACTCTGGTTGGCAGCGAAGACCAGCGCGCCTGTGGGAGTCGAGGCGATCTCTGTCGAGACCGGCATGTTTCCGGGGATTACCTGGCTGTACGACCACGAAAGCGTCGTGTTCACGAAGTTGAGCCGGCCGCTGCCGCTGGCGTTGTTGATCTTCACGAGCGCAGGGTACTGCGAGTATGAGAAGCCAAACCTCCCTCCGCGTGTCGTCTTTGTAACGTTCCCTATAACGAAAATGTCACCGTAATCATCGGCGCTGATTCCGAGCGGAGTGAAAAAGAAGCGCTTCGCGGCGAGGAGCTGCGTCACGTCTATCGTGCTTATCACGTATATCGTGTAGTTCTGCGCATCTTGCTTCGTCGCCCAGTAGCTGTTCCAGTTCTGCGCGAACTGCTGCAAGTCCGTGACGTTCTGGCTTGTCGGCCCGATCACGCTCTGCACAGTGCTCGGCGAGTATTTCGATGAGTTGAAGTATCCGTGCGGCACCGCCCTGAGGACATTGAGATAATACTCGTTTTTCGCCGTCTTGTTCAGCACATAGATGTAGTCGTTTGGCGTCGCCGCTATTGCTATGGGATTTGTCAGCAGCGGGCTCTTGAGCCCGTTCGCCAGAAGTCCGGGCGTTAGCTTCGGCGTGGTGCCGGGCGAGCATATGGG
>CAZXIK010000039.1:0-7479 GCA_964640735.1 Microcaldota archaeon | reverse complement strand
GATTATCTAGACCAGTCTCGTTCGCCATCAATTCAACCTGTATCCGAGCCTTTCTGAAAGCTGCTTGATTGTCATCGTGCCTTCATAGGTTTCTTGCTTGTTCTTTCCTTTCTCTTTGCTGATGCTGCCTTTTGTTATCTCTGTAGGCATTCCTATGTAAACTCTGAGTCTCTTGAAAGCCTCCCTTCCTGTTGCCTTCTTGTACGGAAGCATTCCTCTCACTATCCTCTTGACCAGGAAATCCGGTCTCCTTGACCAGTACGGTGAGTGTTCTGGGTTTGCCTTGTCCTTGAACTCAAGCTTCTGCTTGTAGTTGGCGATTATGTTGCTCTCGTGCCCGCTTATCGCCGCCTTCTCAGCGTTGATGAGCGTCACCCTCTCTCCCTTCAGCAGCATCTTGGCCACGTTGCTGGCCAGCCTGCCAAGTATCTGAGAGTCGCAATCTATGACTAATTCCTTCTCAGCCATTGAATTTCCAGAACTCAAAACGAGCAGATATAGATTTGCTTTTATGTTATTTAAACCCTACGTTGGAGCCTATCACTTATGTATCTTCAGGATTTCATCCAGGGACGGATAGGTTCCGTCAGCGAGCCTGTGTATCGCCGAGCCTCCGCTTATGAGTATCTCGCCGCCAGCGCTCCTGATGTGGCTTGCAAGACCGCTTTCAATTACCTCTTGTGAAGTGTTTCCTCCGAGGAAAACAAGCCCATTGCCTGCGATTCTTTTCGTTAGCTCTATACCGTTGCTGAAACCTTCTTCATACCTGCCAAGCGGCCCCGCTCTTATCCTGATTTCCTTCTCCTCCAGCAGTATGGCATACTTTTCAACAGTGCCTGCGCCTATATCAACTATGCGGCCGTTGCTGGATTTGAGGTCATTAAGCTCGATATTTTTCGCTTCGCCGTTCTCCACTACTGTGAAATCCACCGGGTGCATGACATTCGGAAGTGATGCGATTGTCTTCACTTCCTTGAATCCTTCAAGGTCATAGGCATGTTGGATGAAATCGTTGTTGACTTTGCCAAGGTCGTGGCCTCTCGCTCTGGCTATGGCTTGGCCAACCACGCCTCCGGTGAATCCGTCAACTCCGTCATTGTGTATGGCTTTCAAATTTGCCGCTTTCTCTGGTTTCTTCCCTCCGGAAATGAGCGCCTTCTTTTCTTTGCTTTCCCTTATTCCTTCCAGTATCTGGAGTTCCCGCATCGAAGGAAGCCCAAGAAGCGTCTTTGCTATGTGCGGCAGAGCCACCATGCTTGCATCTGCTCTATGCCAGGTAGGTATCGAGTCGTTTATGCAGGTTTTCACTGCGCCCTTGAAGAAATCTATGTAAGGACAGTCCGCAGCATCAAACTTCTTCTCGAAATCGAAGTATCTCACATTGTCAAGCAACATTATCTGCCCCGACTTCAGCTCTGATATCTTCTTCTTTGTTTCTTGCGTGAAGACGCTGTCTTTCGGAACGAACTCAACATCCACGTTTCTGGGAAGCATCCCGAGAAGCATTCTATGGTGTTCCTTCAATGAAGTGAAATCGTCATCTCCCGACCTCCCCTGATGCGCCATCACTACAATGCCAGCGTATTGCGAATACAGCTCAAGCACGTTCCCGTAGACCTGCAGGCGCAAAGTGTCCTCTGCTATTTTACCGTTGGCAACAGGCAGGTTGATGTCCACCCTGACAAGTACCGGTCCCCTGAGCTGCGAATAGAGATTGATTGCTCTGTGCTCTTTGACTTGTTGTAGATAATCCACGGTTCTTTCTCTAGCTGGAGGTATTTATACCTATTATATAAGCAGTATAAACTTTCGCTGCTCTGTTTTGCACAAACCTTTTAAGCGTTCTAGCAGATGGTAATCATTGGTCGTGTTTTCATGGTAGACGTTGGGGTAAACGGCTACGGCACCATAGGCAAGCGTGTAGCCGAGGCCGTGATGAAGCAGCCGGACATGAAGCTAGTGGGCGTTACGAAGGTGCACGCGGACTACGACGCTGAAATAGCGAAAGGCAAGCGCATACCGATCTACACTGCAGGCGACGTCAAAAACTTCGAGGGTTCAGGAATAGAGATAAGCGGAAGCCTGGAGCAGCTTCTTGAAAAATGCGATGTGATGGTGGACTGCACGCCTGAAGGTTCGGGAGAAAAAAACAAAGCTCTTTACGAAAAGGCGGGAGTGAAGGCGATATGGCAGGGTGGGGAGGAGCACGAGCTCACAGGCCTGTCGTTCAACGCTTATTCGAACTACAACGATGCGATTGGCGCCAAATTCGTGCGGGTGGTTTCTTGCAATACCACCGGGCTTCTGCGTACGCTCTTTCCACTAAAGATTGATTTCGGAATTAAGGAGGCTGAAGCGGTGATGATAAGGAGGGCTGCCGATCCTTCCGAGACAAAGAAGGGCCCGATAAACGCGATAGAACCAGAAAAGGAGATGCCTTCCCACCACGGCCACGATGTCCAAACGGTAGTGCCGGAAATTAACTTAACAACAACGGCTCTGAAGGTGCCAAGCACGCTGATGCATGTTCATTCTGTGAGTGTTCTGCTAGAAAAGAAAGCTTCGCAGGAGCAGATTCTTGCAACCTTGAGAAAAAACAGCAGAGTAATCTTTGTTTCCTCAAAGAAAGGCATAACAGACACCGCCCAGATAATGGAGTATGCGAAGGGCTTTGGCAGGTCAATGAACGACCTGTATGAGGTTGCAGTGTGGGACAGCGTAAATGCTGATGGCGAGAAGGTGATCTACAACCAGGCTGTGCATCAAGAAGCGATAGTTATCCCTGAAAACATAGATGCTATCAGGGCAATGTTCGAACTGCAGGATGCGAAAACATCAATGGCAATGACAGACCAAAGCCTTGGGATTCCACTTAGGTCGGAGCCCTAGATTTCACAGCCCGCTCGCCTTGTTTTCAGGTACCACTTTCAGGAACGTCGTATCTTTCTTCCCAGTGCTCCCTTTCTATGCCGTAGTCTGTGGCTGTCCTGATTGCGTTACCGTCAAAAATATAGCAGACAGTCACGGCGTGAGGATTGTCCTGACTGAAATCGCAATCACGCAAAGATCATGGCTATTTAGAAAACCAATCTCCTTGCTTGCGAACCTTACTGATCCCACACTTGTTTTAAGCATATGCGGGGGACGAGATTTGAACTCGCGCAGGTACTAGACCACAGGAACCTCAATCCTGCGCATTTGACCAAGCTCTGCCACCCCCGCGCTGATTTATTTCTTAAGCTCCTTGTGAACGTCTTTCAATCCTGAAGTTATAATGTCCAGAGCGCGCTTCATTATCTCATGAGCTGGCATCTGGCCGAAAGACTCGACGTATAATTCGTAATCAGAATCGCTTTTTGCCTTGTAGCTTACTATTCCTGGCTGGAACTTTGCGCTTTTGCTTCCTGCCCCAACAATCGCCTTCCCATCGATCCTCACCCTCTGACCATCTGCAAGTTTTATTATCGGTATCTGGTCGTTCGCCACCTTGACATTCCTGTCGCTGCTCTTCATGTCCTTGGAGTATACAGTGGCAGGGCCTTCAGCCTCGAGCGAGAAGACAACCTCATCCTTCTCGTCATAATCTTTCGGGGTCGCTATAGGGACAAGTCCAATCCTGTGTGCTATGTACTCGTCGAAGAGAGCGCTCGTGTTCTCATAAAATGTTACGTTGTCGACCGCAAAGCATCCCACCCCGCCTATAGCCGCTCGCCTTATCGCATTCGCAGTGCCTATGCTGATCCCGCTAATGTCGACACGCAGAACCTTTGGCGAATTTTCAATGACGCTAACCTTCATAAAATCGTTTTAAAGAATAAGGCTCAAGCCCTATTTATATCTATATTAAGACTATTTAAAAGTAACGTTGGCAACAAAGGATAAAATGGACTTCTGGCATGTGTATCAGAAAGAAAAGGCGAAGGAGGGTTTTGGGACTGACAGGCTTTACGTAGCCTCACGGGACAGAATACATCTTTCTCTTTCCACAGTCGAGAAATACAGCTCTCTTCTTGGGATAAACCAGGCTCTTGAGACGAAGTTCAGCGATGAGTCAAGATACGCGATCGCCAAGGAAATAACCCACGATCTCTTCATTTCGATTTACGACGTGAACACAACAAAGACATTCCTCTTGCGCCCTTCCCAGCTGGTAGGCGAACTTCCGACCAAAAAGATGCAGGAAAGCAAAAGGAAGCTTAAAAAACCGAACCTCGAGATGCGCATTCTAGGCCTCCAGAACAACGATTCTGAAGTTCTGGATGCTGTTGAACTGATTCACAGTCTACTAAAGCCAAGTCTTGTGGAGGTCGACCTTTTTGGAAGGGAAATGAGACACATAGTATTTGACCTCAAGCTTGGCATGGTCTTCAACCTATTGCTTCTCAACAGGATATACAAACCAGGAGAGCTAGCAAACCCGATCTCCCTCCAGGACTTCAGCGCAAAGAGGGGAGAACTGAAGTTCCTTTAGCAAATCTATATAAGCAACTGATAAAACAAATTAGGGTGATTTTTGTGCATGACAATGAAAAAGAGAAGAAAATATCAAGCTTGAAGGGTGAAAGACGCAGGAACGCATGGGATTTTGTCATTACGATGTCGATGGAATCTTTTGCATCCTCTGTTTTTGGCCCCAAACTGGTTTCAGATGTGGTCAACAGTTCAGTTACAGTTATAGATTTCGGTATCGGCACAGCCATTACTCTTTTGGCTTCTGCAGCAGCCATTTCAGTCTACTCCGCCAGAAAACTATCGAAGGAACTCAAGGAGCTGGGGAGAACCTGAGTTCGTATAAATTTCTATAAACAGGTCCGCTCGGAGTAAAATCGCTTTCTTTCAATGAAATCTCCTTTGCCTCAAAAGAGCCCAGCTCAATTTTCGAGTTCTTTTCTATCGCATCGCGTAGCTTTCGCATCTCCTTTGCCCACTTCACTCTCGCGATTGTAAAGTGCGGTACGTAATCCTCCCTTTCAAAACTCACACCATATCTTCTCAAAGCAGAACTTAATTTTTCATAAATTACTTTCAACTCCGGAGCGCCTTCCGAAACCTCTACAAAAATTACTTTTATCATGCGCGGCGTGAAGTATGACAAACCAGATAATGTCACCTTGAAAGGTTTGAATTTCAAACTCTTCATAGCGTAGGTCACCTTTTCTGCTTGCGCAGCATCTATCTCTCCAATGAACTGGAGTGTTATGCGCATCGCCTCTTTCTTCACTAGAGTGATGCCTCCAATGCGGAAGTCGTTGCCCAAAGCTTCCGCTTTCTGTTTCATCTCTTCAGGAACGTCCAAGGCGATAAAAGCTCTCATGATTAAGCCTAATAAATCTAAGGAAATAACTATCTCTGATCAGTATGGTTACCATTGACGAATTTAAAAATATAGACATACGCATAGGTAGGATCATCGAAGCAAAAGCGCACGAAACCGCGAGAAATCCGATGTTCATTCTCCGAGTGGATTTCGGGGGCGAGATAGGAGAACGGACGATAATTGCAGGAATAAGAGACCGTTACACAAAAGAAGAGATAGAGGGGAAAAAGGTAGCCTGCGTGGTGAACCTCGACCCTAAGCGTGTGGCAAACGTTGAATCAAATGGCATGATACTTGCAGCAGAAAGTAACGAGGTTCTTGCCCTCCTTGTGCCAGATAGGGACATTGACCTGGGCAGCAAAGTGCATTAAAATGGCTATTTGTATAACAGGCATGCCTGCCGCTGGAAAAGGGGAAGTCGCAGAGATCCTTAAGAAGAAGGGATTCATAGTCTACGGCATGGGATCTATGATAAGAGGACTTATGGCAGAGCAAGGGGTTCCCGTAACTCCAAAATCAGACAAGGAGTTCACAATAGCTATAAGGAAAAAATACGGGAAAGCCGTAGCGGCCAAGCTCCTCATGGGAAAAATTGGTAAAACTAACACAGACAAACTGGTCATAGAGGGAATACGCAGCCCATTCGAATTGGACTACATTAAAAAACGCATGAGAGTCGTTATCATAGCGATAGTTGCTCCACTAAGGATGCGATTCGCAAGATCCAAGAAAAGAGGAAGGCCCGACGCGCCTCAAACCCTCCAGCAGTTTGTTAAAAACAAGGACAAGAAGGAGGAGAAGTTCGGGCTGCTTCGAGTCATAGCACGAGCAGATTACGTGATAGCGAATACAGGCACAAAGGCAGACCTCAGGAAAAACGTCGATAAAGTAGTTAAAGGTTTATAAATTTCGCAATCCAAACAACTGTGGTAGCATGAAACTTGTTCTTAGGCTTGCGGGATCCATACTTGGATTTCCTCCCGATGCAAAAGTCGTGCAGAACTATTCCAGAGTGATCTCAAAGCTCATTTCAGAAGGCAATTCCGTAGCTGTTGTTGTGGGCGGGGGACCCGCAGCGAGGAGCTACATAAATTCTGCGAGAGAATCTGGGCTCTCCAACGAGCAACAGGATGCGATAGGTATTCAAGCCACCTGGCTCAACGCCAAGTTAGTTGCAATGAAACTCGGAGTAATGAAACCTGTTCCAAAAACAATCACCGAAATGGTTTCCAGACTGAAAAATGGGAAGGTAGATGTGATGGGAGGCTACAAACAGGGAATAACCACAGATGCCGTTAGCGTGATGGTAGCTGAAAAATGGCATGCCGATCTGATACTGAAGGGTTCCAATCAGGATGGAATATACACGGCCGATCCAAGGAAAAATAAAAATGCGAAGAAACTCGACAAGATGACTCATGCGCGCATGAAGCAAATACTCGGAATAAAGTTCGTTCCGGGAATGCATAGTATCGTAGACCCGGTAGCAGTCAAGATGCTTGTAAAATCAAAGATTAAGATGGTTGTTTTCGACGGATCTGATCCGAACAACGCGCTTCTCGCAGCGCACGGAAAGAAAATCGGGACGCTTGTAGTTTCGTAAACAGTATCCAACGACCAAACATAATTTTATATATGAGCTGTGCGCTAACAACTTTGGTTGCTAAATTTCGGATGGATAAATCGGGGGTTGGAAATGGAAACTGAGGAACAAACAATTATAAAAGATTCGGGCAGTAAGCAGGTATTTGTTTCTGGAGCGCAGAGGGACAACAGGGAGGGAAAGGGAAGATACGATCTCATACCCAATACCGCATTGCGCAGACTCGCGCTCATATATGAGGCAGGTGCCAAGAAATATGGCGAAAGAAACTGGGAAAAGGGCATGCCAGTATCCAGATTCCTTGACTCAGCACTTAGGCACATAAACCAGCACATAGAGGGCAAGCGCGATGAGGATCATCTCGCTCACGCGATGTGGAATATAGCCGGCGCAATCCACATGGAAGAAATGGTAAAGCGTGGAAAACTCGACCCGGAGCTTTCAGACCTGCCGAACCCTATCGACTAAGCAGCAAAGCCGATGCAAAGGCATTTTAATTTTTATTCCTATTCTTCAAACATGGCGAACAGGGAAGCCGAAATACTGTTCTTCCTAGTCT
>CAZXIK010000038.1:0-8075 GCA_964640735.1 Microcaldota archaeon | reverse complement strand
GATCAAGGCTTACCGATATTGGTCCGAACTCAAGGTAGAGCGCGCCGAGCGCGAGCCACAGCATCGGAACGTACGCCCGCTTCTCCCTTATGGCAACTACGTACGCGGCAGAAATGACCAAGAGATAGAAGTAAAAACCAACAAAATTCTCTTCCGAGGTAATGAAATTCTGCCATATCGGCGGCAGGCTTAGATTCCCTGTCTTGATGAAGCCGCTTATTGCGTCAAGCAGCCGGTAGGGGAAAACGGCCCTCGGGTAGAATCCCAGATCCTGGTTTATGAACACCTCGTACTGCTCGGTCCCTGCGGTGCCGTATACTGCGGCCGTCCTTGAGAAGGTAAAGAACGGGTCGTTCGTGTAGGCGAAGTTGTAGACGGAAAGCGCCAGCAGCGCCGCGGCAAGCCCGTAAAAAATGTATGCGCTTGTCCTGTCTATCTTGAATTTTCCCCTGGCGAGGTCCACCAGCAGGTAAACAGCAATGAAGAAGACTATTATCCCGCTCGCAGGCGTGGCAAGAAATGAGGCTATCATCGCGACACCGGAAATGAAATACCATCTCCTCGAGCGCTCCCTCCTGCCCCGCAGCAACCCAAGGACGGCAACGCCGGTAAGGAAAGCCTCCGGTATGTTCGGGCTCGGGGTTCCCGAAAGGACGGCAAACAGCGGGAAAAAGGCAAGAAGGAGCGAGGAGAGCAGGCCGACCTGGTCTCCGTAAATTTCCCTTCCTATGTAAAAGGCAGCGATTATTGCCCCAGCAAAAGAGGTTATGCTCCACGCTGCCGCGGAGAGCTTGTTGAACCCCATGACCGATTCGAATGCGGCTATCGGCAATACGTTCAGGAGCCTGATGCTGAAAAAGCCGTTGATCTCGCTGAAACTTCCTTGCAGCGCCTGCGCCGCGAAGGACAGGTACGCCGTGTCGTCTCCCAGGAAAGAGGCGCCTATCACGAAAACGATTTCGTACAGGAGCGCATACAGCACTATCGCTCCAAGCGCTGCGAACGTAAGTTGTTCGCGGTCTATTTTTAACCAGCCTCTTTTCGGGCTGCGGCGCGCCTGCCTGCGCCTTTTCCTGCGCTTGGCCTCACCTGTGCGCATAGACCATCCCGTAAACCATCCTCAGTCCGTTGGTCTCGGCGTTCCTCCCGATTTTAGGCTGCGTGTGCCGCACCTTGAACCCTGATGCCCTGAGTTTTTTAACAAGCTCCTCATAGCCGAAATGGTATTCGATTGCGATCGTGTCAAACCTTTTCAGTGATTCTATGCTTGCCTTGAGCATTATTTCATATTCGCTGCCTTCGCAGTCCACCTTTAGAGCGGCGTGCTTCAGCTTGTACCTTTTCACTATGCTATCAATTCCCTCGACCCGTATCCTTCTGCCCGTGCTGGAATTCTCAAGCATCGTATTGCTGACGCTCTCGTAATCGCCGTCCACCCGCATATCCCCCGATTTGCCCAGAACAGCCATATTTTTCAGCTCGATGATCTTTCCCATCCCATTCAGCTTTATATTTCTCTCGGCGATGCTGAACATTTTGGGATAGGGCTCGTACGCATAAACCTTCGATGCCCCTTCAAATGCAAAGCACAACGCGCTGTCCCCGTTGTTTGCTCCTATGTCGACCACGCGCCTGCTTTTGACATCGAGCTCCTTGTACTGCTCCATTATGAAAGTCTGGTATATGTTTCTCATGGCGTTGTCGAGCTGCCTTGTCGAGCCGAAATGGAAAAGCATCGTCTTCCCCCTGTAGTCAAGCGAAATCAGGCTTGTCTTTCTGTCTATCCCGATGCTCCTGAGGTTCAAGCGGCGGTTTCTGTTCAAAAGAACGGCGTGGCTTACCGCCCCGGATCTTATAAGCGCAAAATCGTACCAATTGCTGAACGTGCGTGCCATGATGAGAAATCCCTTGATGATTTCGCGCATGCCGAATATAAAATAGAATACGTTGTGTTTTTTCATAACGATCATCGTTTTTGGCAGCCGCAGCCGGGATCTAATCCGAAAAGAGTTGATTTTAGGATATCGACGCAAAAGGATTTAAGCCATTGCTATCCTATCTATACGTTTTCGTTGTTCGAATGATCCGCAGCATCAAAATTCCGAAGCTTGCTGGGAAAGAGAAGGGGGAATATGCCGTTCTCGCAGTCCTGCTTCTTATTGTTGCCAACGCTTCACTCTACGCCTTCACGCATATAGAGGGCACGAGCAACTACGGGGACGACGCTAACTACCTTTTCCTGGCCGGCACAGTCGTCCGCGGCAACTTCGCGATAAACCCCGGCTATATCTTTTCGGTCAGGCTCATGGCATTTTTCCCGATAGCGCTGGCCTACCTGCTCTTCGGTATCAGCAATTTCTCCTCCACAATCTGGAACATAGTGTCATACATCGGCATAATCCTGGTGGCTTTCCTGACTGTCAAGCATTTCTATGACGAGAAGGCAGCGCTGATATCAGCCTATCTTGTAAGCGTGTTTCCCCTTCTTACCCAGTTCGTGGTCAATATTAATGAAGATGTCCCCCTCACCCTCGTGATTTCATTGGCTGTCCTGATGTTCTTGCGCGCAGAGCAGAGCAAAAACCGTCGGGATTATTTCATGGTCGGCGTCCTGATTGTGGCCTCGTGGCTGATAAGCTATGAAGCTACGATCATGATACTGTTCCTCGCGCTATATGCGCTTTCCGAGATCCTGAAGGGAAAGATAAGGCTGAAGCCGGACCGCACAATCTTTTCCAGCGGTATCGCATTCATGGCATACGGGATTGCGCTCTCCTTCCTGCTCGTCTTCCTGTTCAGCTATTTCAATTCAAAGATGCCATTCGCCGTGATAACGACCAACCTGCGCTTTTACAGCGGAATAGGCCAGAGGGTCAATGGCCTTCCCACGATACCCACGGCAAACACTGACCTCTGGTTCTATCCCAATGCGATGTTCCAGTACAACGTCATTTATGTCCTTAAACACAGCGGGGGCATGATCGGCGCCCTCGGAAACCTATGGAACATGTTCTTCAACCAGACGATCGCCCCGGTGCCATACGGGCTGTATTTCTATCTTGCGGTTCCGATACTGGTCCTGCTCTTGATATTCGAGAAGCGTTCGTACTTCCTGGCATCGTGGCTTATCTTCGCCTGGATGCTCCTGGAGTTCGGCCCTATGACCGTGGGGCTGTCCCTAAACCCTCCGACGATAACTTACATCCTGGCGCACAGGCTTGAAAGGTTCATGCTCATAGTCGCAGTCCCCCTTAGCGGCATAATAGGGATCGGGCTGTCAAAGCTGGTAAGCGGCAAGAACATCTTTCTTCTGGCCTCCGGCGCCGCAGTGCTTCTTGCCGTTCTCGCGCTCCTTTATCTCAGCAATTACATGATATCCACTTTCTGGTACTACTGGCAGTATTTTCCAGAGAGCCTTGACCTTCAGGCAGCAAATTACCTGAGGCCGTACATGCTGAACTCGACAATTTACGTCGAGGCGATATATGACGATGGCGCTGTAACTTTCACAGGCGCCAACCTGCAAGCGTACCTGGGCTACCCTTCGGATCCGCTATTCGACAATGTCTACAAGAACGTGAGCTGCTCCTACTTCAAGAACAACAGCTATGTGGTCTGGGATGGAAATCCCGGATGCGGCAGGCTCGTGAATGTGCTCAACATAACCGTTCCCCCTTACATACCGCAGGCCATAATAGATGCCGAGACCCCCGAACAGATGTACCTGCCGACAAACGTTTATTATGCAAGGTGATGCCACGAAACCCGTCCCGCTATCTGTCCTATTCCTTCTCTTCATTTCGTTTCAGGTGCAGATCTCAGCAGCAGCGATCGTTTCAAGCTGCAACTATACGGTAAGCGGCAGCAACAATACCTACCTTTTCCAGAACTCCTGTCCTGCCCAGCAGATTTCTTTCGCGCAGAGCGCATCTGACAACAAGCTCGTGTGCGGCAGAGCAACTGCCGCCGTAACTCAGGTTCTTTTTCAGAGCGGAACATACAACAACAGCATAATCAACTGCACCTTTGCCGATGCGAACATATTCAACGCCTATAAGGCCCAGAACAACCTGCTCAGCCCGTTCGGAACTTACAATCTCAGTTTCTCAGACAATACCTCAAACATAGCGGTAGGCTATTACTTCACTTTTGTGCCAAGGGACGTGAACGGCGATGTTACCTTCCAGGCTTTCGGGGACGTCAATCCTTTCTATCTTGTGGACAAATCGCAGCAGGTGATGATCAGCCAATGGCTCACGCGCGAACAGATTGACGCCGTGATGGGGCGCCTGAATTATACTCCTCCCAGGTTCGGGACATATACTCCGGTGCGTTTCTCCTACAACGTCACATTCGCACTTGAGGCTTATCAGGTATCGAAGAACGGCACAAGGAGCTTCAATCCCTATTGGTTCATGAGCCCCGACTGGGGGCTTGACATACTCTCCTATCTCAAGTTCAACATCACCTCGAACAGGGTCTATACCCCGTTCTTCATAAAACCGGACAGCGGTTCCAACTTCCAGCTTCCTGACAATTCCAGCCCCTACTGGAACTTCACCACGAGGAACTATAGCGGAGCGACAAATGTCACAGCAATAATTTCCCCCACCTACCAGTCAGAGCCTCTCAAACCCGCTGTAACAATAAGAAACTACACAGGCACGCACATTTCCTACCGTTTCCCGCCCCAGAAACCGGGCATATACCAAGTACTGGGCCAACTGCGGGCGATTTACGATGGCCAGTTCGAGATGGCTAATTCCACGACCTCAAATTTCGGCGTGGGCCTGGCATTCTGCACTTCTGCCGGGCCGCCCCTCTCTGTCCCCGGCCGATACTCAATGGCGTTCAATGCCCTTACAGAGCTCAACACCTTCTGGCCTTCTGGCGATACCTGCGCGAACGCGGTTACGATAGCATCAAGCAACGTTACGATAGACTGCCGAGGCGGCGCAATAAATTCCACACGGTCTACGGTAACCGTTTTAAACTCGGGCGGAGTTGTAGTCGAGAATTGCAGGCTTTCAGGCAACTCCATAGTGTCGCAAAACTCCGTACTGAAGATATACAACAGCACGCTCACGGCAAACGGCCCAAAGGATGCGGCTTTCTCCGGGAGCGGCTCCGCCATTGAGCTCTTCAACACAAGCGTGAACGGCTACTCAACCTACTCGAGCATGCAAAACTCCACCATAACAGTACTGCAGCAGTACGAGCCCCCTGCCTCAACAGGCCCGCAGCAGCAAGCATCAAACTCGTCAGCAGCCGCGCAGCGGATACCCGGAGTGTACGTTATACGGCTCGACAAGTACTATCTCCAGATACTGGCGCTGCTTGCTGCTTTGTTCTGGGCAGGCTACTACCTGTTCTCCCGCAGGGTGAAGGCAAAAAGGCCAGGAAATAAGGGGAAAACCCAGAAGAGGCGCTAGCCTTAAAACATTGACGCGAGGAATATGGTTATGGCCAACGAATGCGGAGCCACGCAGGCCGTGGTGCCTACCGGCGGAGCCGGGAAGAGGATGGGGCTCAGCTATCCGAAAGCGCTGGTCAGGCTTGGCGAAAATACGCTCCTGGACAGGTGCGTCAATATGCTTGTGGCATGCGGATTCCGCAATTTCGTTTTCCTTCTGGGGCACGGAGACACGCAGGTGACAGAGCACATAGAAAAGAGCAAGTGGGAGAGCATCTCGATCGTGAAATCGTACGATTATGCCGCTGAAATCGGGATGGGGAAGGCGATTAAAAGCGCCATTGTTTCCGGCAAGATAAATTCAGGGGAAAGGTCGATCATGGTGTGGCCTGATGATGTTTTTCTTGATCCCAAGCTTCCTGAAAAAGCGCTCGAGGGCCATCTCTCCGCTGTCAGGAAATTCAATGTCGTGGCAAGCGACGTGATGGAGACCGCGCACAGGTATCCTTACGGCACCGCGAAGATAGACCCGAACGGGATCATCACGGAGTTTGAAGAGAAGCCTCTTGTCCAGCTGCCGACATCCGTGGGCATGAGGATATTCGAACCTGAATCTTACAGGTACTTTCTTGACCTGATAGACCTTGAAGAAAAAGGGCCTGTAGGCTTCGAAACTACCGTGCTGCCCAAACTGGCCAGGGAAAGGAAGATATACGCGGTCCGGGTCCCGCCGGACATGTGGATCTCAGTGAACACGATAAAGGAGCTCGAACAGGCGCAGAAGCTTGTCGAAACCGGAAAACTATCTCGTTCCTGATTTTTCCTTGGAAGCGGAGCAAATGCATTTGCAAACTGAGTTCAGCCGCCAGCATAAAGGCTCAGCGTATAATACTGCAGCAGCGCCTTCTCGGCGGCACGCCTGTCGGAAACGGATGCAGGCCCAGACCTCAGATCCTCGCTTTCAAGTTATGATAAACGGAGCGCAGCATCCATTTTTATATGCACACCGGGGCGCTCCACAGCCCGAAGAGCAGCAGGAAAATGAGCGCAACTATGACGAGGGCTGTTTTCGAGGGGTCCTCCGTGACGTCGAACCTGTATATCAAGAAGCCTGAAAGGGCCAGCACGACAATCCCTATGAGGAATTTGATGATATTGATCAGATTGTAAGGGAACCCGAAAGTGAAAAGGGCCGAGCACAGTGGAACGACAAAATTCTCCAGAATTCGCAGTATCGCTATTGTCAGAAGTATCATTATCCCGAAGACTATGAGCCCTCTCTGGATGTTGTTTTCAGGCTTCAGCCTCTTTGCATTCGGCCATTTCATTTTGGCTGCCCGATAAAACAGGAATATCAGCGCCGCAACCACGAGCCACAGCCAGTTCGCCCATTCCAAAATGTTGCCCTTGTAGTTCAAGAACAGCCCGACAATCAATATCAGGGATATGAACAAGGCTATGAGCAGCGCGAGCCCTGCGCTTACGATGTCCTTCTCTTTTAGCATCCTATCTGCTCTATTCGTTAATCTTAAAATATAAATAGCCTATGGGATGGAGGGCGGCATGCTACCTGCCTGCCTGCCCTAACGCGGGCTGGGTCGTTCCCTTTTCTTTATCTTGTCCAGGAGCTCGTAGCCGACAATAGCCCCCGGGACTGCAACGAAGATGTTCCCTGCCAGGGTGGATAGGGCGAGGTTGAGGATCGGTTGCGTATTCGAAACAACGTATCTGGAGTAGATCGATACCGAATAGGTCAGGAATATCTGGGAATGATTGACAAGCGTTGCCGTTAGCGCGATGACCGCGAGCCCGACTATCAGCGAAACTAGGAACGAATTGATTATCGCGCCCTTCAGGTCAAATGTGCGATGAGATTCAATGCCTATCCACAGGCCTATCATGATCGCTGTGAAAAACGGTTCGGTATCGCTTAGCAGCAGAGCCTGGGAAAGGTCAGGCCAAGGCGTGAATCCCGTAACGAAAGCGATGAAGTAGAAGACCAGCCATGCCGCAAGTGGGTAGGCAATAGCCCATTTTATATCTTTTTTCATTGTAACTCGTTATGTCCTCAATGGAACTACTTAATAATTTTATCTCCTCGTGCGTTGCCGACGGACAGGCGTCATCAGCGCAGCTGCGGAACGGATTATCCTATTCGGGAAGAAGGCTGGTTGCGCCAGTCTCCCGTGCCCTCCGCGCAAGAAGGAACCATAAGGCGCAGTCCGCGATGGAGTACCTGATGACCTACGGCTGGACCATACTCATAATAGCCGTGGTGATCGGAGCCCTGTTCAGCCTGGGCATATTCGGCGGCACGAGCTATTCGAGCAGCTCATGCGTAACAGTTCCAGGCTTCTCCTGCCAAAGCCCCACCCTCACAACTTCCGGCTTGCTCACCTTTTCGTTCGGGCAGGCGGGAGTATCTTCGTCGCAGACCGGCAGCGCGTTGCCGCTGTACAACGTCCAGTTCGAATGCGCCGCGACCTCTGGGTCGAACGGGCTTCCCAACCCTATAGCTTTCAACGGAATAACGCCCGCAGGCGGATTGACTCTCTACTCGAGCAGCAGCAATTCCCTGGCTAGCAGCCAGGCGCTCACCATATCCGCGCTGCCGTGCTATACTAGCGCCGGAAGCGCGCTTGGCAGCCAGCCGATAGGCACT
>CAZXIK010000037.1:0-8874 GCA_964640735.1 Microcaldota archaeon | reverse complement strand
ATGCTGAACATCGTGGACAGTTGGCATACGTCCAAATACTGCTCGCACTGCGGTGTGGGTTTCCATTCGAGGGTATTAGATGAAGATCGGCAGGAAGGTTGACCTGATTCTGGCCGGAAGGAGGGCGGCCGGCGAACAGCACTCGCAATCTACTTTGCTCTCCAATTTCATTCTCGGCTGCCAGGACGGCCTGGTGAACGTGCTGGGCATCGTATTGGGAGTAAGCGCCGCCACAAGCGACACGCGGATAATCTACATCGCTGGACTGGCGGCGCTCGCGGCAGAGTCGATCTCGATGGGGGCTGTGGCTTACACCTCGACGCTTGCGAGGAGGAGGCACTACATGAAGGAGGTAGGGAGGGAAAGGGGCGAGATGAGGGACGTGCCAAAGATGGAGAGGGAGGAAGTTCGCTCGATATTCAGGGGGTGGGGCTACAAAGGCAAGCGGCTCGAGGCGGTCACCGACCACATAACGTCCAACCCGAAGGCGTGGCTCGCGTTCATGATGGCGCATGAACTCGACCTGGAACCAGTGCGGAAATCCGACGCGCTGAACAGCTTTTGGGTGGTGGGGCTTTCCACGATCTTCGGTTCGGTCATACCCCTGATCCCGTTCATATTTGCGGGGGGGAACATAGCTGCAGGGGCGCAGGCTTCCGTGGCGATAAGCGGCGTTGCCCTCTTCCTCATAGGAGCCTACGAGGCGAAGATAACGGTTGGGTCATTATGGCGCAGCGGCGTCCAGATGGCGATAATAGGGCTCACCTCGGGCCTTGCCGGCTACCTGATAGGGCGGCTTCTGGGCTCCGCCCCCATATAGCTTGCGCGCTGGCGAAGCCCCGAGAAAAGCAATAAGAATATTGCTTCCGTATAGATTAGCCTTGATAGGCAGATGCTTCTTGGCAATGTTTTTCGGTAAGAGAACTTGGATAAGAAAAACAAGGAAGAGCTGAAGGAAAAGATACGCAGGTTGCTCAGCGTAGACGCAAGGATAAGCATGCAGGACCTTGCCACCAACCTCAAAACCACTAAGGTGAACGCGTACAATCTTTTCAACGAGGTCACCGCGGAGTACGGAATGAAGTTCGTGCCCGAGATCTGCATCGACAAGCTCTGGAAATGGGAGTTCATCAAAAGGGCCAGATTGCGAACGAAAAGGGGCATTCTTGCGGAGGCCGTGGAGGAGCTGCCGCTGACGGGCTTCGGCGAGTTCCTTGTAATGGTCAAGTTCATGGGCAAGAAGCCGAAGGAGGACGAGGTGATCAAGGCGATGTCAGGATTCAAGAGCCCGCAGTTCGCCGCATTCACAAAGGGCGAATACGACCTTTTCATCTACAGCGTCGAGAGAAGCTATGAGGATGCGATAAGGTTCACTGACTCGCTAAACAAGAACCTCGGCAAGTACAACATGATAGCGACTACGAGCAAAGTCTGGAGCAACTTTGGTTTCTTCCCGCTGAGCAGCAAGCTGATGGAACAGTTCGACATTTTCGACACCTACAAGAACCTTCTCTACGGCCTGAACGAGGGAGGCAGGAACACGTTCACTGACATCGGCAAGAAGTTCAACCAGGGCCCCGCGCAGATACTCTACGCCTACGACAGGCTTGCGAGGACAGAGATACTGAAGCGGGTGACCTACTTCGAATCAAAGCCGAAAGCCACAGTAGGCCTGATCATCATAGCGGAGATAGAGAACGCGAACAGCTTCGAGGCGACGAGGAACAACTGGTACATCAAGCTCCTGAAGGAGTACAAGGACAGGGAAAATGAATGCGTCTTCATGTGCGAGATGCCGAGCCCCAAGAGCCTGCTGATTCTTGCCGACTTTGAAAGCAGAAAGAAAAGCAATCAGTTTCTTTCTTCGCTCAAGAAATCGGTGCGCGGTATCAGGATAAACAGCATCAAGATATCGAAGGTGCTGCTCGGAAGCCTCGGGGCGAGGGACTTCGACATGCGCTACACCCCGCAGTACAGGGACCTGGAGAGGAAGAAGCTCGTGCCTTCGATGTCTGGGAAAAGCGTTGAGACGCCGGTGGAGAACCCGAACGAAATCTAGACCAAGGGCCTCCCTGACGCACCGAATTGACATTGGCCTCAGAACGGCAGCGCTTCAGGCTGCGTTGCGCCCTTTCCCTTCACTCCAGCTTCCCCTGCTCCTTTGTGTAGAGTATAAGCTCCGGATGCCTCCTTGGCATCGGATTCGCCCTGATGCCGTAGATTGCCTTTATGCCCCTGTCCAGCGACAGCTCCACGAGGCGCTGGGTTATCACGCCGTCCAGCACGATCGCGTAGGCTCCCCTTGTGTCCTGCAGCATCGAGAGTAGCTCCCTTATCGGCACCTCCTTTATTATGCTGCCGTCCGGAGCGTACACCCTGCTCCTGAGCGACCCGGAAAGCTCTACGAGGCCGTTGGCAAGCTGCGCAAGAAGCGCGCTCTCGAGTATAGGCTTCGTCATGGGCGCCGCGTTCTCGCGCATCAGGGGCGCTGGCTCTATCTTCTGTATCTGCGCCGCATCGGCATCCGCGCCTTCGCCCACGCTCCTCAGGTCCTTTATGTAGGGCTTGTCTACCTGTTCGAACATCTCGGCCGCAGGCTGCGCTACGGGCGCCGGCTTGATGAACGGCTGCTGCGGCTCCCTGCGGAAAGGCTGCTGGGGCTGCTGCATCGGCTCCCTCGCCCTGTCCCTGTCCCTGCCGCCCCTGTAATCGCGCTTCTCATTTGACTGCTGCTGCCTGATCTTCTCAGTTCCAAGGTACTGTTCCATCGGAACCTTCGACCTGAGCGATTTTATGACCTCCTTCCTTGCAAGCTCCTCTACCTCCTTTCCGTCAGGGGCCTTAGCCACGAAATCGATCTCGAGGGCGTTCATCACCGATCTAATGACAAGATCCCCTCCCCTGTCTCCGTCGACAAACATCGTCACCTCTTTCTCGTTTCCGAGCGCGATGATCGATTTGGGTATGTTTGAAGTCGCTCCCCCGATCGCTATCGCGTTGGTTATGTCGTTCCTGAGAAGGTTGATCACGTCAGCCCTTCCCTCAACTAGTATGACCTCGTTGCTCTTCCCAACGTCAGGCCCCGCGGGAAGCTGCTCCGGCCCATAAGCGACAATCTCGCTGCTCTTGACCTCGCTCTGCACAAGCTCAGCCAGTTCCTTGCTGTCAGGTATCTCTGTTGACAGAAGCGTGCTGAGCAGGGACTTAGCGCGGTCGAGTATCTTCTTCCTCTTCGAGGACCTCGTGTCCTCCACCTTCTCGATCTGGAACTGCGCCTCGAAGGGCCCCACCCTGTCCACGGACTCCACCGCGGCGCCGAGTATGCAGGTCTCGACCCTGTCCAGCGATGCGGGCAGGAAGAGCTTTCCATATGTCTTGCTTCCAGACTGGGATACGTCGATCTCAATCCTCCCTATCTTCCCGCTCTTCTGCAACTCCCTGAGGTCCAACTCGTCACCGAGAAGGCCCTCCGTCTGCCCAAAAACAGCCCCGATGATATCGGGCTTGTCGACCAATCCGTCTATGCTGAACTTAGCCAGCACCATATACTTTACTATGTCTAGGTATGTTTTTGCCATTTGGATCACCAATTTTTTCCAGCGCCTCCTGCATAGGCCCGTAGATCTGCTCCACGCTCGTCACGTTGAGCATCTTGAGCATGCGCCTGCCTATCGCCTCGTTTATGACGAAGCCAGCCTGGGCCTCGAGCAGCGCTGACATTATCTTCCTGCGCTTCTCGTCACCGCCCTTGTCCCTGTCCATGAGCAGGTAGACCGTTCCGGCCGCGCTGGGCAGGCCGTGGGTCACCAGCCATGAATATTTTACAGCATGTATTCCGAACCTTGCGAGGACTCCGACATCGTGCTTGCCCTCCACCACGACAGTGCCATGGCTGAGGGTGTGCAGGATCGTCTGTATCTGCCTCTGCCTTTCCTCGTCCTTCATTCGCTGCAATCCATCACTGACGCAGCCAGAGCTAACAAGATCCGGAAATTCCGTTTGCGCCGCTTTCCGCAAAAGAGAGAGAAGTGTTAATAAAAATCATCTAGTCTTTTAGCTTAGCTACAGGATATATGGGCAAGAAAGCCTTATAAAAGTGCTGTGTAGAGCCGGTTTCCCGACTGCAATTTCCGACGTAAACAGCCGCGTCAAACACGCCTTATGACCATCGCCACGGCCCCGCCGCCCCCATGGCAGACCGCCGCGACCCCGAGCTCCCCCTTTCTGTCGCGGAGCGCGTATGCCAGCGTTGTGAGTATCCTCGAGCCGGAAGAGCCCAGAGGATGGCCGAGCGCCGTGGCGCCGCCGTTCACGTTCAGCCTGTCGAGGCTTATGCCCAGCTCCTTCGCAACGCCGAGCGTCTGCACGCAGAAGGCCTCGTTTATTTCGAACAGGTCAATGTCAGAGATCTTGCAGCCGGAATTCGCCAGCGCCCTCTTTATCGCCGCGGTCGGACCGAGGCCGTACCAGTTTGGGTCGACCCCTGAGTTCCCGTAGCCCTCGATCTTTGCTAGCGGCCTGCGGTCGGCCTTGCCTATCTCCCTGCCGGACATCAGGATCGTGAACGATGCGCCGTCCGCAAGCTGAGAGGAGTTGCCCGCGGTCACCGCGGACCCTCCGGGAAAGGCCGGTTTCAGCGCAGACAGCTTCTCTATCGTGGCATCCCTTCTTATTCCCTCGTCGCTCTGGAAGCTCACCCCGGACTTCAGCGCCATCTGGACAATTTCGCTCTTGAACCGCAGGGAATCGGTAGCTTGCGCGGCCTTTTTGTGGCTTGCAGCCGCCCACTCGTCCTGCTCCTGCCTGGATATGCCAAGCTTCGGGCCTATGTTTTCGGCGAGCGAGCCCATGTGCGCCTGCGTGTAGCAATCCGAAAGCCCGTCATGGATGAGCGTGTCGTGCAGCACGAAATCTCCCTGAAGCTTGCCGGATTGGATGAGCTCCTTCCCGTCCACATCTCCGTATCTCTTGAACTCCCTCACGCCATTCAGTATGTGCGGGGAATTGCTCATGCTCTCAATCCCTCCGGCTGCAACTATGCTTGCGCTTCCGGCAAGTATCGATTCCGCACCGAGCACGACCGCCTGGAGGCCTGAAGCGCAGATCTGGTTCACCGAGTATGCCGGAACCTCCACAGGAAGGCCGGCGCCAATCACCACCTGTTTTGCGGGGTTCTGACCAAGGCCCGCCGGCAGCACATTTCCGACGACAACAAGGTCTATAGCGTTCCTGTTTGCCTGCGCTCTCCGCAGCAGTTCGCCCAGCACCCGCGAGCCTATCTGCGGCGCCGTGAATTCGGCAAGAGAGCCGAGAAACTTTCCAGTAGCGCTCCTCGCCGCATCTACCAAATAGACATTCTGCTTTCTGCGTTCTTCATGCATGGAAGTCCCCCTGGCCTCTAGAGATTGCCGAATTTGCATTATTTATTCCTATTGCACGGGCACGTCCACCGCGCAAGATCGCCCGCGAGGAATAGAAAGGTTAAAATCTTGCCCTGTTCAGATAACTCTGCGACCGGTGCTTGTTTGACCAACTACGCCAAGGGGGCAAGGAGCGAAAGGGAACTTCTGAACGTTCTCAGCAAGCGGGGCTATTCCGTCATCCGCAGCGCGGGGTCCGGGGTGAATGCGCTGAGCCCCGACCTGATTGCCGTGAAGAAGGGAAGGCTCATAGCGGTCGAATGCAAGGCGTGGGAGAGCGGAAGCCTTGCGCTCGACCCGGAGCAGCATGCGAAGCTGCTCGAATGGGAGACGAACAGCGCCTTCCCAACTTTCGTCGCATGGCGGATGAACAACATGGGCTGGTTCTTCATCAAGCTCTCCGAGTTCGAGCGGGGGAAGAGCAACTGGAACATAACGAGGAAAAGGGCGGTGGGGATCAACAGGAAGCTCGAGGAAGTGCTGGAGGAGAACGGGGCCTAGGAAAGGTCGACGACTGCCGGGCACTGGGAGAAATACTGCGCGTTGCCGTATATGTAGAAGCTGCCGGCGTTTATGACGGTGCGATTCACTGCGCTGTAGTTCATGAATATCGTCGGCTCGGATTTCGTTGCGTTGATGCAGTATCCTATCGTGTTGTTGAGAAGCGAGAGCGTGTGGCCCAGGCCCCCCGCAGGGTAGATGCACCTTGTCTGGTTGAGCACATAGAAGTCTATCGTCGTCGCATTCCTTGAGCGCGCGGTCACCTGCACTATCTGCGTCGCGCACGATGAGACGATTGCGAATTGCGAAGCGTTGAGGTCAACAGTCACTATGGCGACGCGCGGCGCGGCGAGATAGTTCGCCTTGAAAGTCGAGAAGGGCACCGAGAACGCGGGCAGCACCGCGAAGAAAAACAGGAGCACCGCGAGAGCTATGGGGATCACGGCGAAGAGGAGCGTCCTCCATGCCGGCTGCGTTCTTTCCTCTCCCTTCTCCTCTCCCTTCCCTCCGCCGATCCGGGGCTTCTTTTTTGATTCAGCTTCCTCCTTCTTTTCCCCCTGGGACTTTGCCATCGCATCACCTTGTGAGGAGCGCCGCGTAGCAGGAGTTCATGACGGAGTCGTTGCCGCTGACGCTCAGGATCGTCCCGTAGAGCGAGTAAAGGCTTATGCCGCTGTGCGTGCTGTTGGTGAGCAGCACGACAGGAGTGTTGGACTTCGCAAATGCGCCGAGGCATGAGCTGACCGTGCTCGTCGTATTCTGCGTGTTGCATACGCCGTTCGAGAAGGTCGCTATTATGGACCTCTTGCTCTGCGCTACCGCTCCGGCGCTTATCCTGCTGGCGCACACGTACTCATTCAGGGTGGGCGTGCCGTTGACGGCCACCACGAGGGTGGGGGACGCCCTGTACGCGCTCTGGAACGCGCCGTAAGGCGCTGAGGCGTTGGCGCTCGAAAGCAGGAAGAAAGTGAACACCATGTAGGCCACAGTCAGCCCGCCTATTAGCAGGTAAAGCGTGCGCCAGTGGCCTGCCGTCCTCGGATTCATCGCCAGCCTCCTGTTCCTTGCCAGATAGCCGTGCACAAGAAACACGATGGCGATAACCGCTATCCCCGTAGTCAGCGCCGCAGCCGATCCCAGGACCGGAGCCATCCTTACCGCGCTCGGGTAGTCGAGGCCAAGCAGCGACCCGTAGCTGCGTACCAGCCCGCCGTCCATCGCCCTGACCGCCTCCCCTAGCGAGACCGGATAGGCTGTGAACTGCCAGAGCTGTGACCTGATGCTGCTGAGGCTGGCGTTCACTGCGGTCAGGTTGGAGAGCTCCCCTGCGGCCAGCCTGTCGTTGATCGCGAACTGGGCAAGCGCAATGTCGCCGAGCTTTGCTGATACGGTGCCGCCGAGCTGCGCCTCTATTATCCTCGCGGTGTTGTCAGCTGCCGCGGACACGGCCGCGGAGTAAGTATCATTGAGCGCAGTGTAGTTCGCCAAGAGCGCCGAGTACTGTGCGGCGATGGTTCTGTTCAGCCTGGTCAGGTTGGCGTTGAAGTAGTTTGTCGTCGCATTGCTGTACGTCGACTCAAGCGCTGAGAGCTCCGCCCTGAGCGTCGGGTCGCTTATGTGCGACAGCAATACGGCGGCGCCGTTGACTAGCGCGCTGTAGCCTGGCACCGTGGAGTTGAGCATCTGCTTCAGCTGCGCGAGCTTCTGGCTCGACGCCACAGGATACACGAAGGCGTTCTCGAAGCTGCTTATGCTGCCCGCGAGCTGCGCTATCTGGGAGCTGCTCGTCGGCAGCGCGTCGATGTTCGCGAGAGAGATGTTAACGAGCGCGAGCTGAGACGAGTTGAAGGTCGGGTTCTCGCAGAAGCCCAGCGCGGCGCAGTACCATGGCGCGGCCGTTATGTCGGAGTAGTCGGAGCAGGTGCTTACTATGTCGACAGGGCCGGTGTACAGGAAGAGCGTGCTGTTCCCGATTGTCGTCGAAAGGTTTGAGACGTTCAGGAACGCCGAGTTCAGCGCCGAGATCTTCGCGGCGGCGTTAGACCTGTCCACGTTCTTCGTCGCGTTATAGAAATTGTTGAAGCTGTTGTTCAGCCAGACGTACTGGTTGCCGAAGTTCATTATCGCGGCACCGAAGATCCCCAGCCCAGAGCCGTAGAGCGTAGGACCTGCGACGTTGATGGACGCGTTGCGGAATATCTTCGAGCAGATGGGGACTGTCTCGCAGGCGGCGCAGTAGTTCGTTGCGTTGCAGCTCAGCCCGCTAGTGAATCCGCTCCTGTAGTAGCAGTCGGACAGCACCGACGATGACGAGCTCCGGTACGACTGCATAAGCTTCCCAAGCGCCGTGAAGTTGGTGCTGTTGAGCAGGCTGCTCAACGTGTAGTTCCTTATTATGCCCGCTATGCTAGTGGAGTTGAGAACGATCGAGTACGTGCTTCCGGTCACGTTTACGAGGAAATCGAGGCTGCTGCCGTTGTACAGGGCGACGTACTCGGAGCCGGCGTACGTGAGGCTGACGGGCTTGAGGTAGTTCGAGAGCGAGACGGGAACGCTGTAGCCTGAGAGCAGAGAGCTTATCTGCGCCTGCGAGTATGCGCTGCCTATCGAGACCATCGACAGGAGAAGCAGGCCTGCGAGCAGGGCTTGGCGTTCGCGCATGTTTGCACTTTCTAGATATGGATTGTGAAAGTTTAAATAGATTGCCCAACGGCAGGCGGACAATTTCCGACGTCAAAATAGAGAAGAGAGAAGAGGGGAAGGAGCCGGTCGGCCCCTTTTAGCCGCAGGTTGCCGCTGCGTGCTAGCCCACGCTTGAAAAGATAGTCACGCTGCCACTTTTTCTATCCGTGCTGTGAGATGGGAGCGCTGACGCTCGCGCTGGAGGGAATCGAAAAGAAAAAAGAAAAGAAAAGGAGCCAAGCGGCCCCTTTTCATCTGCTAATTGCTACCG
>CAZXIK010000036.1:0-9225 GCA_964640735.1 Microcaldota archaeon | reverse complement strand
CAGAGGAGATTATGACAAGGAAACCTCGGGCTTTAGCCCGAGGAGGATGTCATAAACATCCACATAAAGAACATCCACATCCTAGGAGTCATAGTGGCGCTAGCGGTGCTGTTCGGCATATATTTTGCATTCAGCGTCCCGCCGGTTGTCGCAGTTGGCGATAATGTCAGCGTCTACTACACTGGAACGTTTCCAAACGGGACAATATTCGATTCGAATGTCGGGAGACAGCCGCTGCAGTTCACTGCAGGTTCAAGACAGCTTATCAGGGGATTCGATCAGGCAGTGGTCGGCATGAAGCTTGACCAGACAAAGAACATAACGCTGACTCCCGATCAGGCATATGGCCAGTACAACGCATCGCTTATAGTGTCGATACCTAGGAGCACCTTTAAAAACCAGACGCCCACGCTGGGCATGACCGTTGTGCAGGTATCGGGCAATCTCCAGAGGCGCGGGCTTATAATCTTGCTGAATGCGACCAACGTTACAGTCAACTTCAACCCGCCGCTTGCCGGGCAGACTCTAATCTTCCAGATAAAGGTTGTGCAGATTCAGAAAAGGGTGGCCTGAGCTCGAGCTTGAGCTGAAATGAAATTAAGACAGGCCAGGCTACAAGAAGCTTGGCAGCAGTTTTCACTTCCCGCCAATCTTGAACATCTTGGTTCCGCAGACAGAACAGACGCCGGACATCGCCATTTTTCCATTCTTCATCTTCACTTCCTTGGCGTCCTTCATGGTCCTTGCCTGTTTGCAGTGCATGCAGTATCCGTCCATAATCATCACTAGCTATGTTACCTATATTAATAAAAAGCTCACTTCTTGGCCATCCTGTAGAGCGCATATCCTACGTTTCCAAGCAGGAGGGCGATAAGGGCGGCGTATTCAATCCTGTACCTTGCTAGAAGAAAGTAGAGCACAGCAATCCCGATCCCATATGCGGCTTGCTGCCAAGCTCCATTCGGCGAGGTCTTCGGTTCGGCTATCATGATGAATGCAAGGAAGAAGTTTATTCCCAGCAGAGAGATCAGTGCGCTTTGCGGATCAGCGGCTCCATAAGACGCGAGCAGGTTTATGAGGAAAATCCCGGTTATGAACGAGAGAGAGGCCGTAAGTCTGCTGGCTTTGTATGATGCTACCGCCAATATCGGCGTAAGCATTAGCGCAAAACCCAAAACGTTGAAGCTTGCCGTGACCCACCAGCCATCTACTACGGAGAACGCGGGCAGAGCCACAAGCAGCCCGAATGCGGCCGGATTTAGCACGTTCCCGTGTCTTGTCCTGATTAGATGCTTCGACAAGATTGCGATGGCAGCCGCAAGAATGATCGTTAGCATAGGCGCATTCAGCGGCGCTACCGAGCCTATCACAAATCCGCTTATTATCCCAGAAACAGGAATTCTGAATGCGCGTTTCAAGTAAATGGTTTCTATTGCTGCATCCAGTATGGCTGCAGAAACAACCGCGGCCGAAAGCGAGACAGGGAACTGCGCCGAAAAGTAGCTGGCAACAGCCGCAACAACAACCAGCAGTGCAATAGTCCATAGGTACATTGGACTTATCTGTTTGCCTGCAAGTTTCATCGAGTGCGCCTGCTAATGTCGACCACTGCCCCGCATCTTGATCGCCATGCTGCAGGCGTGCTTGAGATTCGAGCTTGATATCGCTTCGATATTTGGGCAAATATCCAAGCCAAGCCCCCTTTCCTTCGCGAAACCAATAATCTCTGAAAAAATGTCAGTTGCGATCCGTGTCGACTCCTCGGCGAGTCCGCCTGCGTTCTTAATGCGGGCTTCAATTTCTTTAGGCATGTCCGCCCCGAGCCATTTGAAGAATGTTATGTCGTGTTTCTTCGCAACAGGAGCAAAGCTCAAAAAGAAGGCTGCAGGCTTGATGTTGCGCTCCCTGCAGAGCAAAGCATACTCCTCCAGTACCTTCTCGATGGTCCTGGGCTCAAAAAGCAGCTGCGTCGCGAAAAATGAAGCTCCGCTCTCAGTCTTGGATGCGAGACTCTCGGCTTCTCCTGTCCGACGGGGAATGCAAATATTGCCGAATTTTATCTCCTTGAAGTTGGAAGCTATTTGGTTCGCCCTTACCACTGAGGGCCCAGGATAATCGATTTCCTTGTACGTTCCTCCCACAAAAATAAAATTACGCAGGCCTTGCTGTTCTATTTTCTCACCAAGCCACGCCTCGAATTTCTTTTCGGAAAAGAAGTGCGCAGTGACTTTGTTTATCACGATGTTTGCATTTGTAATCTCGGAAAGTAAGGCCCCGAACTCGCTGGTAGCCATGTTTCTGTAAAGCGGCCTGCCTTCATAGTTTTCTTCAATAATCTCCGGGATGTCTATAAAATCAACGCCATTAATCTCTTCCAAAGCGGCCCCTATCTCCTTAACAGCTTTGGCGACGGTTTCTTTTCTAGCCTGCCTTACCGGAGGTTTTACTTCAAGCATCATTTTCAATCAAATCACGCTTACTGGAACTCGCTTCTGGCCAGCGCAGCCCCCTCGACCATGTTGCAGAGCTTAGGGAATGCCACGTCCCATCTCCTGGTTCTCAGCCCGCAATCAGGGTTTACTTGGACCCGTTCCGGATCGCCCAGAACTTTTGCGGCGTATAGCAGCCTATCCCTCACAACCTGCGGTGTTTCTATAAGGTCAGAGTGTATGTCTATCACTCCAACGCCTATTTTGACTTTCATCCCATACTCCCTGAACAGAGTCAACGCTTTGAAAGTGTCCTTGTCAACGTCTTCCGGCCTGAAATTTGTCGTTGAAGCATGGTTTGTAAACTCTATCAGGTATGAATCAGCTTTGCAATCAGCCAGTGCCGGAAAAAGGGCAGGATAGTTGCTGTAGCAGAGGTGCACTGCCTTTTCCACTCCAGGAGGAATGCCAGCAAAAGACTCATTTATTGCCTCAGTGAAAACCTTCGATTCCCTCTCATCAGTAGAGGCAGCAGGCTCGTCTATCTGCACAACCTTTGCCCCAGATTTTGCAAGCCTCAGAGCTATGGGGTTCAAAACGTTTCTGGCGAAGTCAAGGATAGCCGCTTTCCGAGACTCTGATATGGCCTCGTTGCCCTCCTTGCCTTTTGATGCGTAAAGATCCCTGTAATGTTCAAGATAGGACCAGTCGGACATTGTGTAAGGTCCGGTAAGGCATGGTTTCGGAACCCTGTCCGTGTGCTTCTTCACAAATTCGAGTTCATTGGCGAAGAAGTTCGTGCCATTCTTCTTTATGGTCACCTTCTTGGTTATTATCCCTTTTTTGAAGTAGTTCGCGTCGAATGAGTTTAGTGTCCCGGAGGTTTCTATTCCTTCTGTCTTCTGCGCCAAGAAGTCATACATTTCCGTTCTCGGCTGTTCGCCGTTGAAAACGCGGTCAAGTCCCGCCAGCTCAAATATTCTTATCGCATAGATAGAGGCCGTCTCTATTATCCTCTGTTTCTCTTCATCCGGCCTAGGAAAGACTTTTCTTTGGAGCAATCCGGTCGATTTTTGGTTGACAAGATCGTCGACTTCCTTGATTCCGAGCCTCCTTCCCCAAAGGAGTGCCTCAGCAATCTCCATCTTCCCCAACGGAGCGTTGAGTTTCTGCCGCCACTGAGGTCTTTGCAAGCTTTCAATCTCCTGAGTCACGAACAAGTCCTTCATCTTCCTCCCCGAGGTTTAAACTCAGCCAGAGCACCAATTTTCTTCAGCCCCACTTCAAAAGGCACATCCCACAGGCGATCGTTGGGCCCAATGTAGTATTTTCCCGAGAAGCTCGCCTTTGATAGAAACTCATCAATTCTTTTCTTGATGTCTTTGTTGTCCTCCACAAGCGGTCTCGCCCCATCAACAACTCCTATGAAAACGTCTTTTCCAGTGTCTATCTTGAAACCTGAGGAGAACGTCGTGTCAATGCCAACAAAGTCAACATCGGAGCCGTCTACGTGAGGCATGATGATCTCTATCTCTGCCAGAGGAAAATTTACCCCAACCTTTATTCCCGGGGCTCTTATCTCTGAGAGCGAGCGCGAAAACCAATCAGGAAGGTCATTGTTGCCTTTCGATTGAGCATATCCAACAAAAGGCTCCGTCAGTAGGATGCACTTGTAGCCCTTCTCTCCCAGCTTTACTGCGCTCTTAGATACAGCTCTTGCGTAATCCAATGCCAGCGTTTCCAGAGTATCGTAGTAAGAGTTCTCGACCAGATTCGCAAACGTGTATGGGGCCGGAAGGAAGATGACTGAATCTGAAGGACTTCCAGGCATGAATCCGGCAAGCTCGTCTCTGCCGCATTCTATCTTGTCGTTCACCAGCGGTTTCCTGTAAAAAGTGTCTGTTCTGAACCAGCGTGTGACGGGTCCCACGGCATCCTCGCCAGCGGAATCCCTGACCGCGAATCCGCCAAAGCAGCGCGTCAGGGGCCTGAAGGCGTCAAGCCAATCGAGCTGTCCAGTGGAAACGAAAGCAAAATTTTTCTGGGCCTTTTCTATCTCTCTCGAATCTTTGCCTACTGCCGCAAGAAAGTCAGCTTCTGTAGCGTATCCGTCGCGCATCAACCTGTGCACTTTTGCGGTTCCAGCAGACCTGGACACTGGACCAGCAAGCATTGCGCCTTGAAAGTGCGGATCGGCCTGTTTAGCTTTGCTGCCTTCTTTCGTCAATCAAATCACTCAAACTTAAGCTCTGGGTAGAGCGGGAACCTGTTGCAGATGGCGAGCGTGCGCTCTTTCACGGATTTTATGATTTTGTTGGCCTGGAGCTCCGCTTTCACTCTCTTGATCTCTCTGCTTCTTGCTTCCTTGTCATCAGGAAGGTCGTAGCCTTTTATCTGTTCAACCGCTTCTGATATCATCCCTGCAATCTCTACCATCTCCTTCTCCTTCATGCCCCTTGTGGTTATTGCCGGCGTTCCCAGCCTTATTCCACTCGGGTAGAACGGCGAGGAGGGATCGTGCGGTATTGTGTTCTTGTTGACTATTATTCCAGCAGCTTCGAGCGCATCCTGGGCAAAAGCCCCCTTTCCTTTTCCGAGTGGCGTAAGATCTATCAGGAGTAAGTGGTTTTCAGTGCCCCCAGTCACAAGCTTGAATCCCCGTTTTGTCAGCTCATCCGCAAGGACCTTAGCATTCTTCACTATTTGCTGGGCATGCTCTTTGAATGCCGGTTCCGAAGCTTCCTTCAGTGCGATAGCTATTCCGGCAATCGAATTTTCATGAGGCCCTCCCTGGCTTCCAGGGAACACCGCCTTGTCAATCTTGTCAGCAAGTTCAGGATCTTTCTTCAATCCTTTCTCAGTGACCATTATCATTGCACCGCGAGGCCCTCGAAGCGTCTTGTGCGTTGTGGTCATTATTATGTGGACGTGATCGGCAGGGCTTTTGTGTGCGCCTCCCACTATCAAACCTGCAATGTGTGATACGTCTGCCGCAAGATAAGCGCCTACCTCGTCCGCAATCTTGCCGAATTCTTCAAAAGGAAACTCTCTGGCATAAGCGGTAGCCCCAACCCAGATGAGCTTAGGTTTGTTTTCTCTGGCGAGCTTCCTCACTTCCTCGATATCTATATAGCCGTCAGGTTTGACGTGATACTGGACACTTTTGAAGAATTGGCCTGTGGCACTGCTCTTCCATCCGTGAGTCAGGTGGCCGCCGTCAGGCAAGCTTTGTCCCAGTGTTACATCTCCAGGTTTGCACACCGCGGCGTGTATCTCCCAATTCGCCGGAGAGCCGGAGTAAGGCTGCACATTAACGTGCGGCACTCCAAAAAGCTTCTTCGCACGTTCTATTGTGATATTTTCAACAATGTCGATAAACTGATTTCCTGCATAGTACCTTTTTCCAGGGTATCCCTCAGAATATTTGTTTGTGAGCACCGACCCGCTCGCTTCCAGTACCGCCTCACTGGCGAAGTTCTCCGATGGTATCATCTCCAGCGTTTCACGCTGGCGCCTCAGCTCGCTCCTCATCGCCTCAAAAATCTCAGGGTCCGTTTTTTTAATGTGTCTGCTCAAGCCTATCACAACTCATTTAATTAGAAATGACCTAATTTATTATCGTATCGTGTACAAAAACCGATGCATCTTTTTCCAATTCTGTCTATTTAATACTTCCTGCCAATAATATTCAAAAGGGAATAATTTTCGATGAAGTTTTATAAACTTCTGTGAAGTATTGATAGCATGCAGTTCCCAAAGCTCACTGACATACAAAGAAGGAGAAAACTCCTCGGGCTGACACAAAGCCAGCTAGCCAAGCAGGTGAATGTAAGCCAGTCGCTCCTGACCAAGGTAGAGAGGGGATTGGTCGTGCCAAATTATGAAATAGCCATGAACATATTCAGCGTGCTGGAGTCTATGGAAAGCAAAGACCAGGTTATTGCAAAGGACGCGATGCACGCACATGTTATAACGCTGAAGCCCTCCGACACGATACAGAAGGCTGTCGCCCTGGTGAAGAAACACACAATCTCCCAGTTCCCAGTTGTTGAAGGGCACAGGCTTGTCGGGAGCATTGCCTCGTTGGATTTGGTCGGCGAATCGAGAAATGCAAGGATAGGGGATATACTCAGGGAACCATTTTCCACTGTAAATGAGACGACGCCCATTAGCGTCGTTAAAAGCATACTCAAGAGCAGCAGGGCTGTAGTTGTGTTGAACAAAGGCGAGATAAGAGGGATAATAACGGCAGAGGATCTTCTCTGAACGTCTTGTTACTTGAGTTTCTCCAGAAGATTGTTCACGATGTGAATCGCAGGGTTAATCCCGGTCACTTTCTTGAATCCGGTCCATGTGACTGAAGGATTCACCTCAAGCACAAAGTAGCCCTCATCGGTGTCAGCGACATCAACCCCAGCATAATCAAGACCCAACGCTTCCGTAGATTTGATCGCGATCTCCTTTAGCTCCGGATTGAGTTTCGCGGCCTTCGGCTTGGCGCCAGCGGCGACGTTGCTCTTCCAATTTCTATTCTTCCTGTATTCGGCGCCTATCACATCCCCCCCAACGACCACTATCCTGTAATCGCCTCCGCCGTTCTTCTCGAGGAACCTCTGCACATATATGGGCTTGCTAAGGTTCATCAGATAGCTGAATATGTGAACTGCAACATCCGGGTCCTCGACCATGAATACACCTAGCCCCCTGCTTCCTATCTGCGGCTTGACAACAGCCTTCTTGAAATTCCTTACCGCATTGTAGCCAGCAATGAAGCTCTCGCTTGCCGAAGTGTCCGGCACTGGAATCCCGCTCTTGGAAAGAATCGCCAAAGAGCCAAGCTTGTCGCGTGCCGCGAGCCAGCTAGTGACATTATTTATGATTGTTATCCCAGACATCTCCATGCTTCTTATGCACCAGATTCTGTGAGAATACTGCTCAAAATCCCTGATTATGCCAATCTCCCTGAGGATCGCTCCGTCAACAGAAAGCTTTGTCTCTTCATCGGAGTAGCCGAAAGGGCTGATCAAGTAGTGAGCCATCCTGCTCTTCTCGAATTTGACTTTGACCGAACTTATGCCGATCTCTACTGGCCTGCAGCCCGCATTTTTTATTGCCTTTATCAGGTCATTCGTTGACTCGCTCCTGTATACTTCCCTGTGCCTCGTCAGAATAAGGCCGATGTCCACTAGATCAACAGCATTATGCAGCTAAATCCTTATAAACGAATTCGAATCAAGTCCAATATTGCTCAAAACAAATCGCTAAAAATGCTTATAAGCAGGGAAACCTCATCGTAGTCCGACTGGGATTAGAATGGGAAATGCAACCAAGCCGACCGACGGCCAGGGTAAGCAGTACCATGTGGCTCTGGGTCCTGAGGATATAGCTCCAATCGCGTTTCTGCCTGGAGACCCTGAAAGGGTTCCCAAGATAGCCAGGCTTTTTGACAACCCTAAGGAAGTTGCAAGGCACCGGGAGTTTGTGACCTGGAGAGGAACCGTAGGTGGCAAGCAGGTCATGGCGACAAACACGGGCATAGGCCCAGCAGCGTCAGAGATAGTGATCAACGAGCTTGCTGCTCTCGGAGTCAAAGTAATGATAAGGGTCGGCACATGTGGCGGTCTGCAAAAGAGCACCGAGGTGGGAAGGGCGGTGATAGCCGATTCGGCGATGGTTCTTGAAGGCACCTCGCTAAACTACGGTAAAAAGATGATGGATGTTTCCTATCCGAACAATGATGTTACTTTGGCACTTCTGTCCGCCGCTGCAAAACTACATAAGAAATACGATATTGGAATGACTGCATCGACTGATTCTTTCTACCTGGGTCAGGGCAGGCCGGTATTCAACGGTTATCTTCCGCCCGAAAAAATTCGTCTTGTGGAAAATCTGCAGCATGCAGGCGTTTTGTGTTTTGAAATGGAGTCTTCGCTTCTTTTCACAATCGGCGAGAAGTGCGGAATAAAGACAGGTGCCATTTTCGCGGTGGTCGCCAATAGGGCAACTAACGAGTTCCCTCCAGAAAAAATAGCCGCCAGCGTAGAAGATGCTATTAAAATAGCTGTCAAATCCGTCAACTTCATAGAACTAGAGAAAAGGCAATAGAAGCCGTCCGCTCAACAGCTCTACTTTTATACCTTAAACACGACAAAACAAATGGGGCCCGTAACTCAGCATGGCCAGAGTGACAGGCTTTTAACCTGAAAGTCGCGGGTTCAAATCCCGCCGGGCCCGAACTCAAAAGGCTTATCAAAGAACACGTTCAATATCATTCGAAAAGACGGTTTGGATGCTGGACAAGACGAAGCTGGAAAAGCTTGAAAAGCTCAGGAAGATGGGAATCGACCCGTACCCGTACTCATACGAGCAGACCCACCATTCAAAAGAGATAAAGGACAAATTCTCATCGCTAAACGGCAAGAAGGTGAGCGTTGCCGGCCGCATCGTGGGAACAAGGTCTTTCGGGAAGCTCACGTTCCTCGACCTGCTGGACGGAGCGGGAAGAATCCAGATAATGATAAAGAGCGATACGGCCGACAAAAATGCACTGAAACTCCTGGAGCTACTGGACCCTGGTGACATAGTCGGAGTGAAGGGCGCCGTCACGAAAACCCAGAGGGGCGAAATCAGCGTCGAGCTTGAGAAGCTTGAGCTTCTTTCCAAATCGCTGCTGACGCTACCGGAAAAATTCCACGGACTCACGGATATCGAGCTGAGGTACAGAAAAAGGTACCTTGACCTGATAACAAATGAGGATGTCCGGGATGTGTTTGTTACGCGTGCGAAGATTATCGAC
>CAZXIK010000035.1:0-9244 GCA_964640735.1 Microcaldota archaeon | reverse complement strand
GCTTGGCGAATAAGTGCTGGGTAAGACCGGTGGCAGCCGCCACGGTAATACCGGCGGCACGAGTGGTTTCCGCGATT
This sequence comes from Microcaldota archaeon, assembly GCA_964640735.1. GTDB lineage: Archaea > Micrarchaeota > Micrarchaeia > Micrarchaeales > CABMGC01 > JAJYVH01. Next base: position 9,167 of record CAZXIK010000035.1, on the reverse strand, counting down.
ATTGGGCTTAAAGGGCCAGTAGCCGGCTAGAACCGTCCCAAGTGAAATGTCAGCGCTCAACGCTGACGCTGGCTTGGGATACCTTCTGGCTAGGGAGCGGGAGAGGTCAGGGGTACTTATGGGGTAGGGGTAAAATCCTGTAATCCTATAAGGACCACCGGTGGCGAAGGCGCCTGACCAGAACGCATCCGACGGTGAGTGGCGAAGGCTAGGAGAACGAATCGGATTAGATACCCGAGTAGCCCTAGCAGTAAATTATGCAGACTCGGGTGTTGCACCAACTTCGTGTTGGCGCAGTACCGTAGGGAAACTGATAAGTCTGCCGCCTGGGGAGTACGGCCGCAAGGTTGAAACTTAAAGCAATTGGCGGGGGAGCACCACAAGGGGTGGATGCTGCGGTTTAATTGAATACAACGTCCGAAATATCACCTGGAGCGACGGCAGGATGAAGGCCAGACTGGAGATCTTGCCAAACGAGCCGAGAGGTGGTGCATGGCGATCGTCAGCTCGTGGTGTGAACTGTCCGGTTAAGTCCGGTAACGAGCGAGACCCTCATGAACAGTTGCTACTGTAATAGCGATATTATAGGCACTCTGTTCGGACCGCCTCCGTTTAAGGAGGAGGAAGGAGAGGGCGACGGTACGTCAGTATGCCCCGAATCTCCCGGGCTACACGCGGCATACAGAGGCTGCTACAATGGGTTGCCACGCCGAAAGGCGGAGCTAATCCCCCAAAAGCAGTCAAAGTCCGGATTGAGGGCTGAAACTCGCCCTCATGAAGCTGGAATCCCTAGTAATCGCTTGTCACTATATCTTGGAGCCTTAAAGGCTCCGGGTTGTGAATTCGAGCGGTGAATGTGTCCCCGCTCCTTGCACACACCGCCTGTCAAATCACCCAAGCGAGGTTCTAGTGAGGCAGCGCCTACGGCGCTTTCGAACTAGTGCTTTGTGAGGGGGGTTAAGTCATAACAAGGTATCCGTAGGGGAACCTGCGGATAGATCACCTCGAAACTTTACGTTTCGTTAAAGCAGGGCAGTTTGCTCCGCAACTAGCATTAATCCTCAAGACTGAATCTTTCTTTTTTTTGAAGTGTTTTTAATGGCAAAGGATGTTCTTTTCGTCTGCACCGGCAACATGTACCGAAGCCAAGTGGCAGAACTGCTGTTCAACAAGATGTTTCCCGGCTTCCACGCCGAATCAGGAGGAACAAGGCAAAGGCCAGTAAACTTGAAGGTCAGCGAAGCGTTCGGGGAAGAGGGCACTGAAGACGTCCTTGCGGAGATCGAGAAGCTAGGTTTCCACATTTCGAACAACAGCTGCAAATCGATAAGAAGGAAAGATCTTGAAAAGGCCCGCATAATCTTCGTAATGGAGAGAAGGCACAAGGAATACATCGAGGGGATGTTTCCTGGATTGGAGGGCAAGATTTTTCTTCTTGCGGAATTCGCCGGGCTGGGCGATCCGGAAATTCCTGATTCTGGGCCTGGGGCGTCAGTCGCGGAGGGCTGCGCCCTGATAAAGAGCGCGTTGGAGAAGATCAGGAGGGAAGATCTGCTTAAATCCTTATCCTAGCTAATCCTATCATGCGCTTCAAGCCCACTGGAGAGCTGTGCTACCTGGCCGGACTTTCGGGGAGGACGCGCGAAGCCGAGGCGAGCCAGGTCGGGATAGTGACGCAGAATGACGAGATAGAAGAGCGCTTCATTAAATGCGCGCTCAAGCTCGGAGTTGACCCGAAGAAGATCGTGATACAGGAGAAAGAGACATTCAGGCACATCTTCTTCTACCATTCGAAACTTGCGAAGATGATCCGCGAAGTTCTCAAAGAAAGAACGGCTCTCCCGAGAAAGAGGGGCTGGCTCGCGGTTTTTTTCATCGCCGGAACCTTTGATGCGAACGGCCACATCTCTAGAAATGTGGTTACGATAAGGCGGCTAGAGAGGAGCGACGAACTCCTGCTGGAGCTGATGGGGATCCACACCGTAAACGCGAAAGTTTTGAACATAAGCGCCTTCTCCTCGCTGGTCAGGGGAAAAAGCGTGCTAGCCGATGCGCTACCTTAATGCGAGCGCCTCCGCTTCCGTAAATTCCCTGACTTTCGGCGGCGTCTGCCTGACAAGTATCTTGAGATCCTCGGCCGGCGCCTCTCCCAAGAGCTCCCAGGAGTGGCCAACCCTGCCATTGAGCTGCCTGGCCCGAATCAAAGCATCCCTGGTTACCGCGGGGCCTTTTACCACCAAGGTCTTCGTTTCCATTCTGATTCCCATATCCCAGAGAATCGATTCGGCCTGGTCAACCTTCAAATAGTCTACGGGCTCAGCAGACTCGACCTCTACAACTCCGAGCCCCGCGTCTATCCTCACGCGCTTCATGCCGTAGTACTCTGCGGCCCGCTCCAGATCTGTTCTCCCCATGAATAAATTTCGGATTTCTCGCCTTAAATAAATTCACTTTATAAGCTTTGGGCACGTTTTTAATCCGGTGTGCCATTGCTAGTCGGCATAAAGCGCGTTTACGAGAAGAGGGACCTTACCGACGGCAAGCGGGTGCTCGTTGACGGCCTTTGGCCGAGGGGCGTGAAGAAGGGCACCCAGAACGTGGATGTCTGGATGAAAGATCTGGCCCCAAGCGCAGAGCTCAGGAAATGGTTTTCCCACGATCCTTCCAGATGGGACGAATTTTCAAAGAAGTACGAGAAGGAGCTCGAAGGGAATAGAAAGGTGGCCGAGCTGATCGAGATGGCTAAAAATGGGGACGTCACCCTGATTTACGCCTCGAAGGATACCGTGCACAACAACGCGGTAGTGCTTGCCGGATTCATTAGAGAAAAAATCTGATTTCAGGAGAACTCGACTTTCTTTATCTCGAGCTTCGATACCGGAGCCACTAGGGCAAGCTTCTTCCTCCCCTCCGCCTGCAGGTCGCTCGATATAAGCGCCTTGATGAAGTCCTCCTTGTTCATCTTCCCTACGTATTCCTTTGCAAAGGCGCTCACCGTCTTCCTTATGTCGCTTTTTGTCATCTTCGCCACCCTTCCGGCAGTGGTGACAAGGAGTTTCAGGATGATTGAGTTGCCTTCGCTGTCCTTCACAGAATCGTAAGTGTAAATCGCATCGGCGTGCCTCTTGACCAGAGAGTGCAGGTAGCTGTACTGCTGCGCGAAGTAGTCGATGTCCGTGTTCGCGACGTTGCCGTTAGCCTCGATCACCCTCAGCCCGACCATCATGAACGCGTGGTTCGGATTGTGGGTTATCCAGTTCAGGCTAACCTTCATGATCCTTCCCATGACGCTCTTTTCATCGGCCGCTGGCATGCTGCCTATCACCTCGGAGGATATCGCCTTCGGCGCGTAGACGTCGAACCATTGCTTCATCTTCCACTTCTCTACTCCTTTCTGGACCGCCATCAGCTCACCTCTCCTTCACGATCAGCGCAGCCTGCGCCGGATCGTATTTCCAATCCGCCGGCAGCTTTCCCGATCCCCTGTAATATTTGCTGAGCCTCCATATCTTCGCTTCCACTCTCTGCAGCCTTATGCTGTTGTGCATGTCCCTGTGGTTTGCGCCTATGTGCTTCCTCATCTTCACAGCTTTTTTCATCAGGTCGAGGAGATCGACAGGGATGTCGCTCTTGAATCCCTTCGCGGCGAGAAACGCGTTCAGCCTCTGGCCCAGGACAGGCTTGAGGTAGCCGACGTTCCGCTCCTGCTTCACGCGCCGGCCTATCGTCGTGCTCTCGATGCCCTGCTTCGCATAGGTTATGATCGCCTGTTCCAGGGCGCTCCTGTCCGCATCTGCGCTGGCGCCTGTCTCTACAGGTTTCCTAGACTTCGACCTGCCGTGCCTTCTCGTATGCAATCGTGCCATTTAGCCTCACATAAAAGCAAGAAAAGCTGAACAGAGTATAATATCCATCAAAAACATTTATAACCGTTCTCGTGCGGCAGCGACGTATTCAAACAAAAGGCTAAAAAAAGCTTGCTTCTATACCTTACTTGGGTCTGTAGATGCCGGATGCGGGGGAGAAAGGAAAGGAGAGAAAGGCTGAGCCTAAAGAGGAGAAAATAGAGAATGAACTGGCAGAAGAGCGCAGGAAGATCGTCTCCGAAACCCACGACGAAGGCTACCCGTTCCACGACATGCTGAGCGCCGCTCTCGCGCCGAGAGGGCGTGAACCGGAAGCCGCTGAAAAACTGGATGCCATTTTCGCGTCGTGGACCTCGAAGCTGAAGAAAGCCGTAGATGAAAAGGACGACAAAACGCTGGGCGATATAGGTGGCGGCAGGCCAGTGAAGGGGATAAGGAAGCTTATGGGCAGCAAGGTCTTTTTCGATGACCTCAGCTCGATCAACAGCTTCTTCCAGTCAGACATAGACGTAGTTTCCGGAGTGAAACGCGTGATGCAGATGGATGCTATAGACGCAGAGAGGCTAGGGCCAGAGGGCGTGCTCACCAAAGTGCTCCTTCTCAACAGCCAGCAGATGCTCATGATAACGGAGCAGAGGCTGCACATTGCGGAGACCCCCCTCTCAGATTTCCAGAAGCTGAATGCCGAGCTGATCAGGGCGGCGATGCACCTGAGCATGACAAAGAAGCCTACAGTTGGGATGTACGCGCTCATCAATGCGACAGGAAGCGCAATACTCAGGCTGCTTGAAAAAGGGACCGATGCGAAGCAGGAAGCCAAGGAAGAGTCATCCCAGAAGGAGGACAGCGACCACGCCGACATATACAAGTAGGCAAAACCGCATTTTCCGATTCCTAGACGTTAAAACCATCGAAAGATTTAAATATCTAATTGTATACAAGTGTAGTATCTAGTTTTAGGAACTTTTAAAAAGTTAACTTGACGTTCGAGAACGAATTGGTGGTGAAGGAAAATGGCAAAAGCGAAAAAGGGCAGGAATGCGAAGCGCGCAGCATCAAGGAAGCCTGCCGGGCCGGCGGCAAGAATGGATGCCAATCCTGAGGGGAATCCGCAGGAGGATGAGCTCCAGCGCCCTGTAAGCGCGACCATGTCGGTCGTTCACGGCGAGGGCGGGCCGAAGATAGCCGAGGGCGTGAAGCGATGCCCGAGCTGCGGGAGCGGGGACATAATTTTTGACAGCGAACGCGGAGAGTACGTTTGCAACAACTGCGGCCTTGTCATAGAGGAGAACGTTACAGACGTCGGGCCCGAGTGGAGGGCTTTCGACGCGGACCAGAGGAATGCGAGGGCAAGGACGGGGGCCCCGATAAAGTACATGAAGCCCAATAAGGGGCTCGTCACCGAAATAGACATGTACAATAAGGACATCAGGGGGGCCAAGCTGCCGTCGAAGAGGCAGGCCCAGCTCTACAGGATCAGGAAGTGGCACAAGAGGGCGAGCATAGCAAGCTCGAGCGAAAGGAACTACCTTGTGGCTCTGCCAGAGCTCAACAGGGTTGCCAGCTACCTCGGCCTTCCTGACAACATCAGGGAAAGCGCCGCGCTTCTCTACAGGCAGTGCGTAAAGAACAACCTGATAAGGGGCAGGCCAATAGAGACAGTAGTGAACGCTGCGCTCTACGCGACCTGCAGGCAGTCGGGAATGCCAAGGACGCTCGACGAGATATCTCAGATATCGGGAGTGCCGAAGAAGGAGATCGGCAGGACCTACAGGGTCGTGGCGCACGAGCTTAGCCTCAGGATACCTCTGACCGATCCGGTGAGCTATGTCCCGAGATACGTCGCTGCGCTGAAGCTCAGCGGGGAGGCGCAGGAGAAATCCGTGCAGCTCCTCAAGCAGGCTATGAAGAAGGGGCTTGTGAGCGGAAGGAGCCCGACAGGCGTATCCGCCGCGGCGGTCTATATAGCCAGCGCGCTCGTAGGCGAGAGAAGGACGCAGAAGGAGGTGGCCGAGGTCGCCGGTGTTACCGAAGTAACGATAAGAAACAGGTACAGGGAGCTCAAGAAGGAACTGAACATCGACGTCAATCTTTAGGCGCCTTGTGGTTCCATGAGGCTTCCCTTCGTTGTTTCCCTCCTGTCTTTCTTAGGGATAGCGCTGATAGCCGGGGCTGGAATCCAGATAAGCGGCATCGCCGCCCAGTCTGCAAACCAGACGCTGAACGATTCGATAGCCTTCGTGAATCTGGTGAACGAGAGCGGCTACCTGATATTCTCTCCGAACCTGACCCAGGCTTACAGCGATCTGGCGACTGCGGAGAAGCTGTATCCTGCCTCGCCATCGAGCGCCGTTGTGTTCGCGAATAAGGCAGTTGAGGAGGCAAATTCCGAGTACGTGCGGATAAACAGGTACAGAAACACCTCTTTGGTCGTTATGAGTGCGCTCTCCCTGGTATTCGTCCTTGCGCTCGCATTTCTATACAAGCCAGTTAAGCAATCAATACGAAACAGGAGAAAAGCATAAAATAGGCCGCATTCATCACTATTTGAATCGGGGTAAAGATGCCGGGAAACAGTTCTGGAAGCGGGGAGAAGCAGAAAGCCCCTGAACAGCTCGATGCCTATCAGCAGAAAGAAAGGCAGGCTCTGATGAGCCTGAACGAGGTTCAGCGCGCAATCGCGATAGCCAGCATTAACGGCACTCTGGACGACGAAATCGCCAAAGCCAGGCGGCCGGACAGCAAGGCAGATGCCGAGATAGACAAGGCAGCCCCTATCCTGAAGAATGTTGACAAGGGACTTGGCGCTGCCAGCGGGGTGCTGAACCAATTGGCAGGCAGCGATTCGGAACTTCTGCTTAACATGCTAAAAGCCTCCCGTTTTACAGGGATTGTAAGCGCACTGCAGGCAACCTCAAGTATCGTCAAAAACACGCCGATTTTGGAGGTCATCACTTATTCAGGGATCGCTGTCGGAGTCACAGCCGAAGTTCTGATAATATACAGAAACCGCAAGAAAACCGAAGCCAAGATCCGCGCCGAAGGCGGGAAAATCGAATCGGAAACTCTCACTTTCGGGAACAGGCTTGCGGCCGGCGCAAAGAATTTCCTGGATGCAATAATCTATGTTCGCTGAGCGGAATTTGATCGCATTTGAACGCGAATCGGGAATGAAATCGGTAGTCGATTGGCTGGAATCCGGCCCCCGGCAATCAGAATTTCCGGCATCAAAGTCTCCGTATCTTTTTCCTTTCTATGAAGACTAGCAATCCGATCGCCAGCATTATCGCTGCGACCTCCAGCACAGCCGCCTTTCTCAGATAGACTAGAAGCAGCGCGACCGAGGCAAGCCCCGATATTATCGGAGTGCCCTTGAAGCGGAGGACGCTCAATTCCCCCCTCTCTTTCCTTATGAGCTTGTAAGTGGCGAAAGAGCTCAAAGCGTAGGGCACTAAGGTGAAGAATACAGCGAGGGACGCTAGCACTACAAAATCATTGACGGTGTACATCAGTATGATCGCAAAGGCCGTCTGCAGGGCAAGCGCTGCGTAAGGAGTCCCGTATTTCGGATGTATCCGTGCGAACGCTTTCGGGAAAAGCCCGTCTCTTGACATCGAGAACGCGATCCTCGAAGTCGCCAAAATGACTGCGTTGAGCGAACCTAGTATGGACATTATTCCTCCCAAAGTTATTATCGCACCGGCTATCTGTGACTTTGTTATCGCTGCGAAAACGCTCGCGAGCGGAGATTCGGAACCCGCATAATCGGTCCATCTGACGGCGCCCAGGAATGCAGCTGAAACGAGAAGATACACCACGGTGACGGTAAGCACGGCCACAATTATGGCCCTCGGCACCGTCTTCTTCGCGTTCTTTATCTCCTCCTCCGGAACGGTTATTATCTCGACGCCGAGATATGCCCACAGCGCAAGTACCGTTGCGGAGCCTATCGCGGAAACAAGGGCGTTGGTGTTCGGCGCGCTGGAGATGGATGAAGGGAACAAAGGATAAAGATTGGACGGCTTGAAGAAGATCAGCGCGCCGATAATGAAGATTGCTATCGCAACCAGTTTGCCGACTGTGAAGAAATCCCCTATCTTGGCACCAAGTTTCACCCCTTTGTAGTTGAAATATGTGAGCAGCAGGCCTGTGAGCACGCCTATCGTGGCCCTTATGAAAAGGGAGAGCTGAGGCGCAAGAAAGCTCAGGTACAGTCCGAGCGCCGACTGCTCCGTAGCTATCGTTATCCAGTACCCGATCCAAAAGGTCCAGCCTGCAAAGAATCCCGCAAGGTCGCCGAAAGCCTTGTGCGTATAAGTGTAGAGCCCTCCAGCCTTCGGAAGCTTCGCCGCAGCCTCTGCGAACGCGAGCCCGGCGAAAATCGAGTATACTCCGCCCAGCAGCCAGCCCACAAGCGAATACGTTCCCGCAGCCTCGGCGGCGATGAGCGGCATTATGAATATTCCCGAACCTATTATGAACCCTATGCCGAGCATCAGCGCATCGAAGAATCCCATGCCGCGAATCAGATGTATCCTGCGCATTTGATCCGCCTAGGTCAGCCAAGCCTGAATACGATGCTGCCCCTCGGCACCGGGACTCTGAGCTTTATGCCGACGTCGTCGCCTGCTGAAGCTGAAGGCACATCCTTTCTATCGATCTGCATGCTGGTTACTTTCTGCTTTACGCTGTATTCCTCATGCTCGATCTCTATCGTGTCTCCGACGCTCAGGCTGGAAGTGAGGCGGATGGCGGCAACGTTGATTTTATCATAGAAATGCTCGACCCTGCCTATCTCGGTTCGACCTTCAGGAGAAGATCTTTCCCTCCGGTTTTTCTCTTCGAGGGAGTTGAGAACGTCCATTACGTGGTCGATATCATCCATCTCCAGCCCATAACAATGTAGCAACTCACATTTAAATAGTTAGATTGTTTTGGAATTTCTCAAAAAGTTTTGGGCAGGGGGTTAGACAATAGTTCAATCAAAAGGCATTGCACTTATATCAAAAGCAACCTAGTATCATTATGGCAAATCGGAATGGTGCCGCATTCTTCAGCCCTCAAGAAAAGGCCGTGGCAGACGAGGCTGTAGAACTTGAGGCAACTTTCTTCAATGCACTAAGACCAGAAATCAGGCAGCCGATTCCAGTCCCTAGAGAAGTTCTGAGAGGGACCCTCGATAGGCTCATTGAAAAAAGCGGAGTGCTTCACCGTGGGCTTCACTTCCAGAGCAGAGAAGCGCTTCTCGAATACATTTCCGATACTGAAAAATACGGCGGCGTTGTGCCGCTCAGGGAAGCT
>CAZXIK010000034.1:0-9554 GCA_964640735.1 Microcaldota archaeon | reverse complement strand
GCGGTTCTGTGTGGTGCAGGCATGTTTTCAACTGCAATCCTTGATGAAACATTTAGATCCTGGAAGAACTCTCTGTTGGGCCCAATTACTTCGCTCTCCTTATAGTTTATTCCTTCCTTCAGGCCGACAACTGTTGAGGGGTGCAGCGTAATTAGAGGGTAAAGCCCGTTTTCCTGGACCTGCTTGTCGACGCTTTCAACAAACGCTTTGAAGATCCTGCCGGGCCCTCCCACATACGAATTGAGAAAGGTTTCCAGGCCGTTGGACAATATGCTCATGTTGAACGGATGAACATGATACGATACGCTGTACTCTTTTTGCAGCCTTGCGAGTTTTTTGAAATCATCAGCCCGCGCTTTAGAGTCCTGGCCTATGAGAGGGAAATCATTTGTTTTCTTTACCATTATGTGGTTTACCCCAAGATTCACCCAGTGCTCGGTGGCTTCCTCTATGCTTTTTCCCCAAAACTTGCTTTGAGCTGCGACTATCATAGAAAACCAATCTTTTGGAAGTAATTAGATTTCGGCACATTAAAACGTTTCCTATAGGTTTGTTTTGCTGTTCAGTTGAGCTTCCATATGAATACGTTAAAGAACATCAAGAACGCAACCCAGACGACCGCAGGCACCATCAGCACAGCGGCAAATTTTGAAATCTTCGAAAACCTCTGTGCAGTCAGCCAGACTGCAACGAGGAGAAATGCTATTTCTATTAGCGAGTAGGCGATTGCATGGAACGCGAAAAAAAGCACAAACCAGAATACACTGAGCGAAAGCTGGACACTGAACATTATCATCGAATTCCTGACGTTCTGGTGGGGTATTGCCCTCTCCCATACTATGTGGGCTGCAATGCCCATCAGGGCGTAGAGAACCAGCCAAACCTCTACTAAAACCCAGGGCGATGGCGCGAATGCCGGCTTTTGCAGGGCGGCATACCACGTGCTGCCGAAAGCAGGAATTGCAAGATATGTGCCGACATTGCCTATCAGCTCGATCACCACTATCGCAACTATGATTGAGTTGATCTCATTGATCTCGGCAGGCTTCATCTAGTCAACATATTGGTTCAGAAGAAAGCATTAATTAGCTAGCGGTCCGGCCGCGGCAACAAAACCGCAAATACGCTTATAAACGCTGAGAACAACATCCATCCTGATGGCATGAAGGAGATTGTGTTCAAGGGCAAGATTCTTGATGTTGAACGGGAGGAGATGCTGGTAAAGGGCAGAAAGAAGGTTGTTGAGCGGGCGGTGCTCCCTGACGTGGTTATGGTTGTGCCTTTCTTGGATAAGGAAACAGTGCTGCTCGGCAAGAACTTCAGGCCTGTGATAAACAAAACAATATACGAGTTCTGCGCCGGCAAGATTGACAAAGGCGAGAAGCCGATCGATGCTGCGCGCAGAGAGCTGGAAGAAGAATTCGGGTACCTCGCCGGCAAGCTGGAACACCTAGGAGGTTTCTATTCTTCGCCAGGCAGGGTGACGGAGTATGCTTATTTGTTCAAGGCGACACGGCTGAAGAAGACCGCCGCGAGGTTGGAAGAGTTCGAAGTGATAGAGCCTACGCCAGTCAGGATTAAGGAGCTGCTTAAGATGGTCAGGCGTGGCGAAGTCGAAGATGCGAAAACTATTGCTGCGCTTCAGAAAGTTACCTGACTATTTTCTTTTCTTAGTCGTGAGATGGTGGTCTCCAGCGCTCCAAGGAGGCGACGTCATCACCAAAACGAACATTCCTTCTTTTGAACTTACACTGTGCACTGAATTCAGAGGTATCTCAAGCCAGTCGAACGGTTCGAGGCTTACGGCAAAACCGTCGATTAGCGCTGTGCCTTCACCGCTAACTACAAAATAATACTCATGGGTTGCCTCATGCCAGTGAGGCTCCGATCCTTTGATAAACGCCAGAGCCGGACTGACGCCTTTGTCGTTGCCTTTTCCCATCTCGCCAATCTTGTCCCTGATTTCGAAGACAGTCTCTGCCGGCAGCTTTATCTCCTGCCCGTCTCTTTTCAGGTTGAAGTGGACTATTCTGTCTTTAGGCATGCAGAACAAATGCCATTGCTATTTCCTAACTAATAAACTTTAACATTAGATTCGCGACAGCTTTCGCGTGGGTATAGTGGGGGACGTGGCCCGCCCCTTCCACAATTTCAAGTGTGCTTCCTTTTATGTAATCATTTAACAGCTTGGCATACTTCACGTCGACTGTTTTGTCATCGCTTCCCCAGATTATAAGCGTGGGCCTGACTATGCCGCTCAGGCTGTCCTTTGTCAGGTAATCGTCGGGCGTGCGGGAATAGACTATGCTCTTCAGCACATGCTCCCTTGGATTCATCTTCAGCGATTCCTTGAACAGGTTTTCTTTTCGTTCCTCCTCCCCGCCTGACCTTTTGACGTCTTCGAAGTAATCTGCAAGGCCGGGAGCGTCCTCTATGATGATCCCATTGCCCTTGTAGTCGTCCTGGGCCGTTGCCGCGGCAATCCAGGCGCCGTACGAATGGCCGAAGATATAGCTGTCTTCCAGCTGCTTTATCTCCAGGAACTCCCTCACAATCTTCACCTGAGTGCTGGTCTTGTATTCTATTTGCGGGGCTTCCGAATCTCCATGGCCCAGAAGGTCTAGGAGATAAACCTCAAGATTGTCAGGGAGCTGCTCAATGAAACGCGCAAATGACCGTGTGCTTGCGCCCAGGCCGTGAAGGAAGATTACCTTCTTCCCATTCCCTCCGTGATGCTTGTAGTGTATCCTGCCTATGCTCGTCTGGACATACCCGTCTTCCAGGTCATTGTACCGCATCTTACCGCTATCCTCAGATTATCCTGGAAATGAATTTATTATAGACTTCCTTCGCGAGCTCCGTTTCGTGGCCGCTGAACGAGTGGTCCGAGCCCTTCATAACGATAGGCACAAACATGCGCGAATTTGTCCTTTTCCCCAGGATATTCATGTACTCGCGGGCAGGCTTGACCATCGCTTCGTCTATGCTGCCGAACACGGCGCACACAGGAATCCTTATCTTGGAGAATTCCCACATCTCGCCATCATAGTTGAACAGCCGCGCTTCTACATTTTCCAAATCTGCAACAGACAGAAACCTTTTTGCGGAAAACCTGTTGAGGACCATGGCGGGGTCATCCCTCCCCATGCCCTTCGCGACCAACAACTTGCATTCCTTCACCACATTTTCAAATCTTCTCCCAAGACGTTTCCTGTCAAGGTTATAATCATCTGCAGGTGCGAGCAGGACCATGCCCAAGATGTTGCGGTCCTGCTTCTTGTACTGGTAGTAGGTTATCTTCTGGCAGCCGGTACTCTGACCTGAAAGTATGAATTTTTTGAAGCCAATACCTTTCGCGAACTTTATCGCGCCCGAAATGTCGGATATGCAGTCCTCGAACCTTTCAAGGCTGGTGCCTGCAGCACGAGCCCAGCCTCCCGACCACTTCTTCGGCCACGATACGCCATCGTGCCCTCTCGTGTTGATTGCAAGGCAGGCTATTCCTTTCCCGCTCAGCTCCTTGCCGATGGTGAGCGTCCTCCTTCCGTAGAAACTGCTCTCCATGCCGTGTACGTGGATGAGGCACGCTTTTGCATTTTGGAATTTTTGGAGAAATCCACTGAGCAGCAGGCCGTCCGTGCTAGGGAATTCTACTAGCTCCCCGTTGAAACCCATGATGAAAAATAGTTCCAAAGCTATTTAAAGAGGTCATCTGAAGCGCTTGAGTATTGCCTGGACGTCCTTGAAGCAGTCTTCACATTCCCAGTACTCTATAGGCACCGGATTGGCGTTAGGATTTATCGCTTCAGCCTCGAACTTCTGTGATGCGAGCGTCATCGGGTCTGATTTCACGCTGAAAATGCCGAAAAAGTTCCAGCGCTTACCTGCTATCTTGCGTTTTTTGTCCACTTTTACAGCTCCCTTTCTCCCGCAAACGGCGCAGGATACCTTATGATTAGACTTGTTGCGCAAATGACCACTCCAGTTCTCCCGATCTTGACTTGGTTTGATATCTTTTTATCTCTTTCTGCTGGCCGCCGTGCTTGCCGCAGACTTTTCACGTCTGTTTCAAGCGGTCTGCCCGCTTTCTCTTTTCTGAGGTCATATATATAGGTTGGCATGAAATTTTCACGCCGCACGATTGTCAAAACCGGCTTCGTTGATGGTAGAAAATTTTTCCTGCCGTCGATTTTCTGCAACTACGACGAACTGTTTTGTCAGTGCCTCTTTTTCTTGCTAGATTTTGAGACCCCCATTACAGCGTTTGTGTACTTTTTCCAGTTGACTCCTAGGGTCTTTGCCATCATTCTTTCTAGCCTGGTTGCAAAAAGGTGCTCGCGCCTGTATGGCGCGTGCTGGCTTGCGCCGGGTTCTGCCGCAGGAGAATGCAAACCCATCTTGCGTTCCTCCTCGAATTTCTTATCAAACGCCACAACCGCACTATCCTTTATCCCATGCTTCTTGCAAAGTTCGTGCTCTATCATCTCGTGGAACAGGACGAGGAACTCGTAATCCGGATTATTGAGCTTGGATGCGACCATACGCGCTGGCTTCCCCGGAATCCAGTCGCCGAGCGTCTCGTAGCGCTGCTTCTTGTGAGGAACTACCTTGAAAATGTATCTCGTCTCCTTCGAGCCTTCGGACATAGGAACAGACCTTGAATAGGCTTATGCCAGCTCAGGTATATAAAGAATCAGCAGAGTGAGCCATATTTTTAAAGAAAAGCTCTGGCAACCCGCAGCGACTATTCCTAATAGATCTCGTCGTGATGGGTGCAGTCCTCCATTACAACGATTTTCTTTTCTTCGTTGATAGAGTACGTTAGGACAAAGCTTCCTATCCGCCTAGCAGTGACCTAGCCACGAGAACAACGTGCTCCATCTCGCTGAGCCTCCTGAGCGAGTACTCAATCCATCTTGTCCCGAACGGTACATAGATTGCGACACGGTTCCCATTCTCTGCGAGCCTGGTCGCATAGTTGTTCCTTATCCCGTTCAGCATCGCATATGTAACCTTCCTCCTGTACACCCTGTTGAGTTCCATCGCCTCATCTATCAGGTCGGAATCGTGGGTTGCAATAGTGAACTCCCTGAAGTCCTTGAACAGGATGCGCATCAGCTTGAGGAAGTTTTCCTCTACTTCTTCCCTGCTCTGGAATGCTATGCTCTTGCTCTCCTTGTAAGCGCCCTTCACCAATCTTACAATGGCTTTCCGTCTCCTAAGCCTCTCCATGTTCTTCTCGCTCCTCTTGAGGTAGGCTTGTACAGCTATCCCTACTCCGCCCCTTTTCATCTGGCTTTCGTATATCCTGATGGCATCCTCTATCGTGTCCTCCTTTTCCGCATCAAGCCACACGAATATTCCACTCTTCCTTGCTGCACTCACAATTTTTCCGTAGTTCCTTGTTGCCAGCTTTTTGCTCGCACGAAGACCAAGCTGGGTTATCTTGAGGGAGATGCTGGCGTCGAGCTTGTTCTTGCTTATAGCCTTGACCAGCTGGAGGTTTATTGCCATCGCCTCCGCGATGTCACGCTTGTCGATGAATTCCTCTCCCATGCAGTTTATTATCGCGCTCTTGCCTAGTTCGTTGAGTTCCCTGGTTCTTCTCATAGCGTGCTTTGCCGTTGGACCGGCTATCCACCTTCCTGCGAATATCCTCTCCGCAAGACCAGACAGAAAAACGCTGAAAGGCATCTTTTCCACTTCGCATAATGATTCGCACGGGAAAATATAAGAAAGGCTAACGGCGGCCTGGGAAAGGTTTAATTAATTGCGTTCGGATTAGACTGCATGGGACTGCTTGAAATCGGAGATGGAAAGATAGAGATATCGCTCAAAAGCCTTAACGTTGCTCAGGGAGGAAAGTTGGAGGGAACTGCAACGCTTACTTTGAACGGCCAAGAGAAAGCTAATGCAGAGCATGCTCTCGGAACTTAAGGAAAGAAAAGAGAATAACCTTGGCTTATCGAATAATGGAAGTACCCGCAATTTTGCATCTGCATTTATATTTGTGCCGCTAATTTCTTATCTAACTTCGGGGGCTTCCAGTGGAAGAGCTAGTCATGCAGGAGAATAAAAGCAGCAACCTAGAGGACCGCTTGCTCGAATTCTACAACGCTTACTGCATCGACCAGATAAACGAGATGTTCCTCGCATATCCGAAGAGGCGCTCTGTTTACATAGACATAAGGAATCTTGAAAAGTTCGACAGCGAGCTTGCAAATGAGCTCATAGCAAACCCGGATGAGATGCTTCTGGCAGCGAACACGGCGTTGGTCAAGCTAAGCCCGACTCCCGAGCAGATAGACAAGCCTGTTTACGCGAGGTTCCACGGTCTCGACAGGGCATCAATGCCGTTGATTCAGGATGTCGGATCAGAAAACATAGGCAAGCTTCTCACGCTTGATTCTCTGATAATAAAGCGCTCGGAGATCATCCCGATGGTGCATCTTGGAGTCTTCAAATGCACGCTCTGCGGCACTATAACCAAGGCCGAGATAGAAAGGGATGAGATTCCGGAAGTGTGCCCATCCTGCAAACGCAGGGCGCTCAGGCAGATAAACGAGGAATCGCAATTCATAGACCTTCAGAGAGTCGCAGTACAAGATCCGCTAGAAAGGCTTAGGGGAAGCACGCCAACATGGCAACTTGAAGTCTGGCTTGAAGACGACCTGGTCAACAAGTTCCAGCCTGGAGACAGGGTGGACATAACAGGAGTTTTGAGGATAAGACCGAGAAGAACCAGAAGCGGAAAGTTGGAGAAGACCCAGTTCACGATGTTCGTGGATACGGTTTCGCTGTGGCAGGAACAGAAAGAGTTTGCTGAACTGGAAATAAGCATTGATGAGGAGAAAGAGATAAAGGAGCTGGCAAAGGATCCAAGGATATTCGACAAGATTTCAAAGTCCGTTGCGCCGTCTATCTACGGATATGATGAGATAAAGAAGGCGATGGTACTTCAGTTGTTTGGAGGCACACCTGATAAGAAGCTAGTTGATGGGAGTCTGATAAGAAGCGACATTCACATTCTATTGATTGGAGACCCCGGAAGCGCAAAGACAAGGCTGCTTCAAGCAGTAACCTCGATAGTCCCCAAGGCCATTTACGTGAGCGGAAAATCCACAACGTCTGCGGGACTTACTGCAGCCGCAGAAAGGGACGAGTTCTCCGAAGGCGGATGGACGCTCAAAGCCGGAGCTCTTGTGCTTGGCTCTGGAGGGGAAGTGAGCATCGACGAGTTCGACAAGATATCCGACGACGACAAGGCAGCAATGCTCGAGGCAATGGAATCTCAGACAATAAGCATCGCCAAAGCAGGAATTGTTGCTAAGTTCAACACAAAGACATCAATACTTGCTGCAGCGAACCCGAAGTATGGAAGATTCGACATGAATATACTTCCCGCCGAGCAGTTTGATATTCCGCCTACGCTCCTTTCAAGGTTTGACATAATATTCCCGATAAAGGACGATATAGATGAGGAGCGCGACAAAAGCATCGCGAGGCACATACTCATCCAGCATGCTGCTGCCGGTGCCCAGAATGCAGGGATAGAGAAGTTCGAGCAGGTTGAGCAGCCTCCTCTTACTCCGGACACCCTGAGGAAATATGTTGCTTATGCCAGGAAAAACATAAAGCCGAGGCTGTCGCAGGAAGCAAGCGAGAGGATACAAGGCTTCTACATCGAGCTGAGGAAGATGGGGCAGCGATCAGGAACCACTCCAATAACTCCAAGGCAGATAGAAGGCCTCGTAAGGCTCGCCGAAGCTAGCGCCAAGACAAGACTTGCTGACACTGTAAGCTTCAAGGACGCCGAGATTGCAATAGAGCTCATCAACTACATGCTGCGAACCCTTGCTGTAGAAAGAGGGGGCGCGCTTAACCTGGACATACTTACAACAGGCTTCTCAAAGGAAAAGATAGACAAGATAAACCTGATCCAGAGCCTGGTCAAGAAGCTTGAGCATGATGAAGGCGAGGCCAAGCTGCAGAGGCTGATTGAAGAGGCTGAAAAATCAGGGATAGATAGGGCAAGAACCATGAGGTACGTAGACGATCTTGAGAAGAGCGGCGACCTATACGTTCCTAGACCAGGAGTTGTTAAGACGGTAAGGAGAGAGGAGTAGTTTCTTATTTTCTCAAGTAAGGTTTGAGCTCGGCGACTTTATCTGCTTCTACAGCAGTGTAGACTTTGCCTTTGCCCATGCGTTTCTCGAACCACATCACTAGGATTTCTTCATCCTCGATGTTGAGTGCCCTTCTTGCCGCTCTTACTTGCTTAACCGTTTCCTCTGGAACATCGACGTAATGGAAGTGAATCTTTCCGTCATCTTCCTTTGAGCAGACGCACTGCAGACTGTACAGGATTTCCTGCAGCTCAGTCTTGGACAGTTTTGATTTCAGCTCTTCCAGCGTCTTGTCGTTCTTGTCCTTGAAATGCTCGCCAACATTGCCCATCAATCTCACTTTTGCTATTTCCTAGCTCCACAAGCTTAAAATACTTTAAGAATACATTTGATTGTTGGCGACCTGATGAAAATACTTGATCTTTTTGGCAAGAAGGATGCTGCGCAGGAAATTGGTAGGACGCTTCCTTACCGAGTCATCTCTGAATTTGTGCCTTACAGGCTTTACGCGAACAGGAAGAACGTCTCTTCTCTCTTTCTCAGACTCAAAAACCTTACAAATGAACCTGTTTTGAGCTCAATAGTCGTTGAGGTGCCCAAGGGACTTAGCCTCGATGATGTGGGACTGTCGATGGCCAAGGAGGTGAGAGTGGGAATGCTTGCCCCTGGAGAAGAGAAAGAATCGAGAATCGATGTTCATGGAGACATAAGCACGGACAAGGGCGAATACACCCTCTCTGTCACTGCTTTTATACACTACCGCGACTATGGGCACGTGCTCAACGCGATGAAGAAGAAGACTGTCCTTGAAGTCGTCTGAGTCCGAACCTTCTTGCTATCATCATTGCCGCCTCATGCGGCCCGGTTTTTGAGGTGTCAATCGGAAGGCTGCCTGAGATTGGTGCTGTTTTGGAAACCTTGTGGGCCTTAAGGAAAGCCTCAAGCTCCTTCTTTCCGATAATCTTTCCGTACCGCTTCCTTTCCTTATTTGTTACGCGCTTCAGAAGCACTTCTTCGGGCGCGCAGAGGTAGACAAAGCACGTTTCTCCACCATGCTCCCTTATCATTGCCGACAGTTCATTGGCAACCCTTTGGTGATCGCCCTTTATGAAAGCTGAAGTGAAGATCATGTCTGTTCCGCGCCTTGCGGCGTCCTCCAGCATCTCCTTCCTGTGTTTTACCACTGCCTCGTTGAACTCTGGACTTCCGAAAGCGAAGGGCTTGCCGGCCGAATCCAGCGAAAGGTGGTTGTGGAATAGATCGAAGCCGGTAATCCTGGCTAGCTCCTTGGCTACCGTGAGCTTGCCTACAGCAGGAGGACCGTAGACCACCACCAGTTTCATGCAATCACTTACGAATTTTCTTATTAATTCCATTATTATAAGGGCGCCGTATGCCGCTTCCAACGATAGCAATGGCTAAATGGCG
>CAZXIK010000033.1:0-9673 GCA_964640735.1 Microcaldota archaeon | reverse complement strand
AACGGTCTCTTTTTCAACAGGATGAACGACAACGTGTAATACTCAAATTCATAATCCAACGGCAGCATGAAGGCCAGCGGTGTTGCGTTGGTCGACCCTTTCAGGAACCAGATACTGTTCAATAACGCTTCAAGGAACCCTTACTACGGCTTCGTCTTCAACAGGTCTTTCAACAACTCAGTGTACAACAACACCGCCGACGCCAACATCGGGGATGACTACCAGTGCGGAGGGGGCTCAGGGAACCTGTACACGAACCCCCTCAATGTGAACTTCGGGCTTACCAAGAACAGGTGCAGGTGGCTCATAGCGGTCAGCCCGTTCATATCGGGGCCTCAGTGCGCCGGGATATTCGGCCCCACATTGATTTCGTTCACAAGGGACCTGCTCTACCCGATAGGGAGCACGTGCTTCAGCATAATAAACACCGCGAATTCCTCCGCCAACACAACAACGATCAACTGCAACGGCTACGCGGCCTACGCGACGAAGGGAGGCACATTCCTCAACGTAGTCGGCGCCGGTAACGTAAAAGTCTCCAACTGCCTGCTGCTCAACTTCACCACCGGATTCATGGTGTCCAACGCCATAAGCGTAAGCGTGAATAACAACACCGTCGTTTACGCCAAAAACGGGATAATCTTCAACAATGACAGGTTCTCCAGCATCTTCAAGAACCTTCTGCAGAATGTCACGGCAGGCATCGTTGGCAACAACCTCTACTTCGGCAGCATATACAACAACACCCTCTACAACAACACGATGGCGATCTCCGTCCAAAACAGCACGTCGTCAAGCGTGTACAACAACACCGCAATCAAGAACGCGATAGGCCTGCTGTTCTCCAATACCACGGAATCGACCATAATGAACAACCTGCTCGAGAACTCCACCACTGCCGGTTTCGAATGCCTTGGATCGTCTGTGACGACGGCGTCGAAGAACCTCGACAACGGCCAGAACGTCTGCTCGAATAACGTAGGCTGCCAGTGGGCCACCAGGTCGCCTTCGTGCTCCCCGACCTGACATCCTCCCCCGGCTTTCCCGACTCTTCGGAACGCTTATATACTTGAAAACAAAACTGGGTTATATGGCCAAGCTGACTTCCAAGGATGTCATTGAAGCGCTGAAGGATACCGTCGACCCTGAGATAGGAATCAACATAATCGACCTCGGCCTGATCTACGAGATAAAGATAAGCGGCACCAATGACATAGACCTCAAGATCACCATGACGAGCCACATGTGCCCGGTGATAAGCATAATAATGGCTGACGTCCAGCTCAAGCTCGAGGCCCTCCCTGGCGTAGGAAAGGTCAATCTCGATCTTGTCTGGGAGCCTGCCTGGAACCCTGAAATGATGAGCGAGGAAGTCAGGATGTCGATGGGCGCCTGAATAATTACAGTTCCTTATCAGCAAAGAAGAACTTGATTTCTTTCTTTGCTTCATCCTTGTTTCCGGAAGCATGGATGAGATTGTATATTACTCGCTTCTCCCTGCCTGCCATGAGTATTGAATCAGTGGAAAAATCTCCCCTTATTGTGCCGGTAGCCGCCTGTGAGCAATCAGTATTGCCTATTAGTTTCCTTACGCCAGCTATAGCATCAAGGCCTTCGATGACCATCGGGACGACAGGTCCTGATGATACATAATCCATCAGCCATTTTCTTACTAGCTTTCCGTGTTCCCATTCGCTTCTGCCTAGTTTTTCTCCGCGTAATTTTGCCGCTTCTGTGTTCTTCTTCCCAAGCATGAGTATCCATTCCTTTTCTTTTGGATAGAAAGCGTCAGACTTCTTCTTGTCAAGCCACATCATTTTGGCAGCAACAATGTTCAGCCCTGCCCTTTCAAATCGCTTTACTATTTCGCCTATCAGCCCTCTTCTCACAGCGTCTGGTTTCAATATTATCAAAGTTCTTTCCATTCACCACACCTCGTAAAAAACGCCCTCATTGTCTCTCTTGTATTCAAAAATCTCTTCCGGTTTGAACCACAATGGTATTTCGGTCTTTGCCTCTTCAGCACTACCTGATGCGTGGACTACATTAACTATTGGGCGGTTCTTCGAATTTCCAAGTTGCGTATCGTCTATGGAAAAATCACCTCTTATTGTTCCTGCCATTGCTTTTATAGGATTGGTCTCTCCTACTATTCTTCGCACATTTTCTGCAGCCCGATTACCTTCGAGCACTATGGCCACGACTTTGCCGGAGGTCATAAATCTGACTATCCATTCCTTAACTTTCTTTCCGATAGCTTCTGGATTCTCGGTGCCGAACTTGCTTTTTACATCAACGCCCATCTCTTTGAATGTGCTTATGCTTCTTCCCCCTACCTTTTCGTACCATTCCTTTGTGTCAGGATAGTTCTTGAGGACAAGGTCCTTCGGCGGCTTGAGCATCTTCAGTCCAACTACCTTGAATCCGCTCTGTTCAAACCTCGATATTACTTGCCCTATCAGGTGTCTTTGCACACCATCCGTCTTCACAACTGCAAGCGTTCTTTCCATTCATATCACAAATATAATTCAAACTTGCCTTTCTAATTTCTTTGCGGCGACCCTCCCTCCTTTCCACTGTCCTCCATATGCTCTGCTTAATTCACCGTGAACTTCAATAAATATTACGTTTGCTATTCTCGCCCCCATCTCAAGCTCGAAATCATTGTCACTCAGATTTGCTAACCCGAAAGTGAGCTCACCTGCGTATCCAGGATCCCCTTTCGTAGCTATCAGCAATACTCCCGATCTGTGGAGGGTTGTCCTTGGATATATATGGTATGCGATGTGCACAGGTTTCTTGCCTTTCTCAAGAGCCACCTTTTCAATTGGCGCGTTTACTTTCTCTACGGTCTTTACAAGAACGTACTCATGCGGTTTCAGCACAAAACGCTTGTTTTTGGACTTGATGTCTGCAACTTTTTCTATTTCTGGTGTTTTCCTGTTCTTCACACCAAGGAAGCCATTGCCTATTGGTTTGTAGATCTCACCGACACGCAAGTCTATCCCAACGCCTTCAGGGTTTTTCTCCCGTTCGTCAAAGTTTTCTATAAGCTTGTACTTCTTGTTAAGTTCCAGTACTTTTTCGGGAGAAATAATCACGAAAATCAGCTAAGAATTGTTTTATAAGTTCATATATTCTATATCTTTATAGCTTTCTGCTTTTGGTGATGCTCATGATAAGGCAGCCGATAATCTGCGTGATGGGTCACGTCGACCACGGCAAGACCAGCCTTCTCGACAAGATAAGGAGCAGCACCGTTGCCAGCCGCGAATCGGGCGGCATAACCCAGCACATCGGAGCCAGCGAAGTCCCTCTGAAAGTGATTGAGGACATCGCCGGTCCGGTCATCAAGAAGTTCGGGGGAAAGATAACGATACCCGGATTGCTTTTCATAGACACTCCTGGACACGAAGCATTCACCAATCTTAGAAAGAGAGGCGGGGCCGTAGCGGACCTGGCGATACTTGTCGTGGATATATCAAAGAACTTCGAGCCCCAGACCTATGAGGCGCTGAACATACTCAAGGAGTACAAAACGCCGTTCGTGCTTGCCGCGAACAAGATCGACCTCCTTACAGGCTGGCATGCCCAGCCGACCAATGGCTTCGCCGAATCGATCTCAAAGCAGGAAAGAAGCGTCGCGGACGCCCTCGAGGCAAAAATCTACGAGCTTGTCGGCAAGCTCAGCGAGGCCGGGTTTGCAAGCGAAAGGTTCGACAGGATAAAGGACTTCAGGAAAGAGGTCGCGATAATGCCTATGAGCGCGAAAACAGGCGAAGGGATCGCGGAGCTGCTCGTATTCACCGCAGGCATAGCCCAGAGATTCCTGGAAGCCAGACTCAATATAGAGGTCAGCGGCCCCGGAAAAGGGAGCGTATTGGAAAAGAAGGAAGAAAAGGGGCTAGGGACAACTATTGATGTCATACTATATAGCGGAACTCTTAAGGCGAACGAAACAGTCGCATTCGCCAGCGAACATGGAGTCGCCACAGGCAAGATAAGGGCGCTGCTCAAGCCGAAGCCCCTGCAGGAGATGCGCGAAAGCAGCAGCAAATACTACTACGTCGATTCGGTCTCAGCGGCTTCGGGAGTCAAAATAAGCGGCGTGGGGTTCGAAGAGGCCCTGCCGGGCTCTCTGCTCATCTCCACCGATGACAAGGATTACGAAAAGGAGATCGCAACTGAAATCAGGGATGTGTTCTCAACGGAAAAGAGCGGACTGGTCCTAAAAGCAGATACGATCGGAAGCCTGGAAGCGCTGTCAAGGCTTCTCGCAAACGAGGGGGTCAGGATAAGCAAGAAGGGGATCGGGATTGTCAACAAGCGCGACGTGCTTGACGCATTCAGCATGCGCGCGGTAGACCCGTACAGCTCCGTGGTTTTGGCTTTCAATGTCCCTGCGGACGAAGATGCGAAAGCCGAGAGCGAGGCCGCGGCCGTCAGGATAATCGACGAGACCGTGATCTACAAGATAATCGACGACTACAAGGAGTGGCTCGACGGCCAGAAGAAGAAGGAGCGAGAGGATGCATCAAAGTCGCTGACCTTCCCGTGCATTGTCAAGGTCCTTCCTAACACCGCGTTCAGGATATCGCATCCCGCGATCTTCGGGGTCGACGTGGTTTCCGGCAGGCTCAAATCATCAATTCTATTGATGGACGAGCGTGGAGACATGATTGGAAGGGTGAAAGAACTGCAGAACAATGGGATGAGCGTCTCGGAAGCCAAAAAGGGCGAGAGCGTCGCCATATCTGTGGACGGGATAACCTTCGGGAGGCAGGTCAAGGACAACCAGATGCTCTACGCCCATATAAATGACGATGAGGAGCGGCTTCTAAGGTCGAAGTTCAACTTCCTCCTCAACGATGAAGAGCGTGAGCTGCTGGACCTGATCTCAGAGATAAAGAGGAGCGGGAAGTAGCTATGCAGGCTGCCGGACCTCTGGCCTCGTGACGACCGGCATGGAGTTAGGGACCCACTTGATCATGTTGAACTCCTTCTTCGTCGAAACGTTCCTTATCGGGAAATCCCCGAGCACCACGCTCTGTATGGACGCGTTAGCAACCTTCACGTGATGCCTCTTGAATGTCTTCTTGTAGCGCTTTACCATGTGTTCGTTGGCTGCCTTGTCGCTGTCGTGGACGCCCACCATGAAGAAGTCGAAGCTCCCGACCAGCTGCACCGAGAAAAGGAATCTGCTTATCAGCGGCATGTCGTCGTCGACCCAGCTGACCTCCTTCCTCATCCTCATCGAGTCCTCCTCGAATCCCTCGCCGATTATGTACTTCCCGAACATGGAGGTGATCGCCACCTGCGGCGGCTTGCGCATCACTATCGTGAACCTTCTGACGTAGCCCATCTTCATCAGCTTGCCGAAGTTGTAGGCGACCGTGTTGAAGTGCATGCCAAGCCTCTTCGACATCTCATGGAACGTCATCCTTGAATTCTCGTTCAGCAGAAGGAGCATCTTCTTGTATTTGTCCGGTATGCCCAGCTTCTCTATGAGCGCGTTCCTGGCCGGGCAGAAACCGAGATGCAGGAATGCGACGTCGGATGACTGCCATACGACTCCGTATTTCGCCAGCTGAACCTGCGTTGTCTTGTCCCAGAAAACATACTCCCTCGTGTTTTCCGCGTTTGCGTATATGATCATGTCATATTTTCCGCTTGTCCTCGCGGCAATCTGCGGGATATGCGAGGCGGCAAGTATCTTTGCAACTTCATCGTAGTCCGGCTTCTTCGTGAACTTCACAAGTATGACTCTCGGGTTCGTCAGCCCCAGCGCCTCTTCGTTCAGCTCCATCGTGTATTTAATCCCGAACTCCTCCTCCGTCCGCTTCATCTTCTCCCTGGCTGTCTTTCTCGACATGTCCAGCGCCGCTGCCAGCTCCGACACCGAAACCCTGGCGTTCTCGGAGAGAAGCCTCAGTATCTTCCTCGTCGGCACGGTCCATCTGTCGTTAAACTCGCTCCTGAAGTTTAAATCCTCCTCCACGCATAAAGCTGGAACGGCAAAGCATTTAATACTATCCTGGCTTGCCCCCACTATAACAAACTTCTATGTGCAAATTGCTATTTTTGGAAGGTAATTTAAGCAGGCTGCGCCAATTAGAATCGAGAAGCATGGAGGTGAAGACGCGGTCATACATCTACTTGCTAGCGTCGCTGCTGATAGGTTCTTTCACCCCGGTGCTGTTCGCGTTCACAAAGGGCGCCAATCTCGCCGAACTGCTTCTTGCGGCCGCGCTGCTCAGCATTCCCGTAGGCCTCGCTCTCGCGTACAAGGACAATAAGCTCGGAGAGCTGATGGAGCTCACCAAGGAAAAGCGGAAACTGCTCTTCATGGCGCTAGCCGCCGTTTTGATGTACGTTCCGTACCTCTATGGGATAGCCTACGCAGAGAGATTCGTAAGCCCTGCGCTCGCGATCGTAATATTCAGGGTCAACCCCCTGCTGATGCTGGTCTTCCTGCCGCTGCTTCTGAGGGAGAGGCTCAGCAGCAAGCAGATATTCGCGCTATCTCTCGGGTTCCTCGGGATCGCTATCGGGGTGAGCGGCGGCAACCCTCTCAACGTATTCGCAAATCCCGACCTTCCGGTCGTGGGGTTCCTGCTGCTGATGGCGCTGGGCTACGCCCTTGCGAACGTGATATTCAAGTGGAAGATGCTGGACAGCGACGTGTTCCTTGTGGCTTCGGGTTTCGTCCTCTCGGCGTTCTTCGCTCTGCTGTTCCTTGCCGCGGGCGCCAAATTCCAGCCGCTTGATGGCAGCGACCTGGCAATAATAGGATACATCGCAGTCACCAATGTGGCCAGCTTTTACATGTACTTCTATGCGCTCAAGAGGGTGAAGACGACGATGGTCACGAATGTGTTCACGCTTTCAACCTTCCTCACGTTCCTCTGGTCTTACCTGCTGGTCGGCAATCCCGTGAAGCCCTACTATCTGGCTATCGCATTGCTGACCGCTCTGGGGGTTTACGTGCAGATGACCGACAAGGTCGGCGGCTCTTATCTTCCGAGGAGGCAGGCGAAGGGCCAGCATCCCGCGATCTTCGATGTGACCGGCGCGTTCGCCAACACGGGCGAGATAGCCATAGTCAACGAGATCAAGAACGGCGGAAGAGTCCTGGCCGTCAAGATCCACCAGAAGCACAGGAACAGGCTCGAAGAGCTGGTAAGAAGCGGCGGGCACGCGAACGTCTTCACTGACAAACACGAAGGGATAGCCGGCGAGGCGAATTTTGTCAAGGACGTGCTCGGAGCTGGACAGGACGAGCTTGCCGTAATGAAGGCGGGAGAGCCCGAGGAGAGCGAGATGTTCTTCAGCGACCTATCCGAGGTCCTTGAAAGCCCCGAGGATAAAAACCCCGAAAACTTATCTTTTTAACAATATCCGCCATTAATATTGTAAAATTAGGGAGAGTATAAATAGGAGGACGCATATAGCATACTCAGTGGGCTTCGGTTATCAACTCTTATGTTGATTTCCAAATCCCATCCCACCCAAAAGAGACATGCTGCAAGGCGTGCCTCTTTTCCTATTTCAAAAGCCTGTTCAGCTCCTCTCCGTCTATGTTGAGCCTGTAGGTCCCCATTATCTCCTTTATTATCTCCTCCCTGCCCCTGCCGCCCTTCGCGGCTTTCGAGACTATCTTCTTGAGAGAGCCGCCGCTTATTCTTCCAAGATCCTTCTCCTTGACGAGCCTAGCGACCTCGCCCTTCGTGTAGGGTGTGTGCTTCATTATCTCCTCTATCGCCGCCTTTGTCAGCCTCTGCTCTTTGTATAGCCTGAATATGTGGAGCATGGCCTCGGCGCCCAGCTTTTCAACATCTATCCCCATCCTCCTTATCTGGCGGGTCTTCTCGAGCAGTATCGGCGCGACAACGTTTCCAGCGACCCCCGTTTTCCCGACAATCTCGTTGAAAAGCCCCAGGTACGGAGACCACAGCATCTGCTCCGCAAGCTGCGGGTTTTCTATCTCTTTTTCCAACTTCGCTATTACCGACCCTACGTTCACGATCTCTTTCTTTATCTTTTCATACTTCTGGCTGTCGAGCGCAATCGGCCTTACGTCGGTTTCGGGGTACATCCTCGCGCCGCCGGGCAGCGGCCTTAGGAAAGCGGTTATCAGCATTTTAGAATCAACGCCCCTTGTTTCGTTCGGCACGCCATGGATGGCGTGCTCGGCCCTTTCGCATGCAAAAACCGCGGCTTCCTTGCAGGCTTCCTTGCTGCCGCTCACGATCATGAAGCTGTCGCCCTTGTGGAGATTGAGTGCGGTGTGGAGCGAAGCGATTTCATCGTCCGAGAATCCGTAAGAAGCAATGTTCTCGTCGCCGTGTATGATTCCGCCCACTCCTCCAAGCTTCGCATAGTCGCTTATCTCGCTGCCAAGTCTCCTTCCCGGATTCGTTTCGCTCCCCATGATTCCTTCAAAGCCTTCGAGTCGCGATGCGAAAACCGCTCCGCCCCTGTCCAGCTCCTTCCTCAGCACCTTGACTCCGGTCTGGCTGAAGATGTGCGTGACCTCTATAGGCTGGTGGACCTTGGCGTTCTTTTCCTTGAGCGACTTCGCCATCTCTAAAAGTTTCAGCTGGCGCGCAATCTCGCTGTCTATTATCTTGTCCATCGTATCGAGCTCCTGGAAGCCCTTTATCTCGACTCTCGCGCCCCCGCTTATGGAGACGTTTACGTCCTGCCTTATTGAGCCGATGCCCCTCTGCACCTTTCCGGTGAGCCTGAGCGTGAGCCCTATCCTCTTTGCGACATCCCTCGCCTCTTCCGGAGTCTTCAGCTCGGGTTCGGTGTCTATTTCAACAAGGGGGATTCCAAGCCTGTCAAGGTTGTAGACCACCATCTCCCTGTCCGAATACTCGATGCCGCTCGATTCTTCCTCAAGAAAGATCGCGGAGACCTTTATCCTGCGCTTCCCGAACTCTATGTGGCCGTCCTGCCCCACGAGAAGCGTCCTCTGGAAGGCGCTCGGGTCGCTCCCGTCAACGACCTCCTTCCTCATCGGTTCAAATTCATATGGCACAACTGCATTTAGTGAGGCGGAGATTTGGAGCGCTATGTCAAGCGCCTCAGCATTCAGGCTGTGCGGTGGCTCTTCATCGGTTTCAACCAGGCAGCTGGTCTCTCTGAAGGCATTATACACGAACTTCCTTTTCCTCGATGCTTCAAATCTTGCTGATGGATCGGTCTTCCCGAGCTCGCCGGCGACAGCGCGTTGCCTCCTGTCTATCTCGGCAACAGGCAAATCATCGGCTAGCTGGGCATCGCATGAGCAGAAGAGCTTGTGTTTTGTCGCCAGCCTCTGATGGATCTCGAGACCGCACTTGAATCCAAGCTTTTCATAATCGTAAGCGCCTTCCATTGTTTCACTAAGTCCAATCTGCTTCTGTCCGGTTTCCTATCTCCCCAACAAGGTTTTTGCTAAGCATTTTTGCCGCCTCAGGTCTCTTATAGTTGCCAAGCAGCACGCTGAGTTTCACCAGTGCAACTTCTGGCAACATATCCTCGCAATAGATTACTCCTGCAGAAGAAAGCAAACGGAGCGGCCTGTAAACGTTTGTGTTAGTCCTTCCATTAAGGCACTGCGATGTAATTCCTACGATAACCCCGGAATCTATAGCCCTCTTGATATTTTTGAACCATGAATAACGTT
>CAZXIK010000032.1:0-9693 GCA_964640735.1 Microcaldota archaeon | reverse complement strand
CACGTGGTGTAACTTGGATAGCACGGCAGCTTGCGGAGCTGTTGGTTGCGGGTTCGAATCCCGCCGCGCCCGCCATAGTTTAGGGCTTTAATGCATTCTTCAATCTGTCATTCACCTGTTTCTTTACTATGTCGCTGTAGGATTTCAAATACTCATGAAGCCGCTTGATATTGACTTTCTTCGCTATTTTTGAGCATACCACTTTGTTGAAATAATCATGAAAATATACAGAATCGATGAACGTTTTTTCCACGTCTGCAATTGGAACATAAAGATCATTCCCATACTTGACCATCGAATAGCCGAAAAAGTTCTTCCTTTGTATTCTTCTCACGCTCGCATTTCTTTCTAGCAGTTTTATCTTGACATCATCAACTCTCCTAGTGGTTATTATCGTTATTGGAGTTACGTATTCCCACAACTTATGATAAGTCAGTGCCGTCTCAAGACCATAGTAGAAGGGGGAAAATATAAAACCGGCGAACATAGGGTCGTCGTGGAGCGTGTAAGAGCCCTTCCTGATGCCAAACGCCCTTCCGCTTTTCACCATATCGTGCATAAAAATCTTGTAATATCCCTCATTTGCCCCATTTTTGCGCAGGAACAGCTTGACATCTTTGGAGGTGAATGCCGGAAACGCTTCAAAATACTTTAGGAATTGTTTTATGTATTTCATGATATCCACCTCCTTACGAACTCCGACATCTTTCCATAAGATGGTGATACGCCGGCGTAGATGACGGCCCTGAACTCCGAGTAGCTCTGGAGAGCTTCGTCAGGTTCTGGGATGTTTTCTGCAAATTTGGATAAATGGGCTTTGATTTTATAAGGATATTTGACATGATTCAAAAGAACGGTAATATCATACAAGTCTTTGTAGGCGCGCCTATCCTTGTATGTGTTTATCTTTTCCATAATCAAATCCTCTGGCGAAAGAACCAGCACATTCCTTTTAGATCCGTCAACTCTTTCATATGGCGCCAGTATTGAGGCCTTTTCTGCATTGTTCGGCTCAATTTTTATTTCTGTATCGCCTTTTCTTACGTGCATATAAGTCAGTCTCTTCTCTCTGAACTTTAAGACTTCTACTCCGAGCTTTTCTGCTGCGAACATAAATTTCTCCTTAAATTTCCCTTCCCAGATGTATGCATCCACATCCTTGGAAAACCTTTTGCCTCCGTAGCACCTCCAGACGGCTGTGCCGCCGTGGAGCGCCAGCTTATCAGTCATGTTTGCAAGTATGTCGACTACGTCATCTTCAAGCTGCGCCGTTTCCAGTTCGTTTCTCCTTTTCAGCAGGCTCGCAATTGGTAATTCCATAGATACACTTTGGTTATATAATAGTATAACCAAAGCGTATTTATAACTAACTGTGAAAATCTTACGTTCGGCAGCCTGAGCCATGTTATCTTGATGCCCATATTTTTGACCGGAAAGCTTCACTTGGCTGTTGGTTGCGGGTTCGAATCCCGCCGCGCCCGCCATGCAGACGGCTGGCGAAAAACGTTATATTGTTTCACTAAGACTATTGCTCGATGACAACTGATAAGTGGCTGGAAAAGAACGGCAAGAAGCTGGATCTTTTATTAACTGCGGCTCTGGCAGCCCTTCCGCTCATAATAATCTATCAGATAGTCAGCCTTTCCGGGCCGCAGTGGGACCTGACCGTGCGCTACCTGGAGGGCCGCACCCTTGCGGACTTCCTGACGGGCAACAAGAGCATCCAGGCGGCGTTTGCTGGAGAATTCTCCAACAACCTGCTCTTTTACTTCGAACCCTACAGGGAGCCGCTCAGCATCCCGATTTTTGCTGTCACGTCGTTCTTGTTCGGAAAGAACGTAATGCCCTACATCATCATCGTCTACTTGGGATACCTTTTCGCTGTCAGCGAACTCTGCAAAGAACTCAAAATCGACAGGCTGGCCGCACTCTCGGTCTTTGCAAACAGCTATGCGATATTCTTCTTTTTCGTGCCCAACGGAGGAGAGGGGCTGGCGATAGCATTTGCCATTCTTGGCGTGGTCTACCTGCTAAGGAAAGATCCGCTTTCCGGATTGTTCTTCGGGCTGGCGGGAATCGCCAAATACCCGGCCATGGTCCTGTTCCCGCTCGTGTTGCTGCTTGGCGGCGGCAAAAAAATTGCCAAGGCTGCGATACTGGAAGCGGCGCCTGCAGCCTTATGGGGACTATTCGACTATGCCGTTTATGGCGTCCCTTTCTATAGCTACATCCAGTCCGCTTACGCGTCGCTGGTAGCCAACGGAGGCGCAGGCGTGGATGCCTACGCGCTATCGCAGGTACTGGCATATCCGATTGCGTTTGGGGCGATCGGTTTCCTGCTGGGGGCGATTGGCGAAAGAAAGATAAAATTCGCTTTCGGCAGCACGGCGAAGGTGCTCGCTGCAGGAATACTGGCAGCCGCAATAGGCTACATGCTCATAGTGCCGCACAACGACCAAACGACTCAGGCGCGATACGGTTTCTTGCTACATGGAATGCTTCTGATACCCTCGGCGCTCATGCTCAGCAACGCCTTGAGGGAAAATAAAGGACTGAAGTACGTCATCGCCGCATCAGTTGCGCTCCTTCTGATCTATCTCGCCTTTGCGGCCTACTACTCCAGCACTGCGCCAGGAGTCGCATACTACAATGCGGGCAGCCCGGAAAGCATTTACGTTCACGCCGACAATGCGGTAAACAAGACCGGATTTGGAGGATGCAAGTACATCTCGAACGCTTGGGTGCCCATGATTTACGCCGGATTTGATGTCTACTCGCCTTTCCTTATGTACAACACCTACGTCGCCATACCGAGAATCGAGTCCATTTTGGACAGGCTTGGATTCAGGAATATCCCGCAAACGGTGAACGGAATACTGTACGCGTACGGGTCTTATTCAGGAGTGAACTACACGCAGCTCCTGAACCAGGAGAAGCAGTATCCGGTGGTCTTCTTCAAGAGCATCGGAGTCGCGAAATCGGAAATCCTGAGCCTCAATGGCTCAACGATTGCGTACGACGACCGGGACCTGACAGTCTACCTGCCACAGAATGCAAGCTGCTACAGAAACGCTATCTAGGGAGCACATTTAAATAGCAAAACCCTATCTACTATCATGCTTCTGTTCGGCCCATGGCTCATCGAGACCGCGGTGTGGCTCGGCGCCATGACCATAATATCGATCTGGGTGACCAGGATCTATCTGCATTCCCTAGTCGCACTGAGGATGGGGAAGGTAAAGGACAAGCACGAGCTCAAGCCGGTCAAGACGAACGGCAAGCTCCCTTTCGTGACAGTGATGCTCGCGACCTACAATGAAGAGAACGTGATCGACAGGCTTTTGGGTGCGGTGACCAAGATAGACTACCCGAACATGGAGATAATAGTGGCCGACGACTCGACTCACGGAGAAATGCTGCAGAGGCTCGAGAAATGGAGGAGGAAGAGCAGGATAAGAGTGATACACAGAGAAAGCAGGATGGGATTCAAGGCGGGTGCGCTCAACAATGCAATGAGGTATGTCAGCACGAAAGCCAAGTACCTCGCCCTTTTTGATGCCGACTACCTGCCCGACAGGGATGTTTTGCGCAAGCTCACGGCTGATTTTGTGACCCACGATGACATCGCTGCGGTGCAGGGCTACACCAAGCACACGCTGAATGCCACCGCAAATGCGCTCACCAAGAGCGTGAGGATCGCTTTTGCATCATACTGCCTGGTCGACATAGCTGCGAGGAACAAGTTCAACGGGTTCATACCCCTTGCCGGAAGCGTGTTCATGATAAAGAAGGATGTTGTCGATAAGATAGGCGGCTTCAACGAGAATTCGATAACCGAGGACTGGGAGATATCGAGCAGGCTTGCTGAAGAGGGCTACCGTACCCTATTCGACGAAAACATCAGCGTGCCAGCGGAGTGCCCGAGCACCTTCAGGGGCCTTCTCAAGCAGCAGATGAGGTGGGCGGAGGGCGTGATGCGAGACAGCAAGAACAACGTGCTCCTCATGCTGAAAAGCAGGAAGACCAACCCGATGAAGAAATTCGATTACATGTTCTACGGCTTCGGAGCCTTCAACGGGATGATGGGCTCGATAACGTATGCGCTTTCGGGCTACATGCTGCTGATAAGCTATGGCTACCTCACAGCGATCGGGGTGGACAGGAGCCTCATAATCGGTTTGGGCCCGATAGGAACCTGGGCCCTGTTCATCGCACCCCTCTATATTCCGCTTTCGCTCTTCACTTCCGCTGCTGTCGGGCTGCACAGGGAGGGCCAGCTGAAGCAATTTCCATGGGCAATATACCTTTTCTTCGTGTCCATACTTTTGTCGCCCTTTGTCGCTTATGCAGGTTTGAGAGGCCTTCTATTCCAGAAAGGCACATGGACAAGGACACCGAAAACAGGAAAATTGTCGGCTGAAGTGACTGGTCGCTGATGGAGATTCAGAAAACGCTTATCGACTTTATATTGACAAACTCCTTTATTCCGTAGTGCGACAGCTCCCTCCCCACGCCGGAATGCTTCACTCCGCCGAACGGCATCATCGGGTCGCTCTTCGCAATGCTGTTGACGAACACCAATCCTGACTCTATTTTTCTTGCGACCCGCAGCGCCCTTTTCGTATTCCTGCTCCACACTGAAGCGCCAAGCCCGAACTCGGAACTGTTTGCCGTTCGGATCGCCTCCGTCTCGTCATTCACAACTATTACCGGTGCGACAGGCCCGAACACCTCTTCATCCACAACGCGCATGCCCTTCCTCACGTTCGTGATGACGGTCGGCTCGAAGAAATTTCCCTTGCCGGGCAGCCTTTTGCCTCCTGCAAGTATTCTTGCGCCTTTCTTGACCGCATCCCTGACTTGCTCCTCGACAATCCTTAGCTGCTGCTCGCTTGCTATCGGTCCCGTTTCGGTTTTTTCATTCATCGGATCGCCGATCTTCAGGTAGTTCATTTTCTCAGCGAACTTCTTCGCGAACTTCTCGGCTACGCTTCTCACGACTATGAATCTCTTTGAGCAGATGCAGCTTTGGCCGGAGTTAATATTCCTCCCTTCAGTGGCGCCCCTTGCGGCGAATTCAAGGTCCGCGTCTTCCAGCACTATGAACGGGTCGCTTCCCCCAAGCTCGAGGACGAACTTTTTCATGTTTGCGCCGGCGATCTCCGCGATCCTTGACCCGGCCTCGACGCTGCCGGTCACAGAGACGCCATTAATGTATTCGCTTTTTACCAGCTCCTCCACCATTTTGTGATCTGTGAATATGGACCTGAAGGCGCCCTTGGGGAAGCCTGCCTGATTGAAAGCGTCCTCTATCGCGAGCGAGCTCATCGGGACCACGTTCGAATGCCTTAGCACGCAAACGTTCCCGGCCGCCATCGCGGGTATCGCCACCCGCATTGCTTGCCAGAACGGGAAATTCCAGGGCATCACTGCAAGAATTGCCCCAAGGGGTTCGAAGACGATAAGGTTCTCCCTGCCTCCTGCCTTCACTTCCTCGTCCTTCAGCCATTTTCTGGCGTTCTGCGCGTAAACCTCCGCGGTCCAGGCGCACTTCTCGATCTCGGCCAGCGACTGCCTTATCGGCTTGCCCATCTCAATCGTCATCAGTTTCGCATACTCCTTGCTGTTCTTTCTGAGCGCTTTTGCGAGCTTTCTCAGGTAGCCCGCCCTTTCAGAGACGCCATTGCTCCGCCACCCTAGAAAGGCCGCCCTGGAGTCTTTCAGGATGCGGAAAACCTGCTGCCTGCTGTTTGTGTGGAATATCTTATTCGTCTTGCCTGTGGCGGGATTTACTGAAAGGATTTCCATCGCATCTCACTTCATTAGGAAAGGGAAAAGTATTAAAATCTCTGCAAAGAAGGATACTTGATCCTATGGCAAAATCCAAGACCCAGAGTTACAAGATGTTCATAAACGGTTCGTGGGTCGAGGCTTCTTCCGGTGCCCGCTTCGACGTCATAAATCCTGCAACAGAGGAAGCGATAGCGAATGTTCCCAAGGGCGGAGCGGACGACACAAGAGCGGCCATAGATGCGGCGCGGGATGCTTTTGATAAAGGGGCATGGTCGGAAAAGACTCACGCCGAAAGGGCTACGCTATTGTGGCGGCTATCTGACCTGTTCGAGAAGAGGCTGCTGGATTTTGCGCATCTCGAGAGCATAAACGTTGGCAAGACGATAAAGTACAGCAGAGATTCTGACATGCCGTTCATAATCGACAACCTGCGCTTCTTCTCCGGAGCCGCAAGGACGCTTGAGGGAAAAGCATCTGCGGAATACTCAGGGATGGGGACCAGCATAATAAGGCGCGAGCCTATCGGAGTCGTAGGCGCGATAGTCCCCTGGAACTACCCGCTCTACATAGCCGTATGGAAGCTGGCTCCGGCGCTCGCTGCAGGAAATACGCTGGTCATGAAGCCGGCTAGCCTGACGCCGCTAACGCTGCTGGAGTTCGCGAAACTCACTGAACAGGCGGGGCTGCCGAGGGGCGTGCTCAACATAGTGACCGGCCCCGGAGAAATAGTCGGCGAAGAGCTTGCGAAGAACGGCAAGGTCGATATGGTAGGCGTGACTGGAGACACCAACACAGGCAAGAAGATAATGCAACTCGCATCGACGAATGTGAAGAAGGTTCACCTTGAGCTTGGGGGCAAGGCGCCCTTCATAGTTTTGCCCGATGCGAACCTCGATGCCGCAGCGAAGGGCGCTGTTGTTGCCGCTTTCTGGAACACCGCACAGGACTGCACAGCGGCGACAAGAATCTACGTCCACAAGAGCATACACGGCAAGTTCATGAAGCTGCTTCTTAGCGAAACGAGGAAGATAAGAATCGGAAATCCGCTGAGCGAGAA
This sequence comes from Microcaldota archaeon, assembly GCA_964640735.1. Lineage (GTDB taxonomy): Archaea > Micrarchaeota > Micrarchaeia > Micrarchaeales > CABMGC01 > JAJYVH01. Next base: position 2,843 of record CAZXIK010000032.1, on the reverse strand, counting down.
GACGGACATGGGGCCGCTGGTCTCGGCCAAGCAGAGGGAAGCGACGGAAAGATACGTGCTCCTAGGAATCGAGCAGGGAGCCAGACTGGTCCACGGGGGAAAGAGGCCGAAGACAAGCAGGGGCTTCTTCTTCGAGCCGACAATATTCGACGGCGTAGACCAGCGGATGAGGATATGCAGGGAGGAGATATTCGGCCCTGTCCTGTCCGTGCTGACCTTCTCGGACGTTGACGAGGTTATAGAAAAGGCGAACGACGTGATTTATGGACTGGCCTCGTCAGTCTGGGGCAAGGACATGAACACGACGATGAAGATAGCCAGGAAGCTCAGGTTTGGAACAGTGTGGATCAACGAGCATGGCATCCTGACCTCGGAAATGCCGCACGGGGGTTTCAAGCAGAGCGGGTTCGGAAAGGATCTTTCGATGTACTCGCTCGAGGACTACACCCAGATAAAGCACGTTTACATAGACCAGACCGGCCTTGCGAGGAAGCCCTGGCACTATGTCGTTTACGGGGACAAGGAGTAAGAGGCCGGCTAGGCCCGCCTTACGAAAATCCGCATCCCGCGTTTCCCCAGCTCCGAGAAGAACTGCTTCGCGTCGAGGCACAGTTCCGGGGGCATCACGCCCTTTCGGGCCACCCGCCCGTCTGCAATCATCTGCGCTATGACCGAAGCCGGGACACCGGTATCCCATGTGCCTGCGGGGATGTTCCATCTCTTTTCCGTCTTCGCCATGCAGTACACCGCAATCTTTTTTTGCTTCCCTTTTGATCTGCCTGATATCTCAACCCTGAGGAACTCGACATCCTTCACCTTCGTATCTTTAGAGGGTATGAATCTGTTGAGGATCCTAGTAGTGTGGCGCCTTTGGTTTATAACCTCGCCGCCAATTCTCATCTTCTCCGAGGCGAAGCCGGCATCCATTAGAAACTTTATCTTCTCGACGAGCCAGGGGTCGAACCCGCCCCTAAAGCTCACGTTCTTTATTCCCTTGCCCCTGAAAGAGCTCGGAAAAGTGGCGACTTCGGAATGGAGCGTGTAGAAGCATTGGGCTTCGTTAACTGGAGAGGGAAACCTCACTTCTATATGGCCGCTGACGGGCGGCACGAATATGAGCTTTCCGTTCTCGAAGACGGCCGGCTTCATGCTGAACTCGTCGAAAAGGGTATCGGACGAGTAGGGAATGACGAACGGTATCTTGTACTTTGTATAATCCCTGTCTGCAAACTGGACGTGCACGCTGTCTATTCTATCAAACAGCGCAGAACCGAATTTCGCTAGCATATTAGTTATTCCTGGAGTGGATCCGCAACCTAGAATCGCGACCAGGCCCCTCCGCTTGAAACTTGAGTGGAGCTTTAACTGCTTTTTTGTTGTGTGGAACAGGCCGCCGAGGTCGAGGTAGTTCGCGCCGGCTGCGAGCGCAGCCCGCATTATGTCTAGGTTGAAATAGTACTGGACCGCATTGAGGACTACATCGCTCCCTTTCAGCAGCTTCACAAGCTTCCCATGGTTTTTTGCCTCTATGTAGGCGCTCCTGACGTTCTTCTTGCCAAGGGACCTGACAAATTTCTTGACCCTTTCCGCTTCATTGCTCGCAACAAGTATTTCGCCCCTGTAGGTTTCGGCGAGATCCCTGGCAGCTACGCTGCCCACAATGCCATCCCCCCCGAGCACCACTATTTTTCCCATCGTCTCCTCCAATCAGCCATAGGAATATGAACTATAATCTCTTTCTTCTTTTGCTTTTAGATTCTTGTGGCGAAAACCAGCCCCAGGTACATCTTGCTGTAGGGGTCGTCATAGCCGGAACTCTTTGGCCACGTATGGGACACCTTGAATCCGGCTTCCCTTAGCCTTTTTTCCAGGTCAAGGTAGCCGAAGTGGTACTCGATCATTATTTGGTCGAAATTCGCGAGCGTCGAATCCGAGGCGCGGAGTATTGAACTATATTCGCAGCCTTCGCAGTCCAGCTTTAGGATTCCGTGGTTTATGCCGCACCTGTTCGCAATGTCATTGAGCGTAAGCACCTCGACCTTTTTGCCGCCGCGCGCGATCCCTTCCTTCAGGAATACGCCGGTTCTCAGCTCTCCGCCCCTCTCTACTCTTATCGAGCCTTTTTTGCCGCCGAGGGCTGCGTTTGCCAGGCTTATCTTGTCTTCCAGCCTGTTCAGGGCGATGTTTTTTCTTGCCGTTTCGTACATCTTTGGAAAAGGCTCGAACGCGTAAACGTGCTTCGCGCCCCTCAGCGCGAAGTAGATCGGCGTGTCGGCGATGCTTGCGCCGATGTCCACCACGTCCCTATTCTCGACCTGGAGCTTTTTGTACTGCTCGCCGACCAGCTGCTCGATCGCAAGCCCCAGCGCGCTTCCCAGGCCGGATGGGGAGTCATAGCCAAGCAGTATCGTTTTGCCGAATTTTTTAACCCTCACGGCATTCTTCCGTATTTGTATCTCGGGCATCTCCCTTGCCAGTTCCAAGGCCCAGATCTTTGTCCTGTGCATGAACCTGAAATAGTCGAGGTCGCTGGATATTTTGTATTTTTTGCCCGACCTTACCGTGACGGTTATTTCTTTCTTTATCCCCAGCCTGAATAGAACTAACTGATGCCAGTTCCTGACGGTTTTCACTATCGCAAGCGCGTCGCCAATTGGGACGACCCTCGAAAGGATAAGATCTATGAATGTGATGTTTTGAGAATATCTGGGATAAGCCATTTTGCCGCCTGTGGGCGCGTTTAGGAATAAGCCGCAGCCTTGCGCTAAATGACAACTTAAGATATAAAAATACTGTGTTGAATAATTCCACTACTCCTCTCTCTGTAAAAGGTTAATAGACTT
>CAZXIK010000031.1:0-9947 GCA_964640735.1 Microcaldota archaeon | reverse complement strand
AAAATGCGTGTAGTTTCCCAAGCCGTTTGCAGATCAGGAAAGGTGGGAGATGAGAACCTGATCCTGTTATGACGATGGAATTGGCGCTTAAGAATGTGATGTGCGGCCTGCATCAATCAAGGTATTGCGGGAAGCTGGTGCGAAAGTCTATGTCGCGAACGAATTTCCGACAACGATCTACATGATTGCCCAACTGAAGCTCATGGGAAAACGTGTGGAACTGGTCGACAGGAACGGCAGCGGGGGCCTTGCCATTCATGGAAGGGAGCTCAGGGAGCTCATTAGGGAAAACAAGACTTACAGCCACGCCGTGCCTGCCGCGGTTGAGCAGATAATAGCTCTGGGAGCCAGGAAAAGGGATTCTGCAAATAACTGATTTTAAGTTATCGGTTCCTCCTTACGAACATCAACGCATAACCGAGCCAGCTTGAAAACTCGGGATGCTGGAGCAGCTCCTTCATCTTTGCCTCGACATGCTCCTTCCGATAGTAGCTGCCGTCGTACGAGAAGCGCGGAGCCACGGCTTCGGTCTTTACAAGGTTGCCGCCAGTGTTGAATCGCATCTCCAAGCTTTCTATGCATTCGCCGCTGACTTTGTTGACCACAAACTGCCGCCAGACAATCTCCCGCGTCTTTCTGTCGGCGTAAATTCTCGCTCTTGAGAAATGATTCTCATCCTCTTCCTTTTGCGCCGCCCACCAGCTCGGGCGCCCGTCCCTGCGTTCCAATCGCGCACCGTTCAGTTCCGGATGCTTTGAAAATCTGTTGCTCAAGTCCTCCCCTTTCTGATTCTAGAAAGATTTTCCTGCTTATAAGCATTTCTGCAGATTTTGATTGCCAATTTTTGGCAGATTTCGCCCAAAATATGCGAAAATCAGGCAGAAATCCGCTACACTTAATTGTAGTGGAATACAAGATGCATATAATCAATAACAGCTAATATACCGCACGTTTCAGCATTGACATACATGCCCATTTTGCATAAGCTATTTAAATGTTATTTTAATACTACAATACGGCGATCAGATGGACTATGCGAACGAGATACTAGGTGCTAGCGGGCAGAGCGGAACTCCACAGATAAAGATTGTAACGATCGGAGTCGGAGGAGCGGGAAACAACACCGTGAACAGGTTGCTGAAGGTCGGAGTCAAGGGAACGGAGTTGGTTGCGGTCAACACTGACGTGACCCACTTCAAAATCGTTGACGACAGGATCAAGAAGATACTTATCGGAAAGACGATAACCAAGGGGCTTGGAGCCGGAGGCGCGCCGGAGATCGGATTGAAGGCGGCCGAGGTCGACAGGCAGCTGCTTGAGGACGTCCTGCAGGGCTCGCAGCTCGTCTTCCTCTGCGCAGGAATGGGAGGAGGAACGGGAACAGGCGCTGCGCCCGTCATCGCTCAGATCGCCAAGGAACAGGGGGCCATAGTAGTAGCGATGGTGACGTATCCTTTCGACCTGGAGAGGGTCAGGAAGGTGAAGGCGGAGGAGGGAATCCAGCAGCTGAGGAAGAGCTGCGACAGCGTTGTCATAGTGGACAACAACAGGCTGGTCAGGCTCGTGCCTAACCTGCCTATGAACGAGGCATTCGCGGTTGCGGACGACGTGCTTGCGAAGGCGATCGGCGGACTCGTGTGGACAATCACCCAACCCAGCCTGATCAACATCGACTTCGCTGACGTACGCGCAATCATGGGAAGCGGAGACGTGGGCTTCATCTCGGTCGGAACCGGCAAGGGCACTGACAAAGTGACCAGCGCCAGCGAATCCGTGCTGAAGAACAAGCTGCTCGACGTTGACTTCGAGAACGCGAAGGGAGCGCTGATCCACATATCGGGAGCGAGCGACCTGACGCTCGGGGACGCGATAAAGGCCGGAGAGATCATAACCGAGCGCATGGACCCCAAGGCCACAGTGAAGTGGGGCGCAAGGATCGTGCCAGGCTATGAGGGACAGCTGGAGATCGTGGCGATAGTCACAGGGGTCAAGGGAGAGAGCATCCTGGGCAAGTTCACGGAGAAGAAGCAGGCGAACTACTCCGGGCTTGACTCGATATAGTTAGGTGATGAATGTGGGAGATGAATTCGACTACGATGCGTTTACTCCGAGGGTTGCAGTTGTCGGAGTAGGAGGGCAGGGAAGCAACCTTGTGAACAGGCTGCTCGTCAACGGGATAAAGAGCGCGCACACGATCGCCGTGAACACCGACCTTGCGCACCTGAACATAATCAAGGCGCACAAGAAGGTGCTGATCGGCCAGGAGATAACCAACGGGCTCGGATCCGGAGGCTTTCCGGAGGTCGCAGCGAAGTGCGCAGACGCGAGCAGGGGAGACCTTGAGAAGGTACTGGAAGGCTACAACCTTGTATTCGTTGCCGCCGGCATGGGAGGCGGGACAGGGACAGGCGCTTCTCCTGCAGTCGCAAAGGTTGCGAAGGAGATGGGAGCCACGGTCATCGCCACGGTGACATTCCCGTTCGAGCTCGAGAGAAGCAGGAAGATGAAGGCGGAATGGGGAGTCGACCAACTAAGCAAGGAGGCTGACGCGGTCATAGTGGTAGAGAACCAGAAGCTGCTTGACTATGTGCCCAACCTGCCAATGGAGAAGGCTTTCGAGCTATCGGACAACATCACCGGAAACGCTGTCAAGGGCATTGCGGACACGATAATGCTGCCAAGCCTGATAAACCTGGACTTTGCAGACCTGAGGACCGTAGTCAAGGACACGGGGACCGCGGTCATAAGCATAGGCACTGGCAACGGCACAGACAGGGCGGCACAGGTGGTAAAGTCCACAAGGACGCACCCTCTGCTCAGCGTAGACTACTCGGGCGCCAAGGGCGCGATGGTCCACGTATCCGGAGGCAGCGACCTGACGATAGAGGAGGCCACGACAATAGGCGCCGGGGTGACGGAAGGGCTTGCGCCTGATGCGAACGTGATCTTCGGGGCAAGGCTCATACCGGAGCTCAGGGACCAGATAAGGGTAATGTCGATAGTCACGGGAGTCAAGGCGAAGTTCGGGATGCGGACAAAGGTCGCGAGCGCCGACCGGCTGAGGCTCGAAGCCGTGGACACGATCTGGTAAACGCCGCTGCTGCGATAGGCCGTTTCAGAGTCAGGGCAAGGTATATTTAATTTGCTTAGCCTATCTTATCTGAATTTTGCTAGTGGTCATTTGGCGGACGAAGGAAACTACAGCCTGAAGTCAGCGAAGGAGATAGGCAAGGGCAGCTTCATCATAATCGACGGGATACCATGCAAGGTGGTCGAGATCGAGACTTCGGCTCCAGGCAAGCACGGCGCCGCGAAGTCAAGGATCACGGCCATCGGGATATTCGAGAACGTTAAGAAGACGCTGCTTCTTTCAGGCCACGGCGAGGTGCCTGTGCCGGAGATAAGGAAGAAGAGGGCGCAGGTCGTTTCAATCACCGAGAACGTCGCCCAGCTGATGGACCTTGAAAGCTATGAGATGTTTGAATCCGGAGTTCCAGAGGAAATGAAGAACGCGATAAAGCCCGGCGCCGAGGTCGAGGTGCTGGAAACGATGGGAAGGAGAGCCATAACAAGGGTTCTCGGAGGGGGTGCATGAATGGCGATAACCGAATCGAAAGTGGAGAATGATTTTGAGAACAAGCTGCTCAGGAGGCGCGAGCTGACCGTCTCGCTCTGGTTCGACGGCAGGACGCCATCGCGCGAGGAGATAAGGAAGTATTTCGCGGACAAGCTGAACCTGAAGCACGAGCACCTGGTGGTCGTGAAGGCGATGCAATCCTACGGCGAGAAGATGGGAAGCGTACTGATACACGAGTACCATGACAAGGACGCGCTGCACGCGGCGCAGAAGCACCTGGTCTCGAGGCCCAAGGCAAAGAAGGGCAAGGAGGCCCCGGCCCAGACGGCGAACGCTTCTGCTCCGAAGGAAGAGGCCAAGTGATAGTTGATCATCATGGCAGAGGACAAAGCTCCGAAGAAAGAGGCCAAGAAGAAGGCAAAGCCGTACAAGCCCGCCGGCAAGTTCTGCCCTAAGTGCGGCTCAAGGATGGCAGACCATGCGAACAGGTTCGCATGCGGAAAGTGCGGCTACATGGAGTGGAAGGAGAAGAAGTGAGAAGTGCGATTGCTGTGGCGGGAAGAGATGCTGGAAAACTCGGAGCCAAGGCGGGCAAGGCGATATATTTCCTTGTCATCCTTGCCGGAGCCCTGTTCATCCTTGATTTCCTGGCGAGGCTCGTAGTCGGCCTGTACGTCAAGCTTCCCCCGGTGCCCAGCAGGCCCACGGACCTCACGCTTGTCAACTACGCCTCTACGGTTGCCCTCTCGCTCTCGTTCCTCATCTCGTCGGCGCTTTATCTGCGCTATGTGGACAGGAGCAAGAGAAGCGTGCCTGAGCGGCTCGGACTTGGCAGAAAGATGCTGACGGCCCAGAACCTCCTCATCGGCGTCTACCTCTTCATCCTGATCTTCGCGCTTGAGGTCCTGGTCGACATAATAAGCAGCGTCACCAACATCCAGATAAGCACGAACGTCAACCTCTTCTTCGCCGGAGCCCCGCTCTGGTTCTACGCGTTTTCCGCGGTGCTTGCTCCGATAGACGAGGAGATAATGTTCAGGGGCCTGCTTGTGCCCAGGATCGGCATAGTCGCCGCGGCAATCATCTTCGCGCTCCCCCACGTTACCTACGGCTCCACATTCTACATAGAGGTCATCGCCGCGTTCGTATTCGGGGTGCTTTCGGGCTATGCGTACAAGAAGACCGGCTCCCTCTACCCCTCCATAGTCGCCCACATTATGGTAAACACTCTCTCCCTCGCCTCAGTGCTCTCGCTTGTTGTGAGGTTGTTGGCACGCGCTTGAAAGTCATACTCGTCGAGCCGAAGTACCAGGTCAATCTCGGCTACATCGCGCGCACCGCGATGAACTTCGGGATAGAGAGGCTTTACATCGTAAGCCCGAGAGCGAAGCTTGGCGGCGAGAAGGCAAGGATGTATTCAAAGCACGCGTACGCGCTGCTGAAACATGCGAAAGTGTACAAGAGCGTCGATGACGCGATAGGGGACTGCAGCCTCGTTATCGGCACAACGGGCATAGCGGGAAAGGCGAAGGCGAACTTCAGGAGAATATTCTTCGCCGAAGAGGCGGCGGCAATCGCGATGAAGAAACGGGGGAGGGGGACCGTCGGCCTGCTCATCGGGAGGGACGACACCGGGCTTTCAAGCGGGGAGGTGGAGAAATGCGACATGCTCGCCCACATAGAGACCAGCCGCGACTATCCCATCCTGAACATATCGCACGCGCTCGCGATCTTCCTGTTTCTCCTCAAGGGACCGGAGCTCAGGGGAGCGGGGCGCGGAGAGATGGCCGGCGAAACCGCGGGCCGCGGGGAGACGGGGGAGCTCTTCAGGCTGTTCCGCAGGCTGATCTCCAAGAAGAAAATAAGGAACAAAAAGGCGGTGCTGGGGGTATTCAGCAGGCTCGTGCGGAGCACCCGGCCGAGCAGGCAGGAAATCCACGCGCTTATAACCGCTCTGAAGTGAGGCGACTACATCGGCGCCTGGGCCGGCCTCTTCCTCTTCACTATCTTTACCTTCGCGGGGGTCAGCATAACCCTCATGTCGTCGATCTGCGCTATGTCGCCGTTTATCTTCATCACGTAGGCCTTGAGCTGGCTTATCACGTTGTTCCTGGTTGTGGGCCTCTTCGAGAGCTCCTCTATGCTCAGCAGAAGTATGTTCTTCTTGGCAAGCTCCTCCTCGATCTTCGGGACTTCGTCCTCGCTTGCGATGGATACAGGCTTCACATACATGTCCGCAGCCTCGTGCAGCATGTCAACGTCGTCCATCTCAGCCGAATTCATGTATTCCTCTATGTTCAGTTCCTTGGAAGAGGAGACACCAAAGGCCTGACCCAATTTGTCAAAAACTCCCATTAGTTCACCGGTCGCATTTTCAACAATATATGAGGCATTAGCTTTTTAACCCTTTCTCCGCCGTTAGGGAAGAAAGAATTCCTCGATAGAAATAGGCAATGCGGAAAGCGAAGTATAGGTTCATTTACTCAGGTATCCGGATTTATAGCGGCTGCTAATTCGTTTTGTTGGAATTTGAGGAAAACTGGCTAGTAGCGCCCGGTCTTCAGCTTCCTGTAGACCGCATCCGTGAGCGCCTTCATCTGTGTCTGGTGGGGCATCTGGCCCCTGTTTGTGGATGTGGAATTCGTAGGCGGGTTGAATCCGCTCGGGGAAGTCTGCGGAAGCTGCTGGCTGTCGATGAGGCTGCCGGCAAGCAGCTCCTGGATGTCATAGCCGTCGTATTCGGGACGCGAGGCTTTGTAGATGTACTCGTTTGCGTCCTCTCCGGTTATGACTCCGTGCTCATTGCCCTGCGAATCGAACGTGACTGTCGCCGCCCAGGAAGGGAGCCTGCGAGTGAAGTCGCTGTAGGCATCGGTCTTGAAAAGGAGGTCCATCCTGTCGTTCTTGTCGAAATACGAGTAGCGGTAGTTGCCGTTCCCGACTATGTCGACCGTGTAAACGTTGATTGGCGTCGGATATATCAGCTGCGGGGATAGCGGCCCTTCTGACACAACGGTCGGGGTTGCTGCGCCATTGAGATCGACAGTTATCTCGGATCCCTTGAAGATGCTGCCGTCCGTGTCGCGGATCCTTGTCGTCCAGCCCGAAACATTCTGGTACGCGTCGTAGACAAGGTCCACATCGAACGCCATGCCCTTCTTTATGGGATTCGGGAGCTCGACGGTGATTATGTTCGACACCAGACCCGGTGGCGAGTTGTCGCCGTTGAAGATCTGATCGCGGGACCACGTGTTAAGCTCTGAGTATGCGAACGCTGTAGGAGGGTATCCCTGTCCCGTGAGGTCAGCAACGGCCACGCCTATCACGTACTGGGTCCATTCCAGGTTGAACGGGTTCGAGGAGCTGTACAGGTTTGTGGGAGGATACGCGTTGACCTGGTAGCTGAAGCCGGGACCGGGATTCAGTTCGGTGCGGTCCACGGGATTCGACTGCTGGGGTACCCACGTGTCGTTCTTGAACACCAGCCTCGTCTTCACGCCGGTGAGGTTGTTGGCGTTATCGCTCACGAAATAGTTCTTGTGGCCCGCCCCTATTATCGTCTCTTTCGGAGGGAAGAGGAGATTGTCGACGGTCTTTGCAGCGTTCCCTATTCCCGATGGGCCAAGAGCAATAGCAGAGCTTCCCGCAACCACCGCCCCTCCCAGCAATAGGGCCTTGAGAAAGTTGCGCCTGCCGGGGTCCCTGGCTTCACCCTTCAAGTCGGCCTTATGCTCTTCCTTCTCCTTTTGCCTGTTCTCCCCCATCTGGATCGCGCTCGCTTCCCGTGACTTCAGGTCAGCTCTATTGAAGATAGCCACTTTAAAAATCTATTGTACTGATTTGTACGCTTGACGTTTGCTGGATAGCTAGGTCCCGATCTGCTCCAGTATGCGCCTTGCGACCTCCTTGCCGAACAGCCTCTCCACCTTTTCGGCGGAGCCGGGCTGCCGCAGGTCAGACACCCTCCTTATCCCGTTGTCGTACATCAGCCTTGCCCTGACCCTTCCCACCTGTTCCAGCCTTATCAGGTCGAGAAGCTCCTTCCTTATGCCGTACTTCGTGCGGACGCGCAGCTCGAGCAGCTTCGTTATGCTCAGGTGCGATAGCTTGGCCAGCTCCGTTGCCGAGTAGAGGAGCCAGTCGGCATTGCTCTGCTTTACGAAGAGAGAGCCCGGCGTGGTCCCATACCTCTTAACTATCTCCCTTTCGGGCATTTCGTTCGACCAGTCCCGCAGCATGAGCGCTGTGCTCAGCGGCTTGATCGGGTCGTAGTAGCTGAAGGTGTCCTCGAAGTTTGCGCCGGTCGTCTCGAGAAGGCTCTGGTAATCGAAGAAACGCTCGCTTGCCTCTTCGGTCGCCTTAACGTAGGGCCTCATCTCCACGGTGTTGCAAACTGCAAAGAGGTAGGAAACATCATCAACAACTTTGGGCAACACGTCAATCAGCCATTTTGCCGAGAGCGGGTCTATGTAGAGCTCGCTGACCCGTTCGCCTATCCTTGTGGGCTCGTAGACGCTGCCCTGTCTCGCAATGAACTTCCAGAGCTCAAGCTGCTTGAGGACGTCGTCAAGTATCTCTTCCAGCTCCCTCGTATTAGCGAACTGATACCCGTAGAGCGTCTCCTTGAGGAAGGTGAGTATCCCTTCCTTGGTCCTTAGCATTCTTGTTGCTACAAAAGCGAGGATATGCATCCTCAGCACCGGCTGGACGCCGAGCTTGGAGCTGATGGGCTCAAGCTCGCCGCTTATGTACCTGCTGTAAAGGTCAATTATCTCGGATTTGCTCTTAGCAATCAGGAGCGCCCTGCCTTCCTTGTCATATTTGGGCCTGCCAGCCCTTCCGAAGAGCTGGGTGACCTCATTGACGCTTAGCTTCTCCGAACCGGCTGACTCGCTGTAGCGGCTTGTATCTCTCACCAGCACTGTGTGCGCGGGAAGGTTCACACCCAAGGCCAACGTTGGAGTCGAGCATATTACTTTCAGCAAGTTGCCCTTGAAGGCGCTCTCAACAAGATGCCTTTGCGAGTTCACGAGGCCGCTGTGATGAAAGGCCACACCTTTTGAAACAGCTTTTGCAAGTTTCTCGCACTGCAGGGTAGGTTTACCCAAGGCATGCAGAATATCGTGGCTCACTTCGGCCAGCTTTCTTTTCTCCTCCGCGGTTAGAAGCTCATCAACAGTCTGCGAAAGCCGTTCGGCGCTTGATTCGGCGTTGCGCTTTGTGCCGTAGAATACAAGTATCTGTTTCTTCCTTGCGAGCGTGTCCTGAACTATGCGCGTTTCGATTAGCGCACTGTTTCCTGCGAGGTCTTCCTCGCCTTCCAGATAGTATACCTTGCTGCTGAACGCCACTCCCTTCTCAAGCTTGATGGGCCTGTAGTCGCTTTCTACAAGATTAGCACCGAGCCACTCTGCGATTTCGTTGGCGTTGCCTATGGTCGCGCTCAGGGCCAGGAGCTGAGCGCTCTTGCAGAGCCTGCGGAGCTTGGTCATGAGTATCTCCAATGTGGGACCACGTCCGGGATCATCAAGCATGTGGACCTCGTCCACTATCACGCATCCGACATCATCAAGCCATGAGAGGCCGTGCCTTATCAGGCTGTCGAGCTTCTCGGTAGAAACGAATACGATGTCGTACTCTGCGAGCCACTTGTCGAGCGAATCAAGATCGCCGATCGACATGGCTATTTTCAGAAAAGGGTATGATGCCTTGAATTCCTCGAACTTTTCGCTTACGAGCGCACGCATAGGAGCCACGTACACCGCTTTCTTCCTGTCCCACATCACGCACTTCATTATCGCCATTTCAGCGATGAATGTCTTGCCGCTAGCGGTCGGCGATGCAATTACGAGATTTGTGCCCTTTAGCAACCCGTGCTTCACCGCAAGCTCCTGGGGCGGGGTGAGGTTCTTTATACCGCGCTTTGCTACGTCCTCAAGCAGTTCGTTAGGAATAGAACCCTTGAGCTCGCTGATCTGCATCATGAGTATGATTTTATCGAGAGAATTATAATAAGGTTCTGTATTTTGCATCCGTCGTTTCTAGCGGAAAACTATAAATAAGCCGGAAGCTAACTTTTCTCGGGTTTATTTTGCCGGTATACAAATTCGAAAACAAAAAGCCGAAGATAGGGAAGAGCTCGTACGTTCATCCGCAGGCAACAATAATAGGCGATGTTACAATCGGCGAAGGCTGCTTCATAGGCGCCGGGGCGGTAATCAGAGGTGATTATGGATCAATAGTTATTGGAAACAGAACCTCTGTACAGGAAAATGCAGTAATGCACGCAAGAGAGAATGAAAAATGTGTTGTTGGAAACGATGTGCAAGTAGGGCACGGGGCAGTTCTTCATAATTGCACTGTGGATGAC
>CAZXIK010000030.1:0-9991 GCA_964640735.1 Microcaldota archaeon | reverse complement strand
GGCAAAGGCCCTGGGCAAAGCAACATTCGAGTTTGCCTTCGTCATGGACCAGCTCAAGGAAGAGAGGGAGAGAGGAGTCACGATAGATATAGCGCACAAGGACTTCCAGACCCCTAAGTACTACTTCACGATCATAGATGCGCCAGGCCACAGGGACTTCGTCAAGAACATGATCACAGGGGCGAGCCAGGCCGACGCAGCGGTTCTCGTGTGCTCTGCGCAGGAAGGCGTGCAGACGCAGACAAGAGAGCATGCGCAGCTAGCCAAGATCCTCGGAATCAACCAGCTTGTGGTCGCGGTAAACAAGATGGATGCTGTAGGCTACGATGCGAAGAAGTTTGAGGAAACAAAAGCGTCGATATCGAATTTCCTTAAGGCGATAGGATACGATGTGAGCAAAGTGCTCTTCATTCCCTACTCTGCCCTTCAGGGAGACAACGTAAAGGAGAAGTCAGACAAGTTGTCTTGGTACAACGGGCCGACATTGCTTGGCTCCCTTGACACATTCTCGCTGCCCCAGAAGGAGACAGGAAAGCCGCTAAGGCTCCCTATCCAGGATGTTTACAGCATATCAGGTTTCGGAACTGTCCCCGTAGGAAGAGTCGAGACGGGAGTGATGAAGCCCGGAGACCAGATTATAATAATGCCGAGCGGCGTCAAGACAGATGTGAAGAGCATAGAGATGCACCACCAGCAGCTTCAGAAGGCCGAGCCGGGAGACAATGTGGGATTCAACATCAAGGGTGTTGACAAGAAGGACATAAAGAGAGGAGATGTTATCGGGCTTGCGAACAACCCGCCTTCGGTCGTAGATGAGTTCACGGCGCAGATTGTGGTTATAAACCATCCTACCGCCATAGCTCCGGGATACTCTCCGGTGTTCCACATTCACACGGCGCAGGTCGCATGCACGATTACCGAGATAACGGAGAAGAAAGATCCAAAGACCGGTCAGACAGCCCAGAAGAACCCCGAGTTCATAAAGACGGGGGACATCGCGCTTGTCAAGATAAAGCCGAGCAGGCCAATAGTCGTTGAGAAGTTCAGCGATTTCAAGGCGCTGGGCAGATTTGCCATAAGGGACATGGGACAGACCGTAGCAGCCGGAGTGGTTCTTGACATCGTCAAGAAGCAGGGTTAGCGAATGCCGACAGCGAGGATCAAACTCATCAGCAGGACGGCGAAAGCCTCGCGTGACATTGCAAAACAAATCATCGACATAGCGAAAGGGCTCGGCGTTAAGAGCAAGGGCCCGATTCCCCTCCCGACAAGGCGCATGATAATTCCTACAAGGAAGACTCCATGCGGAGACGGTTCGCACACATGGGACCACTGGGAGATGAGAATACACAAGTGGCTCGTGGAGATAGAGGGAAGCGACCAGGCGCTTAGGCAGATAATGCGAATTCCTGTTCCTGATGCGGTGCAGATAGAGATAACCCTCTCCTGATTTCCTGTTTTCTCAGCTTGCTAGCATGCTGGCCACATAGCTGTTGAGCGGGTTCCTGTCCGCAAATACGCCACCGACAAAATACCCTATTGAGAGAGGCAAGTATGACTGATATCGAGCTTGTCCAGCTGTGCAAACTATCGCCCATGTACGTTGATAGAAGGTGGGCGCCTCCGAGCTCCACGACAAGCACTGAAAATCCAGCAAGAATTGCTTAGATGAAGCCGTCCGGAATTTCCTTCCTTATTTTTTCCTTGCTCCTGCTTCTTTTCTGAGCAGGTCTGCTTTGTCAGTCCTCTCCCAGTTGAAGGCAGGCTCGTTTCTTCCAAAGTGGCCGTAAGCGGCTGTTTTCCTGAAGATCGGTCTCCTCAGATCAAGATGCCTGATCATGGCGCCAGGGCGCATATCAAAATGCTTCTCGACCAATGCGGCAATCTTATCGTCGCTTATTTTTCCTGTGCCAAGGGTGTTGACGTAAAAAGAGACAGGCTTCGCAACCCCTATCGCATATGCTATCTGTATTTCGCACCTTTCGGCAAGCCCTGAAGCTACTATGTTTTTTGCGATGTATCTAGCGAAATAGGCCCCAGACCTATCGACCTTTGTGGGATCCTTGCCGCTGAAGCACCCTCCTCCTGATTTTCCGATGCTCCCATAAGCATCGACCACTGTTTTTCTTCCAGTCAATCCGGAATCAGCCAGCGTTCCGCCGATTATGAACCTTCCGGTCCCGTTGATTATGAATTTCGTATTCTTGTCAAGCAGGTTCCTGGGAATGACCTGCCTTATCACCTTCTCTGTTACGTCCTTCCTCACCTGCTCTATGGTCGAACTATTGCTGTGCTGCGCTGCTATCACTACAGTATCGACTCTTTTTGGCTTTCCTTTTACGTATTCTACGCTGACCTGCGATTTCCCATCAGGTCTAAGGTAAGGTATTACCCCACCCTTTCTGCATTCTGTCAGCCTCCTGACCAGCTTGTGCGCAAGCATTGTCGGAAGCGGCATAAGCTCCGGGGTCTCAGTGCATGCATATCCGAAAACGAAACCCTGGTCCCCTGCTCCAATGTCCAATCCCCTGCTTTCATCCACTCCAACCGCTATGTCTGGCGATTGCTCCTCAATGGACGTTATCACCCCGCACGTATCCCAGTCTAGTCCGTCCTTCGCATTGTCGAGGCCTATCTCCCTCAGCGTGCTTCTTGCCACATCCGGTATATTGACGTATGCGCTCGTTGTTATCTGCCCTGTGATTACGACTGTCCCTTGCATTATCAGCGTTTCGCAGTCTACATGAGCATCTGAATCCTTTGCGATTATCGCATCAAGCACTGAGTCAGAAATCATGTCTGCAACTTTGTCAGGATGCCCTTCGGTCACGCTCTCGGCAGTAATTAGGTATTTCATGTTACCACAAATAGCAATCCAAATTCAGTATCCCTTCGCACCGACGGTATAAAACCTTTTCTGTCATTAATATTCAGATTTGAATATCTGTTATGTTATGTCCAGGGCGGCAAGCATTACAGGCAGTATTATCGTGGCGTCGCCGTCAATTGTCACATACTTTGCTTTTTCCTTTATCTTGCCCCAAGAAACAGCTTCCGTGAGTCGGGCTCCGGAAAGGCTGCCATCGTATTGCGTCGCTGTGGTTATGTAAACTGCATAATCCAGCCCGCCCCTGAACTGGTTCCACCATATGACATGGTGTTTGCTTATCCCGCCCCCTATCATTAAGGCGCCAGTCTTCTTGTGGTCAAATGATATGTTGCTGAGCTTCAGCTCGTCATCGAGCAGGTTGAGCTTGAAGTTGTGGGTTTGGGAGTAGATGGTCAATTGGGTCCCGAAGGCGCCGTCAAGTATGCCAGGACAGAATATCGGGACATTGTTCAGGTACGCCTGCCTTATAATCGAGCCGCTGTCAGTCATGCGCTTTCCAAACTCCCAAATCAGCTCCGATGCGCTGTACTCCGTCTTATGGTCCTTTGACTTGTAAATGTCGTCCATTATCTCGTTGAAGTAGTTCTCTAAAGCGAGTCCGTACTCTTTGTGCTCTATGAATATGTTGCCAAGCCTGTACACACCAAGCCGGTGCAGCTTCGAGTCGTCCGCCTCAAAGCGGCCAAGGCTGTACCTTCCCCCATAAGCTCTGGCGAGATCATGGTCCATAGTGCCGCCGGTGGTTATTATCGCATCAAAGTGTTTCACCGACTGTGCCAGCACGCCGCGCAGACCCGTCGAGACGATGTCAGCAGGAAAGGAGAGGAAGTTGTAGCTGAGCTTGTCCTTGAACATCCTGTCCAGTATATCGATGCCGTCCACCATGTGCTGTGCCGAGAACCCGCCTATTTTCTTCATGCTAGAAATCAGACCCTTGACGCTCATGCTCTTCACGAGCCTCAGGTCCTTGACGTCAGGTCCCAGAATCCCATTTCCCCTGAGCTTTGCCATCTATGTTCCCTCGCTCCAACTGTTCATGTATTTCTCCTGTTCCGGTGTAAGTTTGTCTATCTCTATCCCCATGCTGTCAAGCTTTAGTCTAGCGACCTCCTGGTCCTGTTCAAGTGTTATGTCATAGACACCGGGCTTCATCTTTTTGCCATCCTTCGCAATCTTTATAACTGACATTAGCTGGTTTGCGAAACTCATGTCCATGACTTCGCTTGGATGCCCCTCAGCCGCAGCAAGATTGACCAGCCTGCCTTCAGCAAGAACATATACCTTGTTTCCATTCTTGAGCACGAATTCTTCATTGTCTTTTCTTATCTGCCTATGGCTTTTAGCGATTTTTTCCACCGCTGCAACATCGACCTCGACGTTGAAGTGCCCGGCATTCGATACTATCGCCCCGTTCTTCATGCTTTCAAGATGCCTGCCGATTATAACGTCTTTCATGCCTGTCGCAGTCACAAATATATCTCCGATCTTCGCCGCATCGTCCATAGTCATCACACTGAAACCGTCGAGCCGCGCCTTCAGCGCAGCTATCGGGTCAATTTCAGTTACGATCACATTCGCCCCCAGCCCCTTCGCTCTCGTGGCGATTCCCCTTCCGCAATGCCCGTAGCCAGCCACAACCACATTCTTCCCGGCAATCAAGACGTTAGTTGCCCTCAGAATTCCATCCAGCGCGCTCTGTCCTGTCCCGTGGACATTATCGAAGTCTGATTTGGTCTCAGCATCATTTACAGCGAAGATGGGATACTTTAGCTTTCCATCTTTTGCCATGGCTCTGAGCCTATGCACTCCTGTTGTCGTCTCTTCAGTTCCCCCTATCACTCCCTTGAGATACTCCGGATGTTTCTGGTGTATCGTAAATACGAGATCAGCCCCGTCATCAAGGGTGATATCCGGATTGATTTTAAGGGCCTGTTCTATGCTCCAGTAGTACTCCTTGTCCGTAAGCCCGTGCCAGGCATAAATATCAATCCCGTCTGCGTCCAACGCTGCCGCAATGTCGTCCTGCGTAGAGAGAGGGTTGCACCCCGACCATGCCACTTCCGCTCCGCAGGCCTTGATGGTCTCAATCAGAACTGCCGTTTCCTTTGTCACGTGGAGACAACCAGAAACGCGCATGCCCTTGAGGGTCCGCTTCTTCGAATGGATTTCCCTCAGCTTCATCAGGACAGGCATCCTGGACTCAGCCCATTCGATTTTTTTCCTTCCCTGCCCGGCTAAGGACTCATCTTTTATTTTGCTCATAAAAATGCACGCAGAATATTGCTCTTAAAGCTATATAATTATTCTCTACTAAACGTGCCAATCGGGAAAGTTTAAAACAAGCAAATCGGCATGGTTAGCTGATACTTTGCTCGGGAAAGTGTATACCGGAATGGGCAGCCCTAACATAGCATTCATCAAGTACTGGGGGATGCGCAAAGGGCATGCAAGAAACCTGCCCAACAATTCCTCAGTCAGCATGACGCTAGGGGGAAAGGGGAGCAGAATTTTCACAGTCACCAGCGTGATTTTTTCGGAGAAGCTCAAAAAGGACACATTTTACATAGACGGAAGAAAAGATGAGCATCCAAAAGGTGCCAGCGAAATACTCGAAAGGCTCAGGAAGATGGCAGATGCAAAAGAAAAGGCATTGGTCGTGTCATATAATTCATTCCCTAAATCTGCGGGAATAGCCTCAAGTGCTTCAGGCAGCGCGACACTAGCTTTTGTAGCCTCCAGGGCGCTGGGTCTAAAACTTAGCCGGAAGCGGCTTTCAATTGTTGCGAGAGAGGGAAGTGGCAGCGCGGCAAGAAGCGTGTTTGGAGGGATAGTCAAATGGAGAATGGGAAAACTTAAGAATGGCTCTGACTCCTATGCCGTGCAAATTGCGAAACCTTCCCACTGGCCAGAGCTGATCGATCTGATCTGTGTGGTGTCAAAACTAAAGAAGAAAGTCTCAACGAATGAAGGCCATGAAAGAACCGTAAATACCAGCGCGCTGTATAGGGCCAGACCCGCATTCGCAGAATCAAATATAAAGAGACTAGCGTATGCAGTGAAACGCAAGGATTTCCATCTGCTTGCGGAGCTCATCATGAGGGATAGCAACAGCATGCATGCAACAATGTTTGATTCGTGGCCTCCGATAAGATACCTGACGGATGAGTCATGGAACATGATCCAAGTCGTCCAAGATGTTAATCGCCACCACGGGGAAAACATAGCAGCATACACATTCGATGCAGGCCCAAACGCTCACATAATCACAACTGATAAGTACAAGTCATTGATAAAGAAGCTCTTGGTTAAGCACATCAAATTCTTGGAGATAATCGAATCGAAGGCGGGTGGCGGACCGAGGCCCCTGGGAGAAAGATCGAGCCTGATAAACGCGGAGAGGCTTGCGCCAATAGCCCATCCCCGTTTGCGCTTCTAGCCTTGCCACACAGGTGAATAATGGACTTCGCTATAAAAGCTCCTGCAAACGTGAAGCTTTTCGGTGAGCACGCTGTCATATACGGGAAGAAATGCCTAGCCGCAGCAGTCTCTCTTTTTGCAACAGCGCAGGTAACTGCTGCAGAAGACCCGGACCATGTTAAAATAACTTTGGAAGATTACGGTCAACTAAATCAGAGATTCTCGGCGAAGATCCTTAAAGAAGTGCACATTAAATTCCGTGCGAGAAATCTCGAGCCCCGTTCCGGTATTGAGACTTACTCGCGCTATCTCGCTGAAAAATTAGGAGTGAATGAGCATATCGCGCCTCTTCTGACTGTGGTTTCAGAAATATATCAGCTGAATCAAAATTCTGTCGCAGGAAGCAGCGTGCGCATTCATTCAGATGTCCCTATAAGGCAGGGATGGGGGAGTAGCAATGTGTGCATAGCTGCCTTGGCAGGAGGGCTCGCGAGGTACGAAAGACTCAAGCGCGACCAAATGATCGATTTGGTAGTCAATGGAGAGCGTGTCGCCCACAAATCAGAAGGCGCTGGAAGAATAGATTCGGGTCCTTCCGTATTGGGAGGCGTTGTTTCCTACAGCAGAAAATATGGCTACGAGAAAATCGATGTAAATTTGCCGCTGAATCTTCTCGCGGTCAACACAGGACCCAAGCCGCCGACTTCAGAAACGGTTGCAGCTGTGGCGGAACGATACAGGACTAAAAAAGAAGAAACAGAAAGAGCGCTCGATGAAATAGAGCAGTGTACCAATGGAGGTATACTGGCGTTGAAAAACAAAGACGTGAAGAAGCTAGGCGGCTTCATGACCAAAAATCAGGAACTCTTGGATGAGCTAGGAGTTGCGAGCAGCAAAGTCAATCCCAACGGAATCAGGGAGGCCGTGAAGATAGCCATTGACCATGGCGCATATGGAGCTAAGCTCAGCGGCGGAGGCGGGGGCGGTCTTGCTGTGGTGCTCTGCGATGTTGAAAACAACGGGAGAATTTCAAGGCAATTAAAAGATGCGGGCTTTTCTGTGGAAAAACTAAGAACTGTGAACGAAGGCGTAATGTCCCAGATGAAAAGCTAAGGCTTCACTTCTGTATGCCGTACCTGGTCTTTTCCTAAAAGGAGCTTCTCAACATAGCCTTTTCTCAGCCCATTTACTATCGCCCCCTCTCCGTGCATTCTCTTCGCAATTCTATAAAGCAGCTCCAGTTTTGTTCTCATGCCGCCGGTGACATCTACCTTTGTAGATCCTCCAGCGCCTCCAAGAACTTTTTTAATGTTCCTGCTGTCTATTAATTTAACAAGTCTGGCATCTTCGTGTCTCTTAGGATCCTTATCATAAACCCCATCCACATCAGTAGCCAGTATTATTTTTTGGGGTTTCAGCCTTTCAGCTATGAACTCGAACACATCTTCAGTTGAAGCTATCGATACCCCTTTTCTTGCATTCATCACGACATCCCCATAAGCTACAGGAATGAAGCCATTTTTCAGTGCCTCTTCCATATGTTCGACAATCCCGCTTTTGGCTCTCTCGCCTTCCCAGAACCCAAAGCTCGAAGGGTGGAATGGGAAGGCATCCAATCCGATCTTATGGGCCTCGTTCACTAATATGGTGTTAAGCTCGTGCGCAACCATATGCGTTATCGCAGCACCCTTCCTGCTATTTTTGTTTATCAAGCCCTCATGGACTCTGTATTTCTTTGCGGTTATGTGCGCAAAGGATCCGCTCCCATGGCCGATTATAAGATCAAAGTTTTTCTTTTTCTTTGCGTTTTTGATCTGCATCAGTACGCCCCTTATGGCACTGACTTTTGCCTTTTTTGGCACCCTGATGTCAGTTATTATGCTGCCTCCTATTTTGAGCAAATAAAGGGGCCTTTTCATTCCATCCCTTTTCTAGTCCCAATCGTCCTCGTCAGAACCAAGCCTGTTGACGACTAGTTTTTTGTTCAAAGCTTCTGAGTGGGCCACGTTCAAGAGCTCGTAGAGCACAAGCGCGTCTATCTTCTCCGCAGTGAACATTAGGAAACTATTTTCTGATATCTCGACTTTCCCTTCCGAATTCATGTTTCCATTTTGCTGCAGATAATCATTAAAATCAAAAAATTCCATCTCACCGTCTTCCCTTGCCTGCCTTTTTAGCCCTGGTGAACAGATGTTCAGGAGTATGTCTCCCTTTATGTGCGCGGCCACAGCAGCCGCGTTTACCCCGAACTTTTCGCCATCATTGAAGCTCAATACGTAATCGGGAGGCAGTATGAAAGGTTTGTGGTCCCGCAGGGCATCCTTTACCATAGAGGTAGAGGCATTGCCTATGAAGAAATCTTCAGGCGCGGCTTTCGTCCCCCCCTTTGCCTTCGTCTTCCCCATCGGTTTCACCAGATATGGCTTCGATTTTGTCTTATTTAAACATTGCTCCGTGTGTTGGCTAACAGCGCTGTCGTCCGCTTGCGCTGCGGCTAAATAATTTCCGGGCAGATTAACGGGATGACCTTGCTTCTTGCCTCGCTCATGGCTTTCGTTCCGGTTGGCTCGGCGGTATTCTCGCCAGGTTTACTGTCCCTCCCGCTCTTTGCCATGTTGTTCGGAATAGGCAAGGGAAAGTCCAGGAAACAAACATTATTTAAGAGCATTCACTTCTCATAACCTTCCCATGCAAGGCGAGAAAGTAACAGGTACCTTCCTCTATTCTGCCTCTAGCAAGAGCTATGTGCTTCATCATCTCGTCTTCACCTCAAGCAGGATGCTGTGCGTCAGCGCAGATTGGGAGGAGCGAAACTTATTGGTTGACATTATATCAGCGATCCTCAGGTTTCCCTTCATATGGAAGAAATCAGACCCGCTCTTCATGAAAACATGGGCGGCAATAGCGAGCAGGGATTACAAGAACATCGCGGTCAACTATCACGACCCTGAAGCTGAGAAGATAGTCGGCATGGGGCTGCCCGAACTTGTTCTGCACGAGATCTCTGTAATGCCTTTCGGCATGGTAAAGAGGGTGACTGTCAAGGCGCACCCTAACGGCTATAGGTTGGATTTTCTCGGAGCCCCGCTTGCTTCGCAGAGCTTCCTGATTCCGGTGTCTTCGTTCGAAGATTTCAGGTCGCTGCTATCAAAAACACCGCTTGCAGACAGGCTCTCTATTGAGGGCGTGACAGTGTAATCCCAAAGTTCCAGAAGCCCGCCGCTCATCGATTTCCGCTATAAGATTTCCGTTTTAGGAATGCGAACTCTATCGGCGACCCCTTCCTTTCCTTGCTGGCTTCTCATAGACAGACATCGCATTCTCCAGATTTTTGTTGTACCTGAGTATGATTATTCCTATGGCTATGACGAACAAACCTATGTAGACGAGCCCTATTGGGTTGCTGCAGGCGCACAGCACGTATATGCTCATGACCTGCGTGCCAATTGGTATGTTGAGGCAGTTGCAGATTACTCTTGCGAATACCAGCGCCCAAGTCGCTATGGAGACTATTCCTGCGGCTATCCAGCCGAGACCAGCGATTAATATTTCCTTTTTCATGCGATCATCCAAGAGCGTCAAACATGTGAATACTTATGAGACTGCATAATTTATAATCATTTGAGTGGTACCGCGGCCGAGACCTCCGCCCATATCGGGAGAAACGGCGAGTTGCTGCTGAGC
>CAZXIK010000029.1:0-10279 GCA_964640735.1 Microcaldota archaeon | reverse complement strand
ACCCATTTGTTCACGAGCGTGAGGGCTGGAATGGTGGTGGAGGTGCTGGTGGAGGTGGTGGAGGTGGTGGAGGTGGTAGTGGAGGTGGAGGTCGAGGTTGTGGATGTTGTGGTTGAAACTATCTTCCCGATGCCGATTGGCTTGACCGCGAGCACGGCGAGCACGGTACCGGGGAGCTGGGAGACCTGGTTGGTGTAGTTTATGATGATGCTGCCTGCGAACAGGCTGGTCTTCTGGGTGTTCACTAGCAGGTTGCCGTTGAGATAGCACTGGACGGAGAAGGTGTAGTTCGCGCCCACAGGCAGGAATATCTGGTTGGTGGGCGGATTGTAGGGCGCCTGCATGTTGACTGCGGTGCCGTTCTGGTTGCAGCCCAGCGCGGTGATGTTCACCGGCTGGCTTAGCGCCGACTGGATGTTGACCGACAGCAGGCCGTTCTCCGCCATTCCGAAGCCGAGGCAGGTGAAGCCGGATGTTATCACGCATTCCTGAGCCGCATAGTTCGCGGAATTGAAGAACCCGGCAGCGAACAGAGCGGCGAGTATCACGCCGAGAAGGGCGATGGCCCAGCCGTATGTGGTCAGGAACTCCGTCGCCGACTGCCCCTTCGCGGGAATGGGCTTTCCGCGTGCGTCGGATTTTGAGCTTTTCTCGCGCCTGTCAGCCATCAAGTGCACTTCCTGGTCTCCATCCTGGTCTCCAGCTGGCTATAAGATGGCATGGAACATTTAATAAGCTAGGCTCGTTTCCGAGGATAACTGCCTTCCGGAGGTTCACAGGGTGATGAAGTAGGTGTTCCTGTAGAGCCTCTTTCCGCGCTTCTCGCCGTGAAGCTCGAACGATGCCTTGAACTTCAGGTGGCGCACTGCGATGAACGACATCGCCACCTTCTTGTCGCTCGCGTACACGTCAACCCCGTGCTCCTTCCGCTCGGCCTTCGTGACGAAAGCGCCGTTCTTTTCCAGGTATCTCTGCAGCGCTAGCGCAATCCTTCCGACCTTGCCCTGCTCCCCCCTGAACTGGAGCACCGCCTCGTAGTATCCCGCGCGCCTCCTTGCGCAGCTGTCGCAGAGCAGGCTATGAAGCTTGATGTGCGCATTGTGCTCTATCTCCAGGCCCTCCTGCCTCGCGTCCTCCACCCTTATCCTTGCGATCCCGTTGCTGAGGTGCACAAGCTTTACATCGAACGGCTTGAAGCTCGGCTTGAGCATGCGCTCGAGGCTCTCCATGCTCTCCTCCGCGAATACGCCTGCGGACTTTATCCTGCCGCAGTCCCTGCACCTGACCATCTCCACGACGCTTGGGATTCTGCTCCTGAGCTTCTTCGCCGCGCAGTCCTCGCAGAACTCGCCGAAGAATCTCCTGTCTGCGCTGGAATTGTTGCATATGGGGCAGTGCTTCATTGGAACACGTTATTTGATGGCTCTATTTATTATCCGATTTGTAATGGCGATGAGCCTTTCGGAATCTTTTATTGCCTCTGAGGCATCTGATTTGGAACTGGTGCCGCCACCATACTGTATCGAGTGTCTAGAAGTTCTGTAGGAATCGAGAATCTCTAGCAGCGGAACCAGCTCTTCGTTATTCTTATACTTATCTTTCAAGACAGCTATAAGAGCGAAGTGACTCCGCTCTTTGTATCCTGCCAGGAACAGCAAAGCCCTTGCCGCATGGAACATGGAAGTATACGCGAGCAGAAATGCTATGTCATAGAAATGCACCGCCATATTCCCTTTTGCACGCTGCACAAAATGCTTTGCAAGTTCTAACGAGCCTGCTATTTCTTCTCTTTTTGCTTTTTCCTTTCTAATCAAACCCTTATCGATGAGTTCGGATTCCTTCATATTCGCGCCCCGTGGAGCAGCACGCTGCTCTTTATAACGGAATTGTAGAAATTGTTCTGCCTTCTTTCCATTGCACGCCATTCTCCTGGGGAAAATACCTCAATCTTTACTTCCTTTCCCACATCTGTTTCTAATTTTTTTAAATACGATGTATCCAGATCCTTGTTTTGCGAGATTACTAACAGGTCCAAATCGCTGTTGGTGTCATAGCTTCCTTCAGCGTAACTTCCGTATAGCACAAAAGACGCAATGTTAACATTATTTTTCAAGAAGCCTGAAAAGTATTTCCCGAACTTAAGTATCGCATAAGCACGTTTAAGTTCCATTGTTGTGAAGTTTGCATTTAGCCGATACAGAAACACGTTTCCTACCCTTTCATTCTGCAGGATACCTTCATTTTCATAGAGCTTGAGATATAACTCCGCAGTGCCCGGACTTATTCTCAACCTCCTTGCCAGACCCTTTAAATGAATATCTACATCATGTTCTAAAAAAAACTCCAGGACAGCCCAACCTTTGAACTTTCTCCAAGTACTCAATAACATAGTATATTATACGCTCGTTCATTATATAATACTATCGTTCAATATATTGTATAATTACTTGGAGTAGTGCTTGCTCAGTATAGCTCCGTAGGCGGGCCTCGTGACAAACGCACCGAAAAGAACTCCCAATATCGTCGACTCGGCGAAGCCTATTATCGAGATGAGCGTTGTGGAGATGAGGAGCGGGAACATCGCGGTCACAAGCAGGCCTGCATCCGCCCAGATTATGTAGAATGCGCTGCTCATCTTCTGCCTTATTCCGTGCTCGCTCGATCCCGCGAGTATCTCGTCGGTTATGATTATCTGGGCGTCGACCCCCGTCCCGATCACCGCGATCATCCCCGCGACCGCCGCAAGGTCTATGGTCCCGATGAGCCCTATTATAGAGAGGATGATGAAGCCCTCGGCCAGCGTTGTGAAGACTATCGGGACGACAAGGAAGAGCTTCCTGTACCTTATCGCCACCGTCGCTGAGACTGTGAATATCGCGAGCAGCAACGCTATGACGCTGATGAGCTCGAAGTAGGAGCCGAGAGTCGGAGGTATAGTGGTAGGTATGCCAACGATCACCTGGACCGGCAGCGCGCCTCCCCTGAGTATGCTGGCGATCTGGGTGGACTGGTTCTTCGCGAAGCTCGTCTTCGCCTGGAGCGAAAGGCCCGGCGGGGCAGAACCGCTTATCTCGTAGCTCTGGCCTATCGAGCCGTTCGTTATGCTTGGGCTCAGGGCCGGGGCGGAAAGCAGGCCTATCGCCGGCCAGTTGCTCACTATGAGGCTCTCGGCCGCGGCAGTTCCGCCGGCCGTGAAGACCGGAGTCATGTTCTGCACCGTATCGTAGGCGAGCGAGTAGTTCATCGCCGAGATGTTCGCGGCAATGCCCTGCGGCAGGCTCCTCGGGAGCAGTATCTTGGCGTACCTGCCCCTGTTGGCCGAGAGGAAAGCGTATACCGACGCGAAGTTGCTCAGGTCGGGGTTGTAGAGCTCTATCTGAATCGTCTGGTTGCCGAAAGCCGCCGCATTGCGAAGCGCCTGTATCTGGAGGCTCTGGTTCGCGCCCAGCGTGGCGGACCTGAGAAGCGAGGAGTTCAGCAGGACTATCGTGCCGTTCGGCCTGTCGAGGAACATGTATAGCGGCTGGTTCGCCTGCCCGAATACGGCTTTCGAGAACCTGCTCGCAGCCTGCTGCGTTATGAAGAAGCTGACCGCCCACGAGACGTTCTGCCCAGCGACCACAGGCTGCGCCGCCCCTATGCTGCCGCTCAGCAGCCCGGAGCCGTTCAGCGCCTCCTTCCCGTTAACTATCCCCTGGAAGACCCCCTGGCTCTGGATGACCGAGAGGGTGCTCTGCACCTCGGACTGCGAGACCGAAGGTATCGTGACAAAAACCTCCGAGCCTCCGACCCCCTCGACGGTGATCTGCTTGAGGCCGAATGTCGAGAGGCGCTCCTGAAGGATCTGGATCAGGTTGCTCATCGTCCCGGGATCGACGCTGTGCTCCAGCTGCACAGGTATCTGCGTGCCGCCTATGAATTCGACCCCGAGGTGGAGCACGTTTGGCCCTCCGTAGAGAGCGTCGAGGACCGCGAGCAGGGCTATCAGCAGAACCAGGAAGAGAATCCTGAAGTCCCTGAGATAGTCGACCATCATGGAAGCCTCTCCTTGCTTTTCTTGTAGAGGAGTATCATCGGCGCGTTGCCCAGCCACGTGGTCATGAGGTCGCCGATCAGGCCAAGCAGCACGACGCCCGATATCTCGTAGTACGTCGGGACGTATTCGATGACCGAGACGATGAACAGCACAGAGAACGAGACGATGGCGGTCACGGTCATCGTCACTCCTGTAGTCATCGCGTGGTAGGCCCTGTCCTCAGCGGAGCCCTCGCCCCTCTTCAGTATCCTTATCGCGGCGAGCACGTCGGTGTCGATCGCATAGCCTATGAGCATGAGGAGCCCGGCGACGCTAGCGATGCCGAGCGGAATCTTGAACAGCCCCATCGCCCCTAGAGCTATCACGATGTCGTTTGCCGCCCCGAAGACCACGGCGAGTGACGGTATCGGCGACCTGAAGATGACCAGCACCACTATGAACACGAGTATGAATGCGAAGATTATCGTGTTGGTCAGCTCCTGCAGGAAGAACTGCCCGAGAGTCGGAGTCACCTGCTGGTAGGAGTACGAGGTGAATGGGATGATCGTTCGGAGCCCTGCTATCGTGCCGTTCTGGTACTTTCCGCTTGCCGCTGAGTACGCAGACTGGGCAACCTGCTGCAGCAGGATCGGGTCGTTTGTGTCGGCCCTGCCGCCCGCGCCGAAAGGCTGCAGCGCATCCAGCTCGCTCTGCAGAGCGCCCTGCATCTTTTTGAGGGATGCGTTTATCCCGGCGTTAGCCGCCTGGAGCTGGCGCAGCGCCGTGGCGTTGCTCATGTTGCGCTGGTACGCTATCCCGAACGAAGTAGCGTTGACCAGGTAGCTCGAGTAGTTCGACTTGCTCGAGTAGAACTGGATGAGGAAGGCGTCGGCGTTCGCCAGGCTCTGGTTGATCGGAAGCGTTATCTGCAGGCCCCCTGGGCTCGCTGCTATCGACGGCGCCTGCACGTTCAGCGTCGAGGTTATCCGGCCGGCGAGCACCGACTGGCTAAGCGTGGAGTTCGTCTGGATTATTATGCTCACTCCGCCCCTCAGCGACGTGTCGAGCACGATCTGCGTCGACAGGTATATGCCGATAAGCATCAGGGCCAGCGGGATTATGGCGTACAGCTTGAGGTTCTTGCTGTGGTAGATGTTCGGCAGCTTGACCATTCTATCATTTCCATTTTGCTTTACAAACAGCTTGTCCTGGCCGGGAGGGATCACTTCATGTCCGCGGCGGCTCTCTTCTGCCTTCCCTTCCTGTCTCTCAGCTCCTCGCCGATCTCCTCCATCTGCTTGAATATGGACTCCCGCTTCCCATCAGGGCTCATCTCCTCCCAGAGCTTCGGGACTGGAGGGCCTGCCTCATTTTTCGCTTCTTGCTTCTCGGGGGTAGTTTTCCTTCTCCTAGATTCAGGCATTTCGGCTCCTCTTATACATATATATACCCTATATTAAAGGGGCTTTCGGTATCGGCAGGATGCGGGGGATGAGATTTGAACTCACGCAACCACTAGGGTAACAGGCCCTGAACCTGTCGCATTTGACCAAGCTCTGCCACCCCCGCACGTTCAACTCAGTACGTTGTGCCTGCCTATAATACGCCTTAGGCTATGTGACACACTCCCACCCCTGAAGGGTGTGGGCTTCTTGGCTCAATGATTTACCCATTGGTATCTCCCCAAGCGTTACTTCCCGATTGTCCCTCGGTAGTTGCTTTGTGCAATATGTTTATGCTTGCGTTGATGTCTCTGTCGGTCACCGAACCGCAAGCGATGCAGTCGTATGTCCTCTCATTCAGGGGCATCTCCTGCCTGTTTCCGCAGACGTGGCAGGTCTTTGTCGTTCCCCTTGCATCCACGAATACGACCTGACAACCAGCGTTCCCAGCTTTGTATGTCAGCGTATTCGCAAAGGAGTTCCAACCCGCATCGTTGATTTGCTTCCCGTAATTCTGTCGTGCCATATCCTGTGAATGAAGTTTCTCAAGTGCGATGAGCGAATAGGAATTGACCAACTGCGTCGATGTCTTATGCAGAAAGTCAGCCCTTGTGTTTAGGATTTTCTCATAAATCTTGGCGACTTTCCTCTTTGACCAGAACCTGTTGTGGCTTCCCTTCTGTTTCCTTGATAATCGCTTCTGGTAGAAGGCAAGGCGTTCAGCATACTTCGCAATGTGGCGTGGGTTGTTTATCTTCGTGCCATTTGATAACGTCGCAAACGTCTTTAGTCCCAAATCCATTCCGACGGCATCCTTGCCATTGGATTTGAAAGTAATGTCATCCTGTTCCACGACAAACACGGCGAACCATTTTCCTGACGATTCTCTTTTCAGCGAGAGCGTCTTTATCTTCCCTTCCATTTTCCTGTGGATTACCATATTGATTTCACCGAAGGGCGCAACCTTCAGTTTCTTTCCTATGATTGAGAAACCACTCTGCGGGTAGTGTATGGATTTCATTCTGTCTATGTTCCTGAAGCGTGGGAAACCGACTTCTTTGCCCTGCTTCCTCAACTTGAAGAAGCGCACCATAGCGGAATGGACACGATGGGATATTTCCTGCGATGCCTGTGAATACAATCCCTTGTTCTTTGTGAGTGACTGCAACTCGTTCTTTGTTGGGAATTTGCCTGTCTTATCATAGGTTTCCTTGACATAGGCGAGGAGTTCATTCCATAGGTTCTTCGCAATCCATCTATGGGTATTGAGCATCTTCTCTGTTTCCTTGTTCGGATACAGCCTAAACTTGTATGTCCTGTCTATTGCATCCCCCTTTGTTCTTCTATGTATTTCTGTATGGTCCTATCAGAGATGTGTCCGTGTGTTGAAACGAAATAAGACCTTGACCACAGCGTAGGAAGGCGTGTCCTAAGTTCTTCAAACTCTTTTCGGAGTTCGTGGGAACTGTATCCTTTGATTCTGCCTATGAGAAGATTCGGAGTAAGGATGGGATTGCCTTCTATGAAAAGATGAACGTGGTCTGGCTGAACGCTCAACGAGATTATTCTGCAATCCATATCATCTGCCTTTTCCTTTATCAGTTCCCGAAGGCGTTTCGCAACCTGTCCTTCCAACACCTTCCTTCTGTATTTCGGACACCACACGAAATGGTAGCCCATAAAGTGAACGCTCGTCTCCGAAGAATCGTAACCTTTTGGCATAATTCTCATACATTATATGAACCCATACATATGTAATATTTCGCCTTTCGCTTTCATCCCACCTCTAAAGAGTGTGGGATTTCCCGCTCCTCAGAGTTAAATAGAGATTGCTTCTGCTGCCGTCCTGCGAAGCGCATGCGCCGCCGAGGATTTTCACGGAGATGCCGCTATCGAAGGCGTCCATCGCCGCCTTGGCGATGCAAACATCGGTATAAACGCCCGCAAGGCAGAGCGTCTTTACTCCTGATCTTCTGATGAAGCCGAGCAGGGCGCTGTTGAGCACGGTGTAGCCTGAGTGCCAGAACCTTCTCGCTTTTATCGCCGAGAGCTCACGCAGGAGCTTCCGGTTTTCCTTGCTCTCGAATTTTCTCCAGTGCAGCCTCCTGTCAAACTCCGAGCCCTTCCTGTCACGGAAGAGGGCGAAAGCGACGCCGCCGTCGAAGCTTTTGGCCGCCTTGATGACGTTTGGGATTATGTTTTCTGCATTCTTGTACCTGAAGCCCTCCTGCATGTCTATGATAAGGAGCAGCCTTTCCATTGGACGTATTCGGCTTGATATCTTTTTAATTCTCTGGGTTGATATTAAGGCATGCGCAAAATAGGGATTGTGAGCGCAACGGCCGTCGGGCTGGGAGCGATAATAGGCGCGGGAATCTTCGTCCTGAGCGGGACAGCTATCGCGCTGGCAGGGCACTTTGCGCTCCTCGCATTCATACTCGTAGGCCTGGTCTCGCTGATAATGGCGCTCGTGCTGAGCGAGCTCAGCTCGATCATGCCCAGCGCGAAGGGCGCATCGTACTCGTACGCTTACGCTGCGTTCGGGAGCGAGATAGCTTTCATAACAGGCATACTGCTTTACGCGAGCTACGCTACAGGCACGGCTGCGATAGCGCTCGGTTTCGGTTCGTATCTTTCATTTCTGCTCGGGCTTCCGGCAGGCATCGCTCCGGGATTCTTTGCGGTCCTGCTGATCATCGCGATAGCCGCGATCAACATCTTCGGGATAAGGAAGGCCGCAATCACGGACCTCGCGCTCGTGCTGGTAAAGATGGCGATACTCCTTGCCTTCATAGGGTTCGCGCTCTACGCGGGCGGCAGGGCCGGCACGCTTGACCCGAGCACTTTCCTCGGCGGCACATTCAACCTTAACTCATTCTTCAACTCTACGATCGCCATATTCTTCGCGTACACCGGCTTCCAGGCGATAACGACATTCATCTCTGGCATAGAGGGGGGGAGCAGGTCAGCGACGAAAGCCATAGTCGGCTCGGTGCTCATAAGCATAGTAATATACGCGCTCGTGGTGGTCTCGCTGATGCTTCTCGCGCCTTCCGGCGCGTATGCGGGAGTCGCCGACCCGCTTGCGGTAGGCCTCCAGCGCGCGAACGCGCCGCCTCTCCTCTCCCTGATCGTGGACATAGGTGCGCTTGTGGCGACAACCTCCGCCGCGCTCGCCTACATGCTCAGCGCATCGAGGATCGTATACCAGATTAGCGCCGACAGGCTGCTGCCCGGAAGCCTCAGGGGCTTCGACAGGAAGAGGGATGTCGCGGTTGGCGGAGTCGCGCTCTCCGCTTTTGTGGCCATACTTGCCCTTCTATTCAACAACATATTCATAATCGCGGCGGTGAGCAACTTCGGGCTCATCTTCTCGTACATCATCGCCTGCGTCGCGCTGATGCACTTCAGGAAGACGAACACCTACGCTAGCTACAGGATGCCTCTCTACCCGTACCTCCCTGTATTTGCGATAGTCTCCATGTTCGCTTTCCTGATAGGCATGCCCAGCGAAGCGCTCACGTTCGGGCTGATTGCGATAATAGCTCTCATCGTGATATACCACCTTCTCAGGGAGGTCAAGAAGAAGAAGGTAATACGGGTCAGGCTCTTCGAGTGAGCCGATGCTCGTCGGGATAATTGGGGCGCCGAACAAGGGGAAGAGCACGATATTCTCCGCGCTCACCATGGTCGATGCCGAGGTCGCCGATTACCCTTTCACAACAATAAAGCCGAACTTCGGCGTCGGATACATAACAAAGGAGTGCGTCGAGAAGGAGCTCGGGGTGAAGTGCAAGCCCAGGAACTCGTTGTGCGCCAATGGGACACGGCAGATACCTGTGAACATAACCGATGTCGCGGGACTCGTGCCTGACGCGCACCTCGGAAAGGGGATGGGCAACCAGTTCCTCAACGACCTGATAAGCGCCGACGCCCTGATACAGGTAGTGGACCTCAGCGGAAAGACGGACATGCAGGGGAACCCTTCCGAAAAATGCGATCCCGCAGAAGAGGTTGCTGCAGTAAGGAAAGAGATTGCCCTTTGGCTTGCCGGGATAATCGCCAAGCACATCGGCCCGATCTCGAAGAGAAGCGACGGTGACAAGGCGCTGAGGGAGGTGCTCGCAGGATTCAACATGAACGCAGGACAGATAAAGCGCGCAGCGGAGGAGAGCCGCCTCGGAACTTCGCGGATTTCATGGAGCGGGGACGATACCTACAGGTTCGCCGATGCGCTGTTGAAAATCAGCAAGCCCGTCATCGTTGCGGCGAACAAGCTCGATGCGAGCGAAGACGGCGCTCTTGAGAGGCTGAAGAAGATGCTTCCGGATCATACGGTGATCGGGTGCTCCGGCGCTGTTGAGCTCGCGCTCAGGAAGGCGGCCAAGAACGGCGTCATAGAGTACGTTCCTGGATCCGGAGAGTTCAAGACAATGAAAGAGACCAGCGGCGGGCAGAGGCGGGCGCTCGACTTCATGGCAGGGTTCATGAAGAGGAACGGCGGGACAGGAGTGCAGAACATGATCAACGCGGTATTCTTCGACGTGCTGCAAAACATAGTGGTCTATCCGGTGGAGGACGAGAACAGGTACGCGGACCACTTCGGGAACGTTCTGCCGGACGCGCTGCTCGTGCCTAAGGGCTCGAAGGCCGTGGACATGGCGGGGCGGATACATACCGAGCTCGCGGAAAATATGCTCTATGCCGTGGACGCTAAGAAAAAGCTGAAGGTCGCAAAGGATTATGTGCTTAAGGACAATGACGTGATACGGATAGTGAGCGAGGCGAAGTGACTAGTCGTTGACCTTGCGCGAGTAGGAGA
>CAZXIK010000028.1:0-10344 GCA_964640735.1 Microcaldota archaeon | reverse complement strand
CCTTCATCGCTTCGTCACGCCTGCGCATCCTCGCCTCTATTGTCCTTTGCTTCAGAGCAGGAGGAATGCCATCGAATATGAAGATTGGAGTTATCTTGTGCTCAAGAAGGTTTATCGTCCTGTAGAATAGGCCTGAGAGGTGGCTGGTGACAGCCCCTTTTGAGTCTTTCAGGGGGGTACCGTCGGGCCCTCTGATTATTGACAGAAACTGGTAGATTGTGTTGTATGCGTCAATCGCAATCGTCCTACCGGACAGTTCGTCAAAAGAGATCGGCTCCTTTACTGGAGAGACTAACGGGCCAAGTTCTACCGCCATTGGTTCAACCTGATAATGATATTTAGAGTGCAAAAAGCCTTTTAATCATCCGCACCCTTTTAGTAATGGATGCAAAGTAAGAAACAAATAAAACTGGGAAAAGAGGATGGCAGAAACATAAACATTCCGAAACTTGTCCTCGTCTTAGTTCTGGCTTTCGCCACGATATCGACTTACCACGCCGCTGTGAATGAGACCCTTCCGATATCCGGTGACAGCAGCACATATGTGCTCTTTGCAAAGCAGATGCTTGCAGGCACATTCCGCGAAAGCAACTGCATATTTAGCGTGCGGCTTGCCGAAATAATTCCGACTGCAGTGTCGTTCTATATTTTTGGCGTAAGTACAGTCAGCGCGATTTTGTGGCAATATGCGTCTTATATCGGCCTCATACTCGTGGCCTTTTACATGGGCAGCGAACTTCTCGATGAGCGCGCCGGGGCAATAGCGGCGATCTTGCTTTCGGTATTCCCGAATGTGTACATTTCCTCGCAGATCATAGACCCGCGCTTGAGCGTAGCATTCCTCATAGCGCTGGGCATGCTGTTTCTGCTGTATGGCGAAAGGAAGAGGAACGGAAGATACTTTCTGCTCTCCGGAATCTCGTTTGCTCTTGCGCCCCTTGTTGATCCCGTAGGAGCGGTTGCATTCTTTGCGCTTGTGATTTACCTGCTCTACATTTATCGCAAACACACGCTAAACGCGAAGTACGCTTGGATATTTTGCGGCATTGCCCTGGTGACCGTTGCTCTTTTGGCGCTCAACTATTATTTTTCAGGAGACCCGCTGATAACTTTCAAACTCACCAACAGTTTCTACAACCTTGGAGTCGGAAATCCGGAATTCGGTTCGGTCAACGTTACCCAATGCGGCTACCTTCCGCTCGGACCCAACAACTCAATACCTTACCTTTACGGTTCAGGATTTTGGTTCTACCCTATAGTCGCATTCCATCCGCCGAACCTTTCTAGCCTTGCTGCCTTTTATGGATCGGAGCTTTACCAGCCCAACTACACAGGTTTATTCTACTACGTAGTCATAGGAAGCGCTGTCTATTTGGCTAAGAAGAAAAGCCAGGGGCGACACTTTGCCTTCGTTGCGATATGGCTGTTGGCGTTGTTCGCTTATCTTGAATTCGGGCCAATGCACATTGGCCTTGCACCTTTAAGCTATACGCCCATACTTAAGATGCCTGGGTTTATGGAAATCTTCTCGCCGCTTATTGCGGTTTTAATTGCGATTTCATTATCGATGATTCTCCGGGAAAAAACAGGGGATAAGAAGAAAAATATAGGCAGGTACCTTTTTGTCACGTTTGTCATCGTATTGCTTATTGCTTCGTCGATTTATCCGGATCTTCTAGTTCCCATAGTCCCGGGATAAATTCAGGCTGCCGGTCAGATCTGATCGTCCTTGTCATCCTGCTCTTTCTTCGCGAGATCCCATAAGGTTACAGCCTCGTCCTTCTTCTTTGGAATGAACGGTTTTGATTCGGACGCCCTAGAAGTGAGCTTTATCCCAAGCTCCTTCTCCAGCTTCAGCCTCGTCTTCTCTGCAGGCAACGCCTTTTCCTTCTCTATCCTTGCGAGCGCGCTCTCCTTCTCGCTTATTCTCTCCGCGAGCACCTTCATCGGAAGGCCCATCGACTCCCTCGCCTTCCTTATGGCCTCGCCATAGCCCTCAATTACTTCCTCCCTGCCTGCCGGTTCCGGCGTTTTGCGGATTGCAGAAACGGGGGCTTTTTTCTCCCTCTCGTAGGTCCTTACTATCTTCTTGCCCCTTGCGCATCTCTCGCACGCCAGGAGCTGATCCCCATCCATGTCTATCTCGAAGATAGCATCAGACCTCCTCCCGCAAATCTCGCATTCTGGCATGGGCACAGCCGTGAATCAATATATAATTATGCGAAATAACATAATAAAGGTTCATGCCATGGCGGCCGGTTTTAACATCTACAAGCAGCCCAAGGACTTCCAGAAGAGGTACAAGCTTGCGATAACCCTGCTCGTTGGGACGGCGGCATTCCTTGCCTTGATCTTCCTGATAACGGCCGGCGGCAGCGTGCTGGCGAGGTTTGCCGTAGCGATCGTTGTGCTTGTAGCCTGCGGCCACATCATAGCCAACACAAACGGCATCAAGGATTCATATGGCGCCTATCTTCTCGGCGGAAAGCGGGGGATAGGGCTTGTTGGTTGGCTCTCAAGGAAGAACCCGAAGCTCTGGATTGCCTTTGCAGACTGGGGGCTTGTGCTAGGATTTGGGATAGGTTCGTTTTTCCTGTTCAAGGAGTACGTCAACACCAGGACAATCCTGTTCGGCATCGCAACCATAGCTGTTGTGATACTCTTCGTCTACCCCTACCTTCCGCTGGTCATCAGCTTCATAAACATTCCCCAGATAACATCAAGAATATCGAGCTCCCCGGCAAGCGGCAGCTCTGGCTACGCGCCGCTCTTCTACTTCTTCCTTGCGGGCAGCCTGGCGCTCGGATTCAGCTTTTCCACGATTGCGCTGATGCTTTTTTCAGGAGGCGCGGTCCTTTACACCATCTCGCTGTTCATACTGGGCCTGCTGAAGTCTCAGCCGAACTATTCGGTGCTGACCCAGCAGATACCGGGCGTCGCTCCGCTAATACCGGGCCTGACAATCCCGTTCTTTGCAGGCATAATCTCGCTCTTCATCCTGCTTGTGGTGCACGAGTTCTCGCACGGGGTTCTTGCGAGGATAGCCAAGATAAAGATAAAGTCAATAGGAGCAATCCTCTTTGGAATCATACCTTTAGGCGCTTTCGTCGAGCCCGACGAGCGCGAGGTGAGGAAGCTTAAACAGAGCCTCCAGAACCGCATCTCGATAGCAGGCATATCGGCCAATATGCTCGCTTCGCTTGCGTTTTTTGTGCTGACGTTGGCCGTCCTATATTTCCTGCTCCCGAACGTGGACACAGGAGGTGTACGCGCAGTCCAGGTATTCAGGAACTACTCCGCATACGGCGTCATAGAGCCGAACAGCGTAGTGCTGGGATGGGATAACATAACGATAAGGAACACATTCGACCTTGCGAAGGCAGAAGCCAGCTACATGCCAGGAAACGCTGTCAACGTACTGACAAATCTGGGAAGCTTTGCGCTGACTCCCGACGAGAACGGCAGGATAGGCATCTTCGCATCGCCTGCGCTGCTTACGCCAATGTATCAGCTTTCGAACTTCCTGTTCGCAGTGGCAGCCCTCTCTTTCGGCCTGAACTTCTTCGTGGCCATCTTCAACCTGCTGCCGATACCAGGCTTCGATGGCTGGCGCATCTACCAAAACAAGATCAAGGACAAGAGGCTGCTCAAGGCGATATCCTGGATACTCATCGCGACGATAGTGCTGAACATTTTGCCGTGGGTCTGGACAATAGGATAAAGCCTTCAAGCGCGCCCGCAAGCTAAAACAGCGCTGATGAACAGCCCGGGAAGAAAGCTGTGCCAGCTGGTCTTGAGGGCCGGAAGCTGCCTGCAGACAGTGACGAAGAGGGCGGAGCGATTGGCGCTGCCACTCACGCACGGCAAAGACGGCGGGGGTTTTGCGGCTGCATATTGCTGCTTGATTGGGTCCGAAGCCGCAATATCTTTTTATGTCTTGCCACGTATAGTAAAACAGGCGACACGGTTATAGGATGGCAGAGGGATTCATCTCTCCGGACGACGAAGAGCTGCTGAAGTTCATAGAGTCAGCCAAGCCCAAGATATACATCGTCGGATCTGGAGGCAGCGGATCCAACACAATCTCGAGGATGATTGACATGAACATAGAGGGCGCGACGCTTGTGGCAATGAACACCGACGCCCAGCATCTTGTAAGGATAAAATCTCAGCGGAAGCTCCTGCTGGGAAAGAAGATAACAAAGGGCCTCGGAGCGGGAAGCGACCCTAAAGTGGGCGAGGAGGCTACGCAGGAGAGCAAGGAAGACATAAGGCACATGCTCAGCGATTCGCAGCTTGTTTTTGTAACATGCGGGCTGGGAGGAGGGACGGGCACAGGATCTGCACCCCTCATAGCGCACGAAGCTAAGGAGGCAGGCGCGCTGACGATAGGCATAGTCACGCTCCCGTTTTCAACGGAGGGCAAGGTCAGGATGAGGAATGCGCTCGAGGGCCTGAACAGGCTCAAGAGGGCGACGGACACCACGATAATAATCCCGAACGACAAGCTGCTTAACGTAGCGCCTGACCTTCCGCTCAACATGGCGTTCAAGGTGAGCGACGAGGTCCTCTCCAGCGCAACGAAAGGGATAGTGGAGATGGTCACCAAACCAGGAATGGTGAACATCGACTTCGCTGACCTGAGGAGCGTGCTGAAGGACTCGGGTTATGCAGTCATTGGAAACGGAGAAAGCACGAACATCCAGACGAAGGACAGGGCGATGATAGCTGTCGAGAACACGCTCAAGAGCCCGCTGCTCGATGTGGACCTGAGCACAGCGAAGAAGGCGCTGGTCAATATAGTCGGAGGGCAGGACATGACGCTGCGCGAGGCCGAGAGCATCTTCCAAGAGGTCTCGAGCAGGATAAGCGACGATGCGATGCTAAAGTGGGGGGCCAGGATAGAGCCGGCGATGCAGAAGAGCGCAATCAAGGTCATGGTGGTCATGGGAGGGGTCGAGTACGCCAAGTACACGGAGGAGGGGATAAAGAGCAGGGTGAATGCCGCTGCAGGGAACGAAGATTTGGATGAGATATTCGATTGACTTCCCTACATCTACTTAACGTAAGCCAGCAGTTCGCGCATGTCGCCGTGGCTGATCACGTGCTTCGCGTGTTTTTTCAGCTCGTCTGAATCCGAACAGAACGCCACCCCATTCGAAGCCTTGAACACCGCCAGGTCGTTGCGCGAGTCCCCTACGTACAGCGTCTCGTCAAGCTTTGCGCCTGCTTTCTCGCAGTATATCTTGAACAGGTCCAGCTTGCCGTCGAAATCGTACTCGTTGAATTCTCCACTAACAAGTTTGCCCGTTTTATCGTCGAAATTAAGCTTTGCGGTGAAGTTGAAGTAGTCGACCTTGAGCCCGAATCTCATTGTCGCGTACTCAAAAGTATTCTCTATCCCGCCGGAGATTATCCCGACCTTAATGCCGCGTGATTTGAGCTCGTTTATCGTTTCAATGGCTCCCTTGTGCATCGCCATGCCCTTTTCCATCAGCAGGCCCAGCTTGCGTTTCGTGAGCCCGAACCTCTTGTACACCTCCACGTCCTCGCTGCACCAGGTCAGGTAATCTATCTCGTTAGCGAAGTACCTGTCCTCGATCTCCTTCATCTCCCTCTCGCAGTCAAGGCCCTTGTTGATTAGGTTCCATGAGTACCTCTCGGGCATCTTGACAAGCGTGCCGTCCCAGTCGAATCCCACCAGCTTTGTTCTCATAGAAGCAGATGAATTGCAAGCAACAGCTTAAAATATTCTAGCTGTGGAATAACGTTCATGAAGTTCGATCCGGTGGGCTCGCTGAAGCAGTTCTGGGATGACGCGCAGAGGATGCTCAGCGTGAGCTACAAGCCAAGCGCCGTGGAGTTCAAGAGGACGCTGAAGATCGTTCTCTTCGGCACGATAGTACTCGGCATAATCGGCTACCTGATTTCTATAGTTGTGGGTCTAATCGTATAGCATGCAGGCCGAGATCGACTACACCAAGTCGGCGCAGCAGAACGCTGATGCTTATTTTGAGAGATCAAAGGAAGCGAGGAGGAAGCTGGAGGGTGCGGAGCGGGCGATAAAGGACCTAGAGAAGAAGGTTGAGCGGCTCGAAAAGGAGAAGACCGTAACAAAGGAGCTAAAGAAGAAGGAGGAGAGGGAGTGGTATGAGAAGTTCTACTGGTTCTTCACAAGCGGCGGCCTGCTCGCGATAGGCGGGAGGAGTGCGCAGCAGAACGAGGAGGTCGTTGCGAGATACTTTGACAACGAGGACCTGTTCTTCCACGCTAACGTGTTCGGAGCCTCTGTGATCATACTGAAGAAAGGGGCTGGGGCAGACGGAGAAACGAAAGAAGAGGTAGCGCAGTTTGCCGCAAGCTTCTCTAAGGCCTGGGAGGACGGGCTTGCCGCTGTTGACGTCTTCTCGGCCAAGCGGGAGCAGGTTTCAAAACAGGCTAAAGGCTATCTGGGGACAGGAAGCTTCTCGATAGCAGGCGAACGGGAGTGGTTCAGGAACGTCAAGCTTGAATTGAACGCGTTCAAAGACAGCAAGTTCTGTGTCGCTCCTAGCTCAACCTGCACAAAAAGGGGCCTGAAAGGAGCGATCACCCTCTCGCCGGGCAAGACGAAGAAGTCAGAGACCGCAAAGGCATTGGCCAAGAAACTGGAATATGGAGACGTGGATTACGTGATGCAGCATCTTCCGCCAGGCGGATTCTCTTTCAAATACTAGGCATGTTTAAATAGCTTATATGCAAAGAGTATTCCACTGGGGCTTTCCATGAATTTCTACTACTATAGCCTGCTGTTTGGGATAGTTTCGCTGCTTTTCTCTGGATTCGCGGCGATGAAGGTGCTGGAGCTTGATGCCGGCAACAAGAGGATGCAGGAGATCTCCGACGCGATAAAGAGCGGGGCGAGCGCATACCTCAACAGGCAAGCCAAGATAATAGGCATATTCGTAGTCGTTCTCTCGATACTCCTGTTCGCGCTCCTGAAGAACGGAGCGCAGATCGACATCGCCTTCATAGTGGGCGCGGTTACTTCATATCTCACGGCTTACCTTGGAATGAATGTCGCTGTGAGGGCCAACGTCAGGACTGCGAAGGTCGCCGAGAAGGGGGTTGGCAAGGCTTTCTACACAGCAATACTGGGAGGCGCAGTCACAGGGTTCGCAGCCATCGGCTTTGGGCTTATAGGCCTGAGCCTGCTTCTTGCTTACCTTACGATAAGCAACGTCGCGACACTTATCGGATTCGGATTCGGAGCCTCGCTGGTCTCGCTCTTCGCGAGGGTCGGCGGGGGAATATATACAAAGGCAGCAGATGTCGGAGCAGATCTTGTGGGCAAGACAGAGCTGAACATGCCTGAGGATGATCCGAGGAACCCCGCGGTGATTGCTGACAACGTCGGAGACAACGTGGGCGACTGCGCAGGAATGGCAGCCGACGTTTATGAGAGCTATGTGGTTACGCTCGTTGCCGCTTTGTTGATTGCGGCAGGCATATCACAGACACGCACCCTGTTCGCCTACCCCATGTACATCGCTTCAGCAGGAGTTCTCGGCAGCCTGGCGAGCATGTTCTTCCTAAAGACAAAGGGAGGCAGCCCCACAAAAGCGCTTTACAAGGGAATCGCCTCCGCCATTATCGTATCCGCAATATTCGATTTCTTGATAACGGTAAAGCTCGGTTTCCCGCTGCCTGACTTCTTCGCTGTTCTTTCGGGCCTCGTGCTAGCAATACTGCTCTTTTGGATAACTGACTACTACACGGGGGGCGGAAGCAAGCCTGTGATCAAGATAGCTGACGCCGCGAGAGGCGGAGGAGGCACTGGCGTCATAATGGGCCTGTCGATAGGCCTGAGAACGACATTCTTCCCGGTGATTTTCGTGGTGATAGCGATACTGATAAGCTACGCCGCGGCAGGAGTCTACGGGATAGGAATAGCTTCAGTGGGAATGCTCTCTCTCACTGCAACGATACTCACGATCGATTCGTTCGGGCCTATAACCGACAACGCGGGAGGCATTGCTGAGATGACAAACATGCCTCATGGAGTCAGAAAAGTCACCGACGCTCTCGATGCGCTCGGAAACACGACAAAAGCGACAACAAAAGGATTCGCGATTGGAGGCGCTGCGCTTTCAGCGACAACGCTATTCGTCGCGTTTGCTGCCGCAGTGCAGATCAAGACGATCGATGCGCTTACTCCCGTGGTCACCGTAGGGATATTCCTGGGCGCGCTGATGCCATTCATCTTCTCCTCGTTCTTGATGGAAGCTGTGGGCAGCACTGCGAACCTCATGGTTGATGAAGTGAGGAGGCAGGTGAGGACGATAAAGGGGATACTCACAGGCAAGGCAAAGCCAGATTACGCAAGGGCGGTGGACATTGTAACCGTCAATGCGCTCAAGGCGCTGGTCCTCCCGGAACTTCTTGCCATACTTACCCCGATAATAGTGGGACTCGTTCTTGGAAGGCAGGCCCTCGGCGGCCTGATAATAGGAATGATCCCTGCAAGCTTCGTCATGGCGCTCTTCATGGCGAATGGGGGGGCGGCGATGGACAACGCGAAGAAGTACATCGAGACAGGCAAGTTCGGAGGAAAGGGGAGCGACGCCCACAAGGCGGCGGTGGTGGGGGATACCGTCGGCGACCCGCTGAAGGACACCGCAGGTCCGGCCCTGAACTCCATGATAAAGGTCGTCAGCACTATATCGATACTGCTAGCGCCTGTCTTCGTAGCGTATGCGCTGATTTAAAGTGGTATTAAGTCATTTCATTTCCATTAGGGTAGTATAAAAAATCAACTGAAAAACGATTTCATCAACGCAACCCCCTGCGCAAATCCCGCTTTTGAACCGCCCGATTCCCTGACATGGAACACGAAAGGAATGTTGGCTATCTTCAGCGTGCCCCTATCGATGCATTTGAGGAAATCGTAGAGGATCTTGTAGCCGTTTGGTACGAACCTTGACTTGTTTTTCTTGTAAACATCAAGGAACAAATCACGCCTCACTCCGAAAAACCCTGAAAATGTGTCAACGCAAGTCTCTTTCGCGTTGAAATAGAGAAGTATCTTGCCAGAGTACATGAAAAACCTTGAAATCGCTTTCCTGTATGCCGCCCATTTTGTCACGCGTTCCCTGTTGGCAACGGCTAAGTCATAGCCAGCTGCGAGATTCGCGGCCAGATCGCCTATCTTTTCGGGCGGATGCTGCATATCGGCATCGATCACTATAACATAAGGCGTTTTGCTCTCAAGCATGCCATCCGCTATACTTGCTGTGAGACCTCTCTGCAACCCTTCGGAATGCCTGTCTATTATTTTCACAGCTCCGTTACCTTTGGACTTCTCCTTTACTGCTTCTTGGGTGCCATCGGTGGAGCCGTCATCTACGACAAGCACTCTGATGCCAGGATATCTTTTTGTTATTATCCCCAGAATTTCGGTTATGGTGTCCTTTTCGTTCAGCGTTGGGATGACAACAGTGAATTTGGAGTAATCTTTGAGCAAAAATTCACCCGGTAGCGACTCTAATAGGTGCGGTTGTATATTGGAATAAATTAAGC
Organism: Microcaldota archaeon; assembly: GCA_964640735.1. GTDB lineage: Archaea > Micrarchaeota > Micrarchaeia > Micrarchaeales > CABMGC01 > JAJYVH01. The sequence continues at coordinate 786 of CAZXIK010000028.1, read as the reverse complement.
TGGCTTATAGGATCCCCCAAGAAATACGTTCGTTTATGGGTTCACTCTAAAGATATTTATTTCTTGTTTATGATTTAAACAAATAGCACCATATGAAAAGAGTTTTGTTATGAAATTAGGATTAAAAAACAAAAACCGAGTTTTGTCATAAGCTCAATAGTTGTATTGGCATTTGCGATTGCCGCATATCTATACTTATCAGAAGGCAAAACGCCTGTCTCTAATCCACTAATTATTGTTAACCCCTGTAATCCATCTTCGGGTTGGCTTTGCCACAATATTGAATTTAACAACTTTGGAAATCTTTCATTTGAATTTGGGCAAGCAAATAACTCGACAATCTACAACGTTGGCTTAACATGCATTTCTAATTCAAAAGTAAATGAATTTGCAGCTGTTGAGAATACGCTCGTTTATCTTTCTTCAAATGTTGAACCTTCTCGGTCTTATGTTGCTTCAGGTAATAGAGGATACTTGAATCTGTCAGCCGGACAAGTTGTGCAGGCGATCGGCATTGAATGTTTTGATTCAGGAGGAAATCTGATTACTAGAAATAGCATAGCAATAGGTTTCAATGGTTCTCTGTGGGCAAGCTACACAATTAAAAATGGTATTTCTACTTCATTCAATGGAGCAAATCCGATCATCATTAAGAATTTTGCGAATTTTACAATTACCGCATGTTGCAAAAAAGTTGTTTGAAAGCTAGGAGTTTTAATGGTTTTTACTACAAGTAGCTTTTTAACCCTAAAATTGTCAGGGTTTCTTTTTGTTCTGTTCTTGCTC
>CAZXIK010000027.1:0-10429 GCA_964640735.1 Microcaldota archaeon | reverse complement strand
ACAGAGACATCCCGGAAGCCTACACGACTGAGGAAAAATGCAAGGATGGGAAGGAGGCTACGCCGGTGAGGAGGATATCGATGCTTGATGCGCCAGGCCACGAGACTCTCATGGCCACAGCAATAGCCGGATCAAACATAATCGACGCCGCGCTCTTTGTTATATCGGCTTCGGAGCCGTGCCCGATGCCGCAGACAAAGGAGCACCTGATGCTGATAAACGCGCTAGGCATAAAGAACGCAATAATAGTCCAAACGAAAATAGACATAGTCGGGAAGGAGCAGGCCATGAAGAGCCACGCTCAGATAAAGAGCTTCATCAAAGGGAGCAGCATACAGGACGCGAAGATAATTCCAGTCATGCCTAACAGGAACGTGAACGTTGACGTTGTGCTCGAGAACCTTGCGCACATAGAAATACCCAAACGCGATACTGAGTCAGATCCGGCGATGTACATAGCCAGGTCATTCGACATCAACAGGCCTGGGGCAAAGATAAAGGAGATAAAAGGGGGGGTGATAGGCGGATCGATAATAAGGGGTAAATTCAGGGTGGGGGATGAGATCGAGATAAGACCCGGAATAAGCACATCCAAGGACAAACAGAGGAGGGAGAACTATGAACCTATAATCACCAAGATAGAGAGCCTCTCGGCCGAAAAGGACAGGCTGGACGAAGCGATAGCGGGGGGGCTCATAGCGATAGGCACGGATCTCGATCCGGCGCTCACCAAAGCAGACACGCTTGTCGGCCAGCTGGTCGGGCACAGGGGCAAACTGCCTGGCGTGTTCTACGAAATAGAGATCGAGTACGAAGACCTGAAGAGGGACGACATCCCGAAGCAGGTGTTCAAGCCACAGGAGGCGCTCCTTCTAGGAATAGGCACTGGCACAAACGTAGGCTATGTAAAGAGCGCGAAGAAGAGCTCGCTCACCATAGAGCTCAGGCACGCGGCATGCGTCGACAAGAATGCCAAGGTGTCCGTTCTGAGGAACTTCAGCCAGAGGTGGAGGCTCGCGGGATACGGCACGCTCAGAGGAGGGAGCTGAGCTACAGAAGGTCTAGTTCTGCTGCCGCCTGTCTTATATTCTCCGAAAGCTTGTCCCTGTCGCTTTTTCTCCTGAAAAAGTTGTATTTTTCCTTAGGGACACTGAAACCTGCTGCATGGGGATGGCCTCCTCCATTCAGCTTGTTTGCAAGAGGGACTATGTTCGGCCTTGTGCTCCTTATGCTGCCGCTTCCGCGGTCCATGTTTATGAGCACCGCAACCTCGGAGTGCGTTTTGTATATTATGCTCATGCAGGCGAGAGTGGAGTCGACATGCTTGGAGAATCCCACGGCAAACTTTTTGGAAAGCCGATAGATATCGCCGAGCATTTCGTTTATCCTTTTCTCGTTAAGATGCCTGAACCTTGACGCCGCCTCCTCCATTTTCTTGCTCATGAAGCTGCCGGATGCGATTGTGCCGGCTACGTCTCGCAGGTTTTTCAGAGTTCCGTTCAGCGAGCCGCCCATCCTGAAGTAGTCTATGCAAAAAGCGTAACTGTTTATGAGCTTCGCATGCTTTTTGTTGCTAGTTTTAAGGAAAAAGTCGCCAAGGTGGACGAGATGCGTGAACTCCTTCGCGAAACTGCCGTTGAGCCCGAACAGTTTTTGCACAAGCTGGGTGGCGCACATGTCTTTGTTCTCGCCTACCACGGCAAGATCGCATTTCGCTGCGACCCTTTTGAGCATTGCGTCATTCCAGAAGTGATGGTCGAGCCACACAACCAGTCCTTTTTGCTTCCTGATGTCCTTGATTATTCCCTCGTATAGCGGCAGGGTCTCTGCATTTGGGGAAAGATCAGTGATGAACAGGACCAGATTCCTATTCTTCTTCAGAATCGACCTCAGCGCAGCAATCGTTTCTTTAACCTCTTTTAGTTCGTAGCCGGTGAACAATAGATTTTCCTTTGGAATCTTGAATTTCATCTTCAGCAGCGCTGCGGCGCCCACGCCATCCATGTCTGCTATGTGAGATACCACGGCAACATTTTTCATGCTATAACTTCGGTTCCGCCATTTAATATGATTAATTGCGGCCTGGCAGCCGCAAAAAGCAGAAGGGCCTGCAACTGGGGGAAGACGCAGGCCCGGGTTTCTCACTGTGGAGGTGCTATAATAAGTTTGTTGGTCGTCTTGCCAGCGTCAATCTTGTAATAAATTTTGCGGCCTACCCTCACCTTGTCCAGGTGGCCGTGCTCCTCGAGCCTGCACAGCCTTGCGCAGGCGGCATTCCTGCCTTTGTAATTCATGAACTTTCTGACGTCTTCAGCAGCGGCCATAGCGTGCGGCTGCATCTGGATGAATTCAAGTATCCTCTTGTCGTTTGCTGTGACGAATTCCTCGGTCGGCTGCGTGTCATATTCATATACTGCGTTGCTCTGGGCCAGCGCGCCGTTTAACTCCTGCAGCTGCTCCTTGAGCTCGGCGATCGTTTCCTGCTGCTTCATGTACATCTCCTGCAGCTTCACGTAAAGGTGCATGAGCTGTTCCGAGCTTATGTTGGCGGGCAGGGCTGCCGGAGCGGCAACCATGTGCTTGAGGGCTACATTCTCCTTTTCAAGCTGGCTTACCCTCTTTTTCATCCTGCTCATCCCAACCTGTTTTTTTCTCATCAGTTTCCCACTCCAATATTTTCCAGTTCTTCCCGACCCATCCCTTTGGTTCGATCCTGATTGGCTCGCGATTGGTTCGTGAAACAATCATGATACAATCATAGGTTCTGCGTGACAAGGTATTTAAGCATTCCGCTTTAGCGGAACAAGATGCGCGCAGCCGCTTCCACTAATCCGCAATTATTTGACGTCGAAAACAGGCGGACAGCCTTACTGAAGTTCACTTATAATAATATAATTCCCAAGCTACATAAAGAATACCGGTGACTCCGTTGCACCAAATCCTTATACCAGCGAAGAGGGCGGATCTTCTCAAGGACAGGGGGTTCCTCCAGAAGGCGTGCAGGGCGCTAGACTGCAGGATGGAAGTTCGCGGCGGCAACGAGCTGCGGATAGACGGCAACGCGCTTGAGGAGTACAATGCCAGAATCGTAATGCAGGCGTTCGCCAGGGGCTTCGATTTCGATGTCGCATGCAGGCTGCTCAAAGACGACAGCTTCTTCGAATCGATAAACATGAAGGACGCGCTGAAGAACGGGGAGCAGGTAAGAAGGATAAAAGCGAGGGTCATAGGCAGCAATGGGAAAACCAAGAGCTACATCCAGTCGGTGAGCGGCACGGAGATCGCGATATACGGCGACACCATAAGCATCATAGGGAGCGTAGAACAGATTAAAATAGCCAGAGCTGCAATAGATATCCTTCTCGAGGGAGGGACCCACAGCAAGGCATATGCCGTGATGGAAAAAACAAGGAGAAGGATGGATGAAGAAGGGGCAAAAGCTTGAAGGACGAGATAAAGACCGCGGAGGAGATATTCAAGGAGTTCAAGGAACACTCGATTACAGAGTTCTTCAGGAAGAACAGCCAGATGCTGGGATACGCAGGCAAGGTGAGATCTCTCACCACACTCGTGCACGAGTACGTGACCAATTCCCTTGACGCCTGCGAGGAGGCGAACATACTGCCCGACCTGGAAGTGGTCGTCAAGGAGCTTGCAGAAAACAGGTACAGCCTCAGGGTATCGGATAACGGACCGGGGATACCGTCCAAGCTCATAGGAAAGGCGCTTGCCTCGGTGCTGACAGGCACGAAGTTCCACAGATACATGCAGCAGAGAGGCCAGCAGGGAATAGGGGCCGGGGGATGCACGATATTCGCGCTCATAACAACAGGGAAAAGCATACACGTGAGGTCAGGGACAGGCAGGGAATCGTACGAGTGCGACCTGAGCGTAGACATCAAGGGAAACAGGCCGATAATAAGCAACCACGCCTCTGCGGACTCCGGGTTCAGGGGGCTTGTGATTGAGGGCGAGTTCGGGGATGTCAAATACGAGAAGAGCGAACACGGAGTTTATGAGTACGTGAGGAGGACAGCGCTCTCCAACCCCCACGCCAGCATCAGGCTCGTGGAGCCGGACGGCAACGAGGTAATATTCCCAAGATCCGTCAAGACGATGCCGGCAAAACCAAAGCAGATAAGGCCGCATCCTCTCGGGCTCTCCACCAGCGACCTGATGGATTTTGCGAGGGCTAGCCAGAGCAGGAAGGTCACATCTTTCCTGGCAGACACCTTCTCAAGAGTGACCCACGAGAAAGTCAGGGAGCTGTCGGAGATTGTGAAGGATGTCGATTTTGGCAAGGATCCCAAGGAGCTTACATGGCAGGACGCTGAGAGGATAGTGAACGGCTTCAGGCAGATAAAATGGGTCGCGCCCGAACTGGATTCCCTTTCCACAATTGGCGAGAAGCAGATAGAGATAGCGATCAAAAACATAATAGACCCGAAGTTCGTGAGCGTCGTCGAGAGAAAGCCGAAAGTTTTCAGGGGAGGCGTGCCCTTCGTTGCCGAGGTAGGGATTGCGTATGGGGGGAAGGCGGGAAGGATGAACGGCGAGGCTGTTTCCGGGAACATACTCAGATTCGCCAACAAGGTGCCCCTGCTCTTCGATACCGGAAGCTGCGCCATAACTGAGGCGGTCAACGGAATCGAATGGAAAAGGTACTCGATTGCGAAGTTTGACGAGGAGCCGGTGAGCGTTCTCGTCAATGTTTCATCAGTCTACATTCCTTATTCCGGTGTGGGCAAGCAGGCGGTGGCCCAGGACGACGACATAGTCGAGGAGATAAAGCTTGCGACCCAGGATGCCGGAAGGAAGCTGCAGCGGTACCTCAGCGGGGAGAAGCACAGGAGCTTGGCGGAGAGCGGATACAAGACGATAATGCGCTATGTCAGCCAGCTTGCCGCCGACCTCGAGGAGATAACCGGAAAGAGAAAGGAAGACACCCAGAAGGAACTGAAATCGCTTATAGAGAAAAAGTACAGGCACCTGTTCAAGGAAGCGGAGAGCGAAGCTCAGAGGGAAAGCTGACTCAGGTGGTCTGCGTCTATCAGCTTGATGTAGCTGTATTCTATCCCGAGCTTCAGAACCTCCGCATCCTTCCCCACCGAATCGTAGAGCTCCTTTAGGAACTCCCTGCTCGATTCCTCGTTGAGGAACAGTATGCTGATCCTGGAATCTCTGGAGAGCGTTATCTTCCTCATCGGAGAGGAAGAAGCGTAGATGAAGATCGCCATCTGCTTCGAGTCCTTTGTGACAAGGGCGTCGGAAATGGCGTTGGAATCCAGGTCCGTGAACAGCATGGCGTGGGAAACGCAGTAGTCTCGGAGCTTCCTGAATATCGCAAGGTACTCTACGCTGTGCCTTGACGCCTCTGTCCACGACTTCGGCGCGTAGAAACCTGACGCTCCGAGTATCGAGCCCTCGGCCAGCAGGGCTGACAGCAGCATGCTCGTATTCTGGGTGGTCACCGAGATCGGCAGGCCCTTCGCCCTTATGTAGTTTCCTATGCCCAGCTTCAGCTCATCAACTGTGAGCGGCATGTACTTCCAGCGGTAATAATAGTTCACCTTGTCAAAAACCCCGAGAACCTCGCTCTTCTGGACCTTCAGCTGCTCCCTCTTTGACGGAGGGAATTCGGGCACGTCTATGTAGTACTCGTCGCGGTTGGGCGGCTGGAGGACGAGGTTGAGAAGCACGACGGCTATTATGGCTACCGCAAACTCGATGTAAATCGTGGGTATGTTGAGCACCGTGGCCTGGTAGCCGGTCTGGAAGTAGTAGACGCTGCCGAGCATGTTTAACCTGAATACCTGGTTGCCATAGCTGATTATCGTCCCCTTGGGCAGATTGTACTGTATCTTCCCGTTGCTTATCTCGCCGGTCTCATTGTACGCACCGTTCAGGTCTATCGAGTACGTGGCGTTGCTGACAGGCAGCCCGTTGCTGTAGAGTTCAAAGGCGAATGTGGCATTCTTGAAGTCGATTTTCTGCGGGATTACCGTAGCATTTGCCAGGTAGAAAACAGAGCTTGCGTACGTATTGTTGTTTATGTCCTTCAGCCTGAGCACATAGTAGCCTTGCGCATAGCTGAAGCTGGCCGGGCTGATGACGCCGTAAATGGTGTTCACGGGCCCGATGTATATCGATCCTACGCTGGTCAGATTCCTGTCGTAGACGGAAACATGCATAAGCAGGCTGCGCGTGAGATTTGATATCTGTATCAGCATCGGAATCTTCTCAGTCGCTCCGATCACAGGAGGCACGCTGACCAACCCGGAAGCCTTGAATGAGTTGCGGAAAGCGAGCTGCTTCAGGATAGTGCCATTGGCATTCGAAGCCGACACGGAGACCAATGAGTAGCTGGTATTGAGAGGGAAGGCAGAGAATGAAACATTTCTATTAAAGGCAGGCACCTGAGCAAAAATGCCCGCGCGCCCTCCAGAACCAAGAGAGGTTAGCGTAGCATTGGCCACTCTTCGCATCCATATCCTCTCGGCCAAGACCTTTGCTATGTCCCTCGCGATGGACTGCGGCTGGCTCCAGGAGGTGGTGGGAAAGTTGGAAAATGCCACAAGCGTGCCGTTTGCCGAAGCCGTGTAAGAAATATTCTGGTAGACTAAGCCCGAAGGAAAAGTGAAAGTCGGATATCTGAAGCTGAGGTTCAGCCGGGGCTGTTGCTGCTGCGATGACGACACATAAGGCACTGGCTGCAGGCCGACCGAAATGAGCTGCGACATGATGGAGGGCGGCGTCACGAAAGTGAGGCCGAAAGCGCCTATGGACTGGTTGAAGCCCTGGCCGGCATAGATTATCGTATCGCCCCTGTTCAGGAGGGTGAAAAGCGTGGCTCCGGTGCTGTTAAGCAGGGATATCGGAATCAATCCCGAAGGCACAATTACTATTGAGTTGTTCGGCATCTGGGCAATCTGCGAGATGCTTATGAATGAAAAGCTGCTCGAGTTTCTTATCAGATCATACTGGGAGAGATACGCTGCGAGGTAGCCCTGGACCGCATTTTCTGGGAAGCATGCTTTGCAGTAGCCTGTGACGTTCAGAAGGTATATCTTCTGGAAGGGGTTTGTGTAGAAGACGCTGAGCGAGGCGTTGACGCTCGATGCGTTTGTGGTGTTGTAGGAGATCAGAGAGTAGAACACCGGAGATTTGGAGCTGTTGTAGGTGAAGACATCGCGCTGCACGACATACGCGGAGACCGAAGCGGGACCTGAAGGTGGCGGCTGCGACCCCAGAATTGCAGGAAGGAGGGAGAAGGATATCCTCAGGTACAGAAATATTGCAGCGAGTATCGCCAGGAGCACAAAGACGACTATTGCTATTCTCGTTTTGCCGTTCATCTCCAATCACGGATCACTTCAACTCCGTCTCAGACTTTTCTCTTTTCAGGAAGTACTTGTCTATAAGCGAAGCAACCGCCCTGGAGAATGGGTTTGAGGTCTCGTTGACCCTCTTCAGCATGCTGTACACCTTCACATACTGGTATTTTTTGTTTATTGCAACGTAGTACTTCATTCCACCAGCTCAGCCCTTCAGCTCCAGGTAGCCCATGCTGGCCATCTTGTCAAGTATCTGCTCGATCCTCGGCTCAGGCACCTTGTAGGTCTTGGAGAACTCCCCTATGTCTATCGAACTGTTGTGCACATCTATCCAGTCCTGGACCATGGACATGAGCGATTCGTCTGAGAATGTCTGCAGCGACTTGAGCTGCTCGGCGAGGCTCTTGTTCTCCTCGTTGAGCTGGCTGGTCTGTATGGCAAGGTTCCTGTTGGACTCCGTGAGCTCCTTCGCCAGCCTCTTTGTCTCGACGTATTCATTGAGCAGGGAATCATACTTGTTGAAAAGGGTGCTGTAGCTCTGCGAAAGGCCGGAGACAAGGTTGTCTATCACCGAGTCGACATACTGGTAAAACTTGCTCTCGTCCACCTCGAACGCGTCCCTTATCACGGAGAGCACCGAAGCGAGGTTCTTTATCACCATTGCCTGGCGTAGCCGTTCGCTGCTTCCGGGCGTCATCGAGTACGTAAGCACAAGCTTGTCCTTGTTGAGGGTTATGATGTAAAACAAGAACGGCTTCTTCTTCACGTTCCTGCTCTCGACCCTGACTATGTCGAGCTTTTCTGGCCCGATCTGGAAGGAATAGAAAGGCATGCCGGAGAGCCTTTTTTGGGCGTCCTCGAAATCGGTGAGCAGCTTGCCGGGGAACTCTATCTGCTCAGCTTTCGGCTCTATATCCGCTCCATCTTGCAATCCAAACGCCTTGTCCTAGATAGTAAATAACTATTAAGTGCGCTGATTTTTTATGTTTATCCTTGGCGTGTAATTGAGCAGAGAGAAAAGCCAGAAGAGCACAAAAAGCCCAGCGCCCACCAGCGCGCTGGATAGCCCGGGGGAAACGACGACGAAGAGAGCGACGAACACGAAGCCGAGGATCAGGTAGATCCTGCGGCGGGACTCGAACCTAGCCCTCTTGGACTTGTAGCTCACGTAGCAGCCCCTGCACACGACCAGCCTGTTGTTCCTTTCGTTGTGCGTGACGTTTGTTTTGAACCAGCGTATTGAATCGAGAACCAGGTCGTCCTGGACATCAATGCCGTCTTTTTGCTTCTCGCAAACTATGCAGAAAGATTTTCCCATTGAATCCCCTCACGCAAGGCTTATCTCCACTACCCTCCCATAAGCGCTCTTGATCTTCTCCTCGTCCAGCATGTTGAACGTGTTCGATATTGCGATGTCGTCAAGCCCCACCCTCCTGAGCACGTTGGCTATGTCGTCGTTCCTGAGCCCCATCTTCTGGAGCATGCCTGAAAAAGCGACCACGTTCGCGTGCTTGTGCATCTTGTTCAGCTCTGCGAGGAATCCGTCTATGCTCCTCTCGCTCACCCCGAGCACTGTAAGCATCCTCTTGAGCTCGATCCTCTTCACCATCAGCGTAGCCCCCATCTCGTCGCCTAGCTCACGTACAGGAAGACCTTAGTTATCACAGCATCCGCGAGCCCGAAGCTTCTCAGCAGTTCGACCACAACATCCTTGCCGACTCCCGCGTTAATCATGATCTGGACCAGCCCGCGTATGTCCACCAGCCTGTTGCTTGCGTCAAGCTGCTTGAATATGCTGTTCATCGCCTCGGGATTCACGTTGGCCTGTATGAACTTTGAGCTGAGGTCAATCTTCTCGAAGTAGTACTCCTTCTGCACGTTTGAATCCGACAGCTCCTTCTCGCTGAGCATCTCGGACGTGGTAACCGTGTACACGTCGAGCGGGACCTCGCCGACTATCTTCTCCATGAGAAAGACCTCGGGAAACTGCACTGAGGTCTGGAAGGACATGTCTACCGCGGCCTGGCCGACCCCGAACTTGCTTATCTCCTTGCGCATGAAGCTCGAGAAATTTAGCGAGCCCTGCAGGTAGTTGAGGAACTTCTCGAACTTTATCCTCAGCATTATGGTAGTGCCCACATTCGAAAATATCGCCTCGTTTATGTCAGTCGGGTTCTGCGAAGCCACTATGAGGCCGAACTGGTACTTCCTTCCCTCCCTGATTATGGTTATCGCGTCGCTTCTGTCGTCGCCAGCCACCTTCCATGCCTCGTCGAGCACTATCAGGGCCTTCAGCCCCTTGGAAGAGCTCCATCCCTCAGCCCTCATCTTTTCCTTCAGGGTCTGGAGCACGAAGAGCGCGGCGAGCGCCCTGAATTTCTCGTCCGGAAGCGAGGAAAGGTCCATGTCCACAAGCCCAGAGCTTGCGAGCCTGGCTATGTCTATGGTGCTCTTCTTGGCGAAGTAGTCCTCCCCCTCCCTTGCGAACTGCCTCAGCCTGTATACCGCATTCTCGAGCTCTGCGGGATATTCGTAAGTGCCTTCCTGCAGTTTCTCCTCAAGCATGGCTATCACATCCTTGAGCGTCGGCGCGTCTTTATTTGGAGGCGGCACCTCTGATATGACGAATCCGGCGTTGACATATGCCTGCTCGAGCGCCTCGATCGTGAGCCTTCTCTGCTCGGGGTACTCGGTTATGTCGGTGAGTATCTCGAAAGAGTTCATTATCTGCTTCGACCTGTCTATGGGCTTCATGCCTGAGAGGTCCATTATGTTGAGGTTGTCGCCTTTCCCCAGGGATATGATGTTGCCGCCGCTCTGCTTCACCCATGCCTTGTACTCCCCGGCCCAGTCGATTATTATCGCGTTGGTGTTCCAGATGTAGCTCGCCCTGGTCAGGAACGTCTTGACGAAGAAGCTCTTTCCCGCTCCGGTTATCCCAACGACTGCCACGTACGGATTGGTGAGCGATGCGAACGTCCAGGTGAATGGAACGCTGAATATCTTGGTTATCCCTATGAAAATGGAGTTTGTGGGGTCGTTCAGCAGGAACTCCTGCGGCGGCTCCGGGGGCCTGGTGAATATGGACCTCTTGG
>CAZXIK010000026.1:0-10690 GCA_964640735.1 Microcaldota archaeon | reverse complement strand
GAATTTGATAGTGTCCGTTATCTGCAAGAATGAAGCGATATCTTTATCGATATAATTATTTACGAGGTTCTTGAGCAAGGTTGCCTTTTCTTCTCCGCTTTTAGCGGTGACAACTGCGGGATAGCCTCCGAATCTTATGAAGGTATCCAAGTGCTTCAATAATTCTTTGGTGAAGATGTCCGAATCTTTCTTTACTGCAAACACTTTATTTCCAGATACAAATGACATAACTTTTTCATTCCAACGCGCATACATCTTCGCAAGTTCGGCATCTTCATAGCTCAGATATTCATAAAAGTTGAGCGGCAGGAGTTCAAACTCCAGAATTCTGCCAACTAAGAACTTGCCTGTCTGGTTCTTCAGTTCTAGCGATGAAGAGCCAGTTATAAGAAGTTTTACGTTATCAAACAGGTCGTATATTAACTTGAGTTTCTGTCCCAAATCTGGGCAATACTGCGCCTCATCGATTAAGACATAATGTTTCTTTTTGTCTTTCAGGTGCCTGGCTATGAAATCTTTCGGATTCTGCGAGAAATCGTCTAGCTGCCCCCTATCCTCAAATGTAATATAAACAACGTATCCTTCGCCCACCTTTTTTTCTGAAATGAGCCAGGCGGCGAGCATTTCCAGAAGCGTGGTCTTTCCAGACTGTCTAGGCCCTCTTATAGCTATAATCTCTCTTCTATCCATCCATTTCTTCAATTCCCCTAATAATGTTCTCTCAATATACTTCATATTTAACTATGTTATTACTAAATATATTTAAATCTTTCCATTTGATGCCGCAGGCCGTAAGCCCATCTGGTTACAACTACGAAACGATATCACCAGATATTAAGTCGTATAACTTAAACAATTCTCAGGCTTAGGCCTAATACTTTGCTTATAAGTTCGTAGTCATGGTCTTTGGCAACGATTGTGGCGTTTATTCTATGCGCGCTTGATGCAATCAGTACGTCCATGCCATTTACTACAGTACCTTTGGTGGCTAGAAACGCTTGCACTTCAGCAGCTTTCCGCCCATCTTCTTCATTGAAAGGTACGATCGTTAAGCCTCCGAAGAAGGCAGCAACGTCGTGTTTTGGCTTAAATCCCCTAAGTTTCGCGTATTCCTCGCCTAAAAGTGCTTCAAAAACACAGAGGGCGCTGCTATAAACCTCATCAGCATTGTCTATCTCGTCTTTTATGTCTTTGTCCTCTTTGAAATACGCAATTATCGCAGACGTATCGAGGAAGATGTTCATAACCTGACCTTGAAGCTCTTCCTGAACTCTCTTATTGCATATTCCCACTCAGCAGCCTCATCTTTTTTCAATAAGCCAAAATATCTGCTGAGTATGTCCTTTCGTCTGCTCTTAGATTCTCCAACAAGCGAATCCAGCAGTTTGCTGAAACTCTTCGAGCCCTTTATCGATCTGAGTTTCTTGTACACTCTGTCCTCTATCATAATCGTCTTCATAACATCTGTATACTATATACAGACTATATATTTAAAGCTTCTTATTAAGAAGGATTAAGGAGATACGTATCGGAACCGCACCAAGTGGACAATGCCGCAGGCCGGATTTGAACCAGCGACATCCCCGTCTTCAGCGGGGCACTCTCCCGGGCTGAGTTACTGCGGCTCAAGGAATCTGATGACTCAATAAATATATAGCTTCTGTGGCTTTTCCGCCTGTTCTGCTGCCTTTAATCCAGCTTTCCATGAGGCCATCTCCCGCCTCTTTATTTCGAGATTTTACAAAAAACAAAAATAACATAAAGCTTTATATACAGCAGAGCAGTTAGGTCGGCTGAAAGGGGATGCAACGGCTGGCGAGGAAACTAATGGGAAAAGGACAGAGCGGAAGAAGAAGGAGGGGATGCTCAGGTCGCTCAAAGAGCAGCGCGAGGCGCTCGATAGATCGATAGGCAATCTTAATGTCGCGCTCACCGGCGACCTGGCCAGGAAGCTTTCTGGTCTCGGGGGGCTTGCGGTAAACCTGCCTTCATGGTACATTCACAGGCTGACCGGCGACTATGCGCCGCAGCTTAATCTTGTAAACAACGTCGGGTTTCAGATATACCTCCACGAGAGCGGGCACGAGCAGGCATCCAGGCTTGTGCTTCAGGATCCGGTGACATTCATACACGAAGGCGCGGGAGTGGGCTTTCAGAATTTCGTCGCGCACCCCGGCATCCAGACGCTGGGCGATTGGCTTACTGGAAAGAACAACGACGGCGGCGTCACATACTTTCTGAGCAGTGCCCGCGTGTATCCCTGGGGCCCCTCGTTCGGGCCGCTGGAGCCTACTCCAATAGGCCAGTTGCTAGGGGCAGGCGCGAGCTCTGCCATAGTCGCTCTTGCGGGAAGCATGACCGAGCTTTTCTGGAACTTGGGAATCTACGAGGTCGGAAGGCGGATATACGAGAAGCACCCGAAGCTCGGCGCATACATGCAGGCGTACGCCATAAGCTCCCACATAAGCTCCTCCTCATATCCCATCAGGAGCATCCCGGTGATAGGCGATGTGAAAGGAGGGGATTGGATCGCATTTGCCAGCGTCTTCCCGGCAGCAGCGCAGGAGCCGGTTCTAGTGCTCTCCGCTGCGCTCTACACTTCAAGCCTGCTGGTATACGCTGGGCTGACGCACAAGGAAGACCTCAGGTCCCTTTTCAGAACAGGCAAAGAAAAGACTCTGGGCTTCACAGGCAAGCTTGCGGACAAACTGCTGAAAAGGCCAAGCGCGATATCCAGCTACTTCTCCAACGTCGATCGCCAGGCGGAATATTAGTTTAACTATTTTCCCAGTCAATCATTAACTGTCTGGTCCCATCCATGGCTGTTGACGAAAGGTGGCTCGGGCTTGGCAAGCCCGCCAGCCTAATGAATCTTGAAGGCGTCGAGTTCAGGGAGTACCAATCCAACATCATAAAATCCGTCCTCCAGCACGGCAGCACGCTCGTCGTCCTCCCGACGGGCCTGGGCAAGACGCTGATCGGGGCCGCGATAATCGCGGACGCGATATCGGGCGGCAAGAGGGCGCTCCTCCTCGCTCCAACGCGCCCGCTGTGCGAGCAGCACCGCGCAGCCGTGTCGAAACTGCTGAAGCTTCCCGAGAGCGAGATCTCGCTGCTGCTTGGGTCGGTCGGGAAGAAGGCGAGGGCCGAAGGCGAGAGGAGCGCAAAGCTCATAATAGCAACGCCTCAGACTATAGCCAACGACATAAAGTCGGGCAACTTCACGCTCGAGGATTTCGGCGTCGCGATATTCGATGAGTGCCACAGGGCAGTAGGGAAATACGCATACACTTACATAGCAAATGAGCTCGCCGCGAGAGGTTCGCTTGTAGTCGGGCTCACGGCCTCGCCAGGCAGCAAGAAGGAGAAAATCAACGAGCTGATAGGAACGCTGAACATCAGGCGCATAGAGGCGAGGATATCCACCGACCCCGATGTGATGGGGTACGTAATGCCGAAATACATGCACGTAGTGAGCGTGCCGCTTAGCGATACGATAAAGCGGATAGCCGCTCTGGTCAAGCCCGTCGCAAACGAAAGCGCGGCGAGCTTGGGCAGGATGGGGCTGATGAATGTATCGAGCATTGAGAAGATTCCGAAGGGCAGGCTCATTGCGCTTGGCAACATGATAAAGAACATCAAGGCCGAAGGTTTCAGGTTTGGGGCTTTTTTCAGCTACATAAAACTTCTGAACTCCGTGCACGCGTACGACCTGCTCGTCAGCGAGGGCATCTATCCGTTCAACGCCTACATGGCTTCGCTCTCGGCGAGGGAGAAGAAGAGCAGGGCTGTCGAGAACCTGCTCTCGAACAAGAGCATGACGGCAGCGATCCAGCTGTCTAAGGACGCGCTCGAAAAGGGTGAGGAGCACCCCAAAGTCGGCTGCATGCTCCGGATCCTGAGCAACCACAGGGACAAGAGCGCGATCGTTTTCGTCCAGTACAGGTCTACGATAAAGATGCTCGTCGACCAGCTCGTGAGAAACGGATTCAGTGCAATGGCGTTCGTCGGCAAGAAGGAAGGGGTCACGCAGGAGAAACAGAAGCAGGTGATCGAGGATTTCAGGCAGCGGAAGTTCAACGTTCTTGTGGCGAGCTCCATCGGCGAAGAGGGCCTCGACATACCCAGTGTCGACCTGGTCCTCTTCTACGAGCCGATACCGAACGAGATAAGGAACATACAGCGAAAGGGGAGGACTGGGAGGTTCAGGGAGGGCGAGGTCTTCGTGCTAGTTGCGCAGGAAACGAAGGACGAGGTTTATCTAATGATCTCTGCAGCGAGGGAGAGGCGCATGCTTTACCTGATACAGGGAATAAACAGGGACCTTTCGAAGCAGGCCTCACTGCGCGAGGGCCAGAGAAAACTGCCGGGAGGCTCGAGCGGCGGGCATTCGCCAATCGCCTAACTTCCTGAAGTCATTTAAAAACAAGGAAGTGCATCAAATACTGACCAAAATCAGGGGAATGCAACGGCGAAAAGCGGAATAAGTTATATTGGGGTCGAGGTGCCTCCTTACGTAGTCACCGCGGACGTTATCGCGCAGTCAGAAGGCGTGCCCGCTGACAAGATACGGAAAGGCCTGATGGTCAACGAGTTTAGGTTTCCCGGATACTCTGACACGATAGTTACCGTAGGCGCCGACGCCTTTCTCAAGTTCCTCCAGAACGTGAACAGCGACAGGGACCTGAAAAAGCTCTATGACAAATACGGGATCGATGCGGTCTACGGCGCGAGCGAATCGAATGAGGAGCTCAGCAAGCCGGCAACGATGCACATACTGGAACTTGTCGAGCCTGTGATATTCAAGCAGAACGGCAGCTCAGGAGCACCCAAAGATGCATCCGGGAAGCTGCGATACGCCGACAGCTTTGAAGCGAAATTCGCGTGCACCGGACTGGCGAAGATGCTCCACATGGCCAACGCCAGCATACAGAACGGCACGATCAACAGTGCGGTCGTGATGGGCATCGACTTCGCGCTCTACGATGATGAGACAGCGAAGCACGCGCAACCGACGCAGGGCATGGCTGTCACAGTCATCTATCTCACAAAAGACCCGCTGCTCGTCTCAATAGACAAGAAGGTGGCAAACTTCAACCTTCCCGCTTTCGACTTCTACAAGCAGGGAGAGCATACGCCAAGGGTTCCATACGGATACGGCTCAGAAGTCGATTACGTGCTCACTGTCGGTTCGGCGCTTGAATCGTACGAGAAAAAACATGGCCTGCCAAAGAATCCGTATGTCATAGCGCACGTCCCCTTTTCAAAGGAGGCCTACTATCTTGCATCGCACTTCTATGTGCACACGCTGAGGAAGGCCGGAAAGCTTGAGCTTCTCGAAAAAGAGGTAGGGATGAAGGAGCCTATTGGCGATGCGCGCAGCTCGCTGGAGTTCCTTAGGGACGCAGTGAGAGAGCACAACGCCGTTGAAAACCAAGACAAGGGCATAATAGAGTTCCTCGATTCACACAAGGGCGTGAGAGCCCTGTGGGATTTCCACAAGGAGATAAGGAAGACAGAGGGCTTCAACAATTTCGCGAAGGGCATAGGTCTTGAGATGTCGCTCAAGCTGCCTTCCCAGATCGGGAACAGCTACGACAGCTCGATGTGGGTATCGGAAGCAGGATTCTTGAGGGAGCTTCCCGATGGCGAGAAAGGCACTATACTGCATGCCTCATACGGCAGCGGATCAGGCTCATCGATCTTCGTCGGCGAAATAGTCGAGAAATCGGCAGCGAGGAGGAGGAAACTTGTGGATGTGAGCTCTCTCGACAAAAGAATTGAGCTGACGCTCGAGGAGTACAAGGCGCTCTACAGGAAGAGGATAGAGGAAGTCGACTCGGCAAGGAAGGAGGATTCGGTAGAGCTGGACAAGGAGATACTCAGGGAGAGGTTCGTCGCTTCCGGATTCAAGCTGAGGAAATTCTCCGACGACAAAATCGGCGACTACGAGTTCAACGGGAAGAGGATAAGGCAGATGCCCATAGTCGTGTGAGCTTGCAAGGATACCTTTAAATATAAGGAAAGCCAAAAAGAGATTTGGAGGGATGGGTGGATGGAAATTTTAAGCACGGTGAGCGGAGAGCATGTCTGCGGGCCGGAAATGCTGCAGGTTCACTCGCAGTCAAGCTTCGGCAGCGCAAACCAGATAAGGAGGATGAAAGACTACGCGCTCGACGAGCCCGAGAGCAGGGAGAAGGTGATAGAGCTGCTCCAGACGCACGCTGAAAAATACAGGGGCACGCGGGGAGCGCGGATCGCCGCCAGGGCGATAGCTACAATACTGGCGGCAGGAATGCTCGAAATACTTCAGGGTGATGCCTGATGCGCGGCGAAAACAGCAAACGAAACCGCGCGCAGCGGCGCGCGCCTCGCTGCGCCTGCCATTTTCCCGCGGCTACCTGAGGGAATGCAGGATCGCTTTCAGTTTTCCCTGCCCCTCCTCTCAAGCGTCTTCTCGATCTCGAGAAGCAGGTCGAGCACGAAGCCCAGGATTATCGAGAGAACCCCGGACATCACGAGCATCAAGGAAACCAGCGCCCTGCCTACGAAGTTGAGGGTTCCGGTCTTGAGCACGTTGAGCAGGACCCAGAGCCCTATGGCAAACCCGAAAATGATGAAGACCAGCCCGAGCCCCCCGAAAATTATCAGCGGGCTGTAGTCCCTTATCTGCCTGATGAGGTGCGCCGCGACCCCGAGCCCGTACGCGAACTTCGACCTGGTGAGCACCGATTCCCCGTGCTCGCGCCTGTAGTACTTTATTCCGACTTCCCTTATCACGAAATCGCGCTTCGCAAGCTCTATCGCGAAGAACGCTATGCCGGCCCTGTACGGCTGCACGTGCCTTATCGACTCGTAGGCCTTCCTGTTCATCACGAAGAGGCCCGTGAGTATGTCCTCCACCCTCGTCCTGTAGAGCTTGCTGAAGATCCAGCTCAGCGCAGAGTTTCCGAAAGCGAGGTACGCCCCCATCGATCCCGGCTGGAGGCCCCTCATCCTGTTTCCAAGCACCAGGTCGGCCTCCCCCGACTCCACCATCTTGACCGCCGCTGGCAGACCTGATATGTCATGCGTGCCGTCAGCGTCGGTGCTTATCAGAATCTTCCCCCTCGCTTCCCTCAGCCCCGCAACCAGGGCCCTCTCCACTCCGCGGTCGCGCTGTACCATCACCTTGATCCCTGTCCTCTTCAGCCTGCGTATGTACGCTTCGCTGCCCTTGACCACCGCTATTATCTCGGTGCCCGTCCCGAGCAGATCGCGGATCTGCCTGATTATCTTGAATATCGCTTCCTCTTCGAGGGTGGGCAACACCACGCTTACTTTAGGCTGCGGCATGTTCGTCACAAGATATTTCGCTGGGAGGGTTTTTAATCCTTGTATGCAGCGCCTCTCGAAGCATTAATATTCCTTGAAAACTGATGCTGCTCGTGGAAGCATGGAGTACACGAGCCTCGGCAGGACCGGGGAAAGGCTGAGCCAGGTGGGCCTCGGTACGTGGCAGCTTGGAACCAACGAGGCCATCGAGACGGATGCCCTGAACGCAGGTTTCGATTCTGGCATAAACTTCGTGGACACCGCTGAGATTTACGGGACTGAGCCGATCGTGGCGAAGGCGATAGCCGGCAGGAAGGGCATCTTCGTAGCCACAAAAGTTTTTCCGTCGCATTTCCGCCACGATGATGTCATAAGGGCCTGCGACGCGAGCCTGAGGAAGCTCGGCGTCAAGCAGATAGGCCTCTACCAGCTTCACTGGCCAAGCGGCGGAATCCCGATAAGGGAGACGATGGGCGCGATGGAGCGGCTCGTAAAGGACGGGAAGATAAGGCACATCGGAGTCAGCAACTTTTCCGTGCCCGAGCTGAGTGAGGCGCAGGATGCGATGAAGGAGAACGAGATCGTTTCCAATCAAGTCGAGTACAGCGTGCTTGTCAGGGATCCCGAAGTCGGGCTCGCGGACTACTGCAGGAAGGAGCGGATAAGCATCATCGCGTACAGCCCGCTTTCCCGCGGCAAGATATTCGACCAGAAGTACGGCAGGCTGGCGGTTTTCCTTTCCGGGATCGGCGCGAGGCACGGAAAGACGCCCACGCAGGTTGCGCTCAACTGGCTGATATCCAAAGGGAACGTGATCCCAATACCGAAGGCGAGCACGAGGGACCACGTGCTCGAGATAGCCGGCGCCTGCGGCTGGAAGCTGGGCAAGAAGGAGATGCAGGAGATGGACGCCTTCCTGCGGGATTATAAGAGAGCCCCGCTAGCCGGATTCGTGAAGCATGCGATAAAGGGGAGCTCGTTTGCCGGGGGCGCGATCGGCTGGGTGGGGGGCAAGCTCGGCATGGGGCGAAGGGACCGGCCCTAGAGCTGGCTCATCCTGCGGTAGTTGTTGAACAGGAACTCGTTGTCGTCGGTCTTCTTCAGGTTGCTCTCTATCCTTCTCATCAGCTCGCTCTTCCCCCACTTCTTCGAGCACAGAATTATGACGTTGCTCTCGAACACCGCGGTGTTTATCTTGTAGACGAAGAACTTCTCCTTGAGCCTCGACACGAAGCTGTTGAGCTTCACTATCCCCATGAAATTCATGGCGTAGTTTATCGCGAGCAGCCCGTCGGGAGCCAGCGCCCTGTGGGCGTCCTGTATGAACTTCCTCTGGAAGAAGCGCTCCGGTATGCTGTAGGAGGCATAGGCGTCCAGCATTATCGCGTCGTATCTCTTGTTCGTCGCCGCAACGTAGTCCGCGCCCTCGCCGAACATTATGTTCGCGTTGTTCTTCGGTATGAACTGCTGGGACAGCTCAACTGCCTTCCTGCTCAGCTCGACGGCGTCGAAGTCTATGTTCTTCTGCAGCAGCGACGTGAGCTGGAACGCTACCGTGCCCCCTCCGAGCCCTATCAGCAAAACCTTCGGCCTGTCGAAAGCGTAGGCTACGGGTATGAAGTAGTCCCAGTATTCGCGGGTGTAGATTCCGCCGGTCCTGACCTTCGAGTATGTTATGTCCCCGTACTTGAACGTCCTCTCGTGGCCGCTGTCCTCTATCCTGAACGCGCCCTCGTCGAGCTCCATGCCGCCCTTCTTCAGCCTCAGCAGGTCGAGCAGCGACACGGAAGCACCCGGATAGAATGGCGATTTAACGTTTAAATTCCTATCCTGCGGTGGCGTCTCCCCAAAAACGCACCACGGCATTAGAATCCCGGTTGCTTCCGCCCAGCAGCCCACATCCGCAATTCGAACGCGTTTTTAAGCATTGTTGTCTTATCGGTAATCATGAAAGGCGGCGTTTCGCCATTGCTGCTAGTCTTTTTCTTGTACGTAGCCGCGGGCGTGGCAGGAGCCAGCACGAGCTCAAACTCCATAACCACAAGCGTCTCGGTCACAAGGCCGGTGGCGAACATACTCCTCTCAGGATTCACGGCATCGCCTTCTTCGACGACAGTCGGCTCCATCCGCCCCGTGGCAAACGTCTCGACGCCCAACATAACGATCGCGCCGAGGAGCGGGGTGATACAGCCCCGTTCGAATCTATTCTTCAACGTTACCGTGGTAATTCCGGCAAATGCGGTGCCAGGGACATCGTGGAGCGCCGGGGTGGCTGTGGTAGAGAACAGCGCGGTCAACGTAACAAGCGGCGCAAAGCTTCAGGGAGGCGTCTCGAAGATAGTGTCCATAACCGCATTGCCCCCGAAGTTCAATCCCCTCGCCTACGCGGTGGTCGCGGCCTTCGTGGCCGTCGGCGCCGGAACCGGATTCTACCTCTATTTCAAGGACAACCCGCCCAAAGCGCCTCCGGCTAAGCGAAGCGCGAGGAAGGCCCCTGGCGGGAGAAGGGCGAAGGGCAGCAGGAAGGGAAGAGGCAGGAAGAGGGCGCGGGCCAGAGGGTAGCCTGAGCTCCGCTCCCGAAATAACAGCCCGCAGTCCCCGAAACGAAGCGCTAGCTCAAGTATTTAAAGCGAGGGATGCCATGTGTTCTCGGGGAGAATATGGCAAACGGAAGCGCTGGGAATTCGCTCAAAACAAATGCCTTTAAAGGAGAGCATGAGAACTGCACCAAAATGACCAATGAACTCATGGTGCTGGCGAGGAGCGTCGGGATGACCGATGCGGAGATAGAGGACGCCGCTCGGCGGGGAGTCGCCATGGCAGTATGCGGGCATCCCGACTGGAGCAAGAGGGTGTCGCAAAAAGAGCTTTCTCGGGCGATAGAGAAAGATCTCCGGACATCGAACTGAGTCCGATCCTATGGCTGGCAACAAATCTCAACCTGCTCCTGATCTTGAGAAAATGGATCTGATCAGGATGTTTACCTTTGATGTCCTGCCCGGCAGAAAGATCCCTCAGGAAACTCGCGATGAACTAGCGAAACTCAAGCCTTTGTTTGAAAAAGAGTGGGAAAAAAGCGCCGATAAACACGGAAAGTTCGAGATGATGGTCCTCGAGAGGACAGACGGAGGGAAGGTGGAAGAATGGGAAAAAGAAAGTCCCGTGGGCCGTTTGGCGGAAGAAGCGCAAAAAGAAAAAGCCCGTGCCGAAATATTCGCCAATGCGGCGAGGGCAGCAGATCAGGAGTCTCTCCCTAAATACCTGGTGGTCAGCCTTGAGGAAGCGATTTTGATATTGGTCGCTGAACGCGAAAATAAAAGAAGATAGTTCCGAAGCGATTTTCACAATGACAACTTCGCTTGAAGAAAATGCCATT
>CAZXIK010000025.1:0-10791 GCA_964640735.1 Microcaldota archaeon | reverse complement strand
CGATACGGAAAGTTTTAGAGGATTAGAGCCCAATTACTTTTGCGGTCTGCTATAATTAAATCAGGTTCTGGGCGGTATTTTGGCTTACTATACTCGCAAGGGCGATGACGGGACAACAGGCCTTCTCGGAAAAGGCAGGTTCGAGAAAAGCGACCCTGTTTTTGCCGCAATAGGTGACGTTGACGAGCTTAATAGTGCAGTAGGCCTTTCGCTTTATTACACAAGAGACAACATCGTGAGGTCTGAGCTAAGGAAAATCCAGAACGAGCTATTTGTAATTGGAGCCAACATGGCCTCCCTCCGAAAAGTCAAGATCGACGGAGCAAAGCTCAACGAAGGCGCAGAAAAGAAGCTAGAAAGCGCGATAGCTGATATGGAGAGAAGAATACCTAAACTCAAGAAGTTCGTTATCCCAGGAGGTTGCGAAGCTGCGGTCCATCTCCACATGGCGCGTTCCGTGGCCAGGAGAGCCGAGAGGAATGCGGTGGCAGCATCAAAGAAGCGCGGGATGGACAAAAACATATTGAAATACCTGAACAGGCTATCTTCATACCTGTTCGTTGCGGCCCTGTACCTGAACTTCACGGAAGGAATCAAGGAGTCGCACCCCGCTTATACGAAATAGATAAAAATCTTGGCAGAGAATTAGCGCCGGTGAAGTGGTGGCAGGCGCAGTCAAAGCCAATCAGTCAAAGGTCGTGGAAGTAGGCGATCAGAATTTTGAAAATGAAGTTATCAAATCAAAAGTTCCTGTCGTAATCGATGTCTGGGCTCCGTGGTGCCCGCCTTGCAGGGCTTATTCGCCGATATTCGAAGAGACCTCGAAAGACTACGATCCGAACGATGTGAA
Source organism: Microcaldota archaeon (assembly GCA_964640735.1). Taxonomy (GTDB): domain Archaea; phylum Micrarchaeota; class Micrarchaeia; order Micrarchaeales; family CABMGC01; genus JAJYVH01. The sequence goes on along the minus strand of CAZXIK010000025.1, from coordinate 9,941 downwards.
ATTCGTAAGGATAAACATCGACCAGAATCCAAAGATCGAGAAAGTGCTTACTGCGATGTACATACCCGCAACCTTCCTTGTATCCGAAGGGAACGTGCAAACCGTGAAGTTCGGTTTCATGCCCAAGGAGAAGCTAAAGGACTGGATAAAAGAGAGCAGAGCTTCACCTGATAAAACCAGCGATCTCTATCAGCTTTGGGAACTGTTCAGGAAAAATCAGCCCGATTAGGTGGCTACGTTGAAGTACTCCTTGAATTTGTTTGTGAGGGTCACCCTCTTGCTTCTGCCCTCCTTTCTCCTCTCGACAAAACCCTTCTCAGTAAGCTCCTTCATATAGTCGTAGGTCGATGAACCGAAAATCTTGACGACCTCGCTCTGCCTTGCATTGTCGTTCTTGCTAAGGTAAGCCAGCAGCCTCAGGGCGCCCCTTCCTATATCGGGCCCGCTTGCAAGCCCGCTCACTCTTCCCGCATAGGGCTCCTTGAGCGAGATCATGTATTTCTTGTCTATCTGGATGATCTCCAGCGCCGTATCCCTGGATTTGTACTCTTCAATCAGATTGTTCAACATCTCCTCTATGTGACCAACTGATTTTATCCCGGTGATCTCCGAGAGCTGTTCCACGCCCAAGGCATTCGGAGACATGAATAGCGCGGCTTCTATCAGCTTCTTGTAATCAAGCTGGTCTTCCATTCTGCCACTAGTTGTTGATGGCTATCACTATCTCTCCGAAGAAATCCTCCTGTATGAGAAATATCCTGCTCTTGCTCGCAAGGAAGAGGAGAGGTATGAATAAGCCAAGCAGCACATCGTCAATCTTTGCCACATCGCAGAGCAGCGAGAAGGTGAGCATCTTCTCCTTGTCAAGATTCTGCTCTACCATTGCGAACACGCTTTCAACATCCGCTTCCACGTCAGCGTGCGTGAACACCATGGGAACTGTCCTGTGCTCTTCAGCAGCAACAGCTTCCTTGAGCTCCTTTAGCTTCATTGCCTCTTCTAGCGCGCCTATTAGTTCGTTCAAGGAAACCCTTCTCTTGGGAGGGAGTCTGAGCCTGACCGAGAGAGGATCCACGGTCACCGGCTGCCTGATGGATTCCTCCTCAGCTAGCAGCTCTTCTTTCCTCTCCTCCAGATCAAGCATGTCGCTTTTGAGCCTCACGAGCATCGCGGCGGCGAGAATGACGTTTGCAGGCAGCCTGAGATCCATGACCTTCATGCTTTTCACGGCGCTGACGTACTTCTCGACGATGTCTATTATGTCAATGTCCCAGGGATTCAGCTCGTTCCTCTTCACGAGCTCGATGAGGATGTCTTTCCAAGTGGCCTCCCGAACGAAGTTTTCAATATTGAAAGAATCCGCGCTTGCACTAACAGCGCTAGCGTTAGCCTGTATCTGATGCATCAGTGTCGCCGTATATAAGCTTGTCGAATAGGAATAAATAGCTTTTCCATAGGAGGCGCATCCAACAGTTAATATATTTTTCAACGTCAATCTTCCTTGCTGATGCAATGGCTGATTTTCACAATGAATCCACCTACACTAAGTGCCTTGAGCAGGGCAAAGAAGAGGAGTTCGACAGGCTCTTTGACGAGGCGGTGCAGGACGTAAAGAAGAACCTCTTTGGGAAGAAGTTTCCGATGTACATAAACGGCAAGGAGATATTCTCGGACGAGGAGCTTGTGGAGGTGTCGCCAATAGACGGCACTCTGATGGGCAGGTTCTCAAAAGGCACCAGGGACAACACAAGGCAGGCGGTAAACGCGGCAACGGCGGCGTTCCAGAGCTGGGGCAAAACAGATTACAAGGAGCGTGTAAAGATCATGGTTAGGGCAGCGGAGCTTTTCAGGAAGCACAAGTTCACTGTGGCAGCGGTACTCAGCATAGAAAACGGCAAGACAAGATATGAATCGGTCGGAGAAGTGGACGAAGCGATTGACTTCCTGCACTATTACGCCAATGAAATGCTGAAGAACAAAGGCTTTGTAAGGAAGACAAAGCTCTCCGGAAGCAGCAAGGAAGTCAAGGCGGGATTCCAAGGCGCTCCAGGTAAGGAAGAGAAGATAAGGATATCTATGAAACCTTACGGGGTTTTTGGAGTCATTGCTCCTTTCAACTTTCCAATATCGATATCGGTTGGCATGAGCGCCGGAGCGCTCATAACAGGCAACACGGTTGTGTTTAAGCCATCATCTTCGGACAACATGACTATGCTCACTGGTCTGAAGATATATGAGATATTCAAGGAAGCGGGCCTTCCTGATGGCGTATTCAATTACGTTTCGGGGCCCGGCTCCGAAGTGGGCGATGAACTTGTGGTTAACAAAGAGGTCAGCGGAATAGCATTTACCGGCTCTAGAAATGTAGGGCTTGCGATGATGAAGAAGGCACTTGACTCCGGTTCGCAGAAGGTTTTTGTCGTAGAGATGGGAGGCAAGAATCCAGCGATAGTTTCTAAGTACGCTGACATGGATGATGCTGTAAGTGGCATAGCAAGCGCAGCTTTCGGATTCGATGGCCAGAAGTGCAGCGCGTGCTCGCGGGTCTATGTCCAGGAGTCAAGAAAGGAGGAATTCATAAGCAAACTTGTTGACAAGCTTAGGAGTTTCACCATTGGCGATCCGCTCAAGAAGGAAGTTTACATGGGTCCGCTCATAAGTCAGGGCGCTCTTGAGAAGTACAGATCCAGCGTGGAGGAAGCGAAGAGGTCCGGGAAGGTGATTTATGGGGGCAATGTCGTAAGCAACGGGCTCAAAGGAGCATACGTCGAGCCCACGCTGATTGAGGTAGGGCATGCGAACAGGCTTATGCATGATGAGCTTTTCGTCCCAATACTCTCTATAGACACCTTCAAGAAGTTTGACGAGGCGATGCAGAAGGCGAACGACGTCCCATTCGGTCTCACGGCGGGCCTGTACAGCAAGAACAGGAAGGAGATAAACGAGTTCATGAATGGAATTCAGGCGGGCGTGGTTTACATAAACAGGAAAACAAGTGCGACCACCGGCGCAATCGTAGGCGCGCACACCTTCGTAGGATGGAAGGGCAGCGGCCTGACAGGCAAAGGCACAGGAAGCAAATCCTATTTGCAGCAATTCATGAGGGAACAGAGCATGGCTATAGCGAAATAAGTGAGTTTCATGTTTACGAGACTTATGTATGAACTCTTGAAACTCAAGCCTTACAGCAAAGTTACTGTTGTATTAGGCAAACACAAAATCAGGGCAGAAGTTGCTGATACCTTTTCAAAAAAGAGCATCGGGCTCATGCACAGAGAGAAAATCGGAAGTGGCGAGGGCATGCTTTTTCCTTTTCCGTTCGATCATGCATGGCAGATATGGATGCTAAACATGCATTTCCCTATTGATATAATATGGCTGGACAGCAAACGCAGGGTAGTTTATGTAGCAGAAAGGGCCCGCCCGTGCAAATCTGTGCTCAACTGCAAGCCTTACGTGCCGGATGCAAAGGCGAGATACGTGCTCGAGCTCGGCTCGGGTGTAGCATCTAAACTTAAAATAAAATCAGGGGACAAGGTTTCCTGGAATTAAGCCCCTTCCGAAAATCAAAGCCCTAATTCCCCATCGCGCTTTCCATTGGGCCCAAGAAAATGTCTCCATGCCTGGGGAGACCTAAACACTTCTAAGAGGTCTATGATCATTCCGGCAGCCTCGTTGTTCTTTTTTATTGACTTGATTTCCGGATCGTTAAGTATCTCGTCTATCGTCCTATTTGTTTCCATCTGGGCTACGGCTTCGTTAAACTTCCTTATATTTTTGCTTACCAAGTCCTTCCCCATTATATTGGGTTTTCCGCCTTTAAATTAATTGGTTTTGGCTTCGTCTGCTGCAGAATCAGGCAGTCGCGACATTAGTTATCAGGATCTCGTGCCTAAGCTTGGCCTTGTCTACCATAGTGGTAAAGACGACTCCGAAGAGCCCTGAAAGCACAACGCTGATCACCGGGTGGCCGGAGATGAATGCATATATCGCAATAGCCAGCACGAAGGCCTCGAAAATTCCGAGCTCCTCGATGAGCCTGCCCAAGCCGTCTTCCTTCCTCTCGAATGCCATCTTCCTCTTGTGCCTCCAGCTGAGCGCCGTGTCGGCCAGGTAGGTAAGCGCAACCCCGAACCCGAACGCGTCCAGCGCGCTCTCAAGGTAGAAGCCGTATACGAAGAACAGCATCGAAGCGGCAAGCACGATGACGTCTATTATCCCAATCTCCTCTATCTTTGCGAGTCCGGCATGCCTGTTCTTCCCGTAAGGCGCGCGGTGCAGCCTCTTCCTTAGCCTGAAGAGCCCCATTCCGCTTATCCCGACGCTGCCGAGCAGTGAAGCTCCAGGGGCAGCAGCAGGAGCCGCTGCAGGAGCAGTGACCGCGAGCGATGGCGATGGTGCCGGCGCGGGCAGAGACGCAGGCGCGACTGTAGTTGCAGGCAGAGGAGGCGCGGATCCAGGTGCCTGGCTTCCGCCTTCGGATGTGGTGGCCGCTGGAGCCGAAGGCGCAGGTGTCGGAGGCGTAGGCACCAATCCTCCGCTGAATCCGCCGTTGGATGAGTGGATGAATAAGCCTATGGTTGGGTCTTCAGTTAGCGTGAACGAGACGCTGCATGCTGCCTGGTTTACGGCGAACGGCACTGCTGTCCAGCTGCCTCCTGTGTAAGCGTACACGCCAAGATCTCCGGCAGCTATGCTGCAGTTGTAAGGAAGCGCGCCCTTTACCAGCAGCGTGGTTCCCGCGGTCTTGGTGAAGCTTATGTTGAGCGCCTCAAGCAGGCCGAAGTTGGATCCAGCCGAAGGCAATGACGCTCCTGTGACGTTCGAGACAGTGAAGCATCCTGAGGTGTGAGCGGAGCTGGTCCCAAAGGTAAGCAGCGAGTTCATGTTCTGGAAGTTGAGGCTGACCTTGGTTGAAGGAGTGAGCGAGAAGCATGAGGATATTGTGTTGCCAGCCGTGGTTATGCTCGCAGGGTAAACGGATACCAGCACATTCTGGGTCGAAGCGCTCAGCGGCGAGTAGGAGCTATCTGTGGCCACAAGGCTGTAAAGGAAGTTGCCAGTGCTGCCCGCAACGAATGAAAGGCTGGATGAGGTTGCTCCAGATATCGCCTCCTGGGCCCCGCCCGTGTCATTGTACCACTGGTAAGCATAAGGGGCAGTTCCTCCCTCGACGTTAGCATCAATCTCTATGCTATCTCCAGAAAGCACCAGGCTTGTGTTTGTTGAGGCTGATACGTCGAGCGCAGGGCTGACCGATATCAGGGTCGGCAGAGAGGTATAGCTCTTCGAGTGAAGCGCCCCGTGGCTGGATCCAGAGTCGTATATCGTCACAGTAACCGAGTCAGGCGACGACCCTAACGTGCTGTCATTGCCCTCGAACAAGAAGGTGTTTGAGTTTCCGCCCGCGTCTGCTCCGTTGACCTGCCACTGGTATGTGTATTGCTTGCTGCCCCCATTGTCTGTTGAGGCCGAGAGAAGTACTGATTGGCCTTCATCAATGGTCGCGCTTGAGGGAGTTATCGAAGGCGTTTTGAGCGCGGAGTTCACTGCTATCGTCCCTGTAGAATCAGAGGCGGTTGCCGCTGGGTAGGCGGCGGCGTCAGTCCCTGTGTCCGTGACCGATACATCAAAAACGCAGTTCGAAGTTGCGCCTGTAGGAGCGTAAACGAAGCTGGCAATATCTCCGGGATCGCTGAATCCGGGGCATGATCCTGCAGCTGTCCAAGCATAGCTGAACTGTCCTGTGCCGTCGCTTGCCGAAGCTGATATCTGTATGTCCTCCCCAAGGTCTATTGATTTGTCGCTCTTAGGGGAAGCCGCCACCTTTGGAGGCTTGTTGACCTTCACCTCTGCGCCTGGAGATGTCTGGCTCGAAGGCACGCTTGCAGAATCGCTGACAGCCACGCAGTAATCATCATTGTTTTTCGGCGAAGGCGAGTAGGTGCTCGATGTGGCTCCTGCCACCGCTTTATTGCACGGGTTTCCTGAGTACCACTGGTAGCTATAAGCCGGCGTTCCGCCGCTCGGATTCGCTGTAAACGTTATAGACTGGCCGCTGTCGACTGCAGGCGAGCCTGGTGCTATAGAGCCTGCGGACAGCGTTGGGTTGACTGTGACAGCAGCTGAGTTGGATTTAGCCCGTTCGCTGTACGAATCCGTTATTACTACGTAGTACGAGAAAGTTCCAGTTGCACCGGCATTTTCGCTCAGCGTATCGGATGTCGCCCCTCCAATCGCAACAGGCGTGCCTGTGCTGTCGTTGTACCACTGGTATGAGAATGGTGCAAGCCCTCCTCCTGCGGAGGCTGTTAGCGTTATGGCCTGTCCTTGGTCGGCAGTTCGAGTATTTGGGGATGCGGAAGCAGTCAAGGTCTTCGGCGTTACCACTATGCTAGAGCCGCTTGAAGCGGTCTGCGGGTGAGGGTGCTCGGAATCTTGGGCAGTTAGCGTGACCAGATAGTTTCCAACAACAGTGAAGGTGAACGAATTGCCCGACTGGAGAACTCCATCCTTGTTCTGGAAATTGTTGTAGCTGTATGTGTATGGGGCAACGCCCCCTGACGTTGTGTTTGTGAATATGACCGTTCCGTTAACTACTACGGTCTTGCCGTTCGGGGAGATTGAGACAGCAAGTTGCGGAATTGATGTTGTAGTGGATGTCGATGTCGAGGTTGAGGTGGTTGATGTTGTCGTTGAGGTTGTGCTTGTGGTCGAAGTGCTCGTCGTTGTAGTTTTCTGGTTGCCGTTTGACACTGTTAGGTGTATGCCGTCATCTATGACTGTTAGAGGCGTTGGAGAGCTGTCGGTCACTTCTATCTTGAACGTATAGTCCCCTATAGGCGTGCTGGAGTTTGTCAGGATGTAGCATGTGGTGCTCTGCGCGGAATCGCCGCAGAACTGCTTGCCGAGTGGCGCTGAAAGTTCTCCTCCATTGTATGATGCAAGCCACTGGTAGCGATAAGGAGGCGTTCCTCCCGCCGCGCCGCTGTCGATGAGTATTATTCCCTGCCCTTGGTTGATCGAGCCAACCGAACTTCCGTTAGCGATCAGAGGCTCTGGAATTGAAAGAGGGAGTTGGGTTCCTGATTGCAATGAGGGGGTTTCCGGCGGAATGTAGCCACCGCCTGCGTTTCCTGAGAATGCCAAACTCGAAGGAGAGCCCGCATCTATGCTTCCTCCGCTGCTCGTGCTTCCTGAAGACGCCATGGCAGAAGATCCTGTTCCGGAGGTTTCCGCAGATGTCGCATTCTGCTGTGCAGAGACTGCTTGGTCGGTGCCTGAAGAAGTTGCAGAGGTGCTGTTTGCAGAGTCCGTTGAAGTTTCATTTGCTGTGGTCGCAGACTCTGCAGAAACGCCACCGCCAGTTCCCGAAGAGGTGCTGTTTGAAATCGTTGTGTTTTGCGTGCCCGTTTCTCCAGATATGGTAGGGTCGGCCGAAGTTTCACTTGTGATTTCGGTCGTCGCTGTTTGATCTGTTGTTTGAGAAGAAATTGTTTGATTTGCGGCAGAAGCAGTTGAAGTGTCATTTGCCGCAGTGACAATTGTGCTTGTAACAGTTGTGCCGACCGTTGAAACTGTGATGTCAAGTGTCGTTGTCAGCGTGCTTGTTGGGTCGGTCAGATTGAACGCCAAATCGTCAAAGAGCAGCGGGCGGTTCAGTATCGAGAAAAACAGCGGAAATAGGACAAGCAGCGGCAACGCCGCAAGTAGCTTCCCTTTAATTTGTGCCATCATCTATTCTTCCTCATAACTTGCCAAGTCCAAGTTTCAGCTAGCCCTGTTTGAAAAGAGCCAACCACCAGTACATTCCAGTGTTGAATGAAGCATCCTAGTATATAAACCTTGTTGGCAATTTGTTCAGAGCCGCCGGCGAGGATTGAACTCGCGACCTTGTGCTTACCATGCACACGCTCTACCACTGAGCTACAGCGGCGGCTTAGGGATTACTGATTTCAACATTTAATATGCTAACGCTTCTACAGAAAAAGAAGGTATAAAAATAGAAGTGCGCACATATTGGAGGATGCGGAATAGGAATGGAACAGGCGCGCTTGCACTGTTTGCGCTGCTTGCAGTTCTAGGGACCGTGTCCGCGTACGGCTACGGAACATCGAGCATATCGCTAGCTTCAAGCGCGGGCAGCATCAACAAAGGTGCGGGAACTTCCGTCAGCTATGCTGTCAATCTTGCCAGCGGAAACACATGGGGACGAATCTCGGTGTGGTAAACAACAACCAGCTCGCTTCGCAGGGAATAATGGTCAGCCTAAGCAACCCTTCAGGTGATCCGCCTTTCTCGGGAACAATGAGCATATCAACGTCCTCTTCAACACAGCCGGGTTCATACGCAATAGTTCTTTCTGCAACAGGCGATGATCCGTCAATAAGCAACGCGACATACATTCTTAGCGTCCTCTCCCCGGCAAGCAGCACCACAACCGCAGCAACAACATCGGTAAGCGGCGGCGGTCAGAGCACGACAATCCAGCAGACCACATCGCAGCCCTCAACCACAGTCCAACAGCAGACGACAATTCCATATAATTACAATACTGGCGGCGGAATTTACTCCGGCGCAACATCGGGCAGCAACACAATGCTTGTTCCATTTGTTCTCGCAATACTGATAATTTTAGGCACGCTCTATGGGCTGCGCCTGTGGAAATCAATGCTTACAAGACTGATAATTTTTGGAACTGCGCTGATATTGATCGGAACTGTGGATGGCTCTATGGAGATTATTCCGGAGGTCTCCAGCAGTACATATGGGGTGGCGTAGCGGCGATAGTTGCAGGCACATTGGCTTGGATCTACGGCGATGCACAGGGAGGGACTTTCAAACAGGAAGAAGCGAAGTCATCGGTTTACCTTGGAATACTGCTCGTAATTGTTGGTCTTGTGGGCTGGGTCTACGGTGAGCTCTATGCTCCAGGAATGGCTGGCTATTGGTGGGGCGGAACAATGCTGCTCGTTATCGGAACTATAATCTGGCTCTACGGGGACGCAAAGGCGGGGGCTTTCCTAGGAAGGAGAAAATAGAGCAACAGCTCAAACTCTCCTTTTGTTAAGAACTTTGTAGATGAGCATAACTTCGTTCTTTGATAGCCTCTTGATCCGGAGCAACCTCAAGTCAACATCAAACTCCTTTCCTTCAAAGAGGTTTATCCCCTTCCCGAAAATTTTCGGCTGAACCGAAAGACATATCTCATCGACCAGCCCGCTTTTGATGAAGCTCGCATTTACCCTTCCCCCTCCAGCAACCATCGCGGTCTTGAAGCCCATGCTCTTCAGAAGATCCACGACTTCCTTCGGGGACCTGTTTGTGAACATCGCCCTGTCGCCCCATCTATTCTTCACCTTTCTTTTCGTGAGCACCACGTTCAGTGCCCCGCCTGTCGGAAATATTCCTTCGGCTCTAGCAACCTCAAACGCCTTCCTCCCAACAACCACGTTTCCTGTTTTCCTTACAGTGTCAATCCACAATTGTTCATTTTCTTCCGAAACGAAGCTCTCGTCGCCATTTGATTTGGCAATCATCCCATTAGCGGTCGGCGCCATGTACACTTTGACTTTCATTTTTGAACCTTTTTTGGCAAGAACATAGTATAGGTAAACCAAGTCAGATTATTTTTGTCATGCGGGTGAACCGCTTCGACCTTGAAGCCCCAATCATTGTAGAACTTTATCGCCTCTTTGTGGTCCTGAGAAGTTTTCAGTACAATCTTGTGGCATTTCTCTTTCTTGCAGAAATTGATTAGGTATTTCATGAGTTCATTTCCCACTCCTCTGTTCCTGTGTCTGTTTTTCACAATAATTTCCTTTAAGCTCGCTACTCCGCCATTCAGTTCAATGAACATGTATCCGCATAGGCGATTTTTATCAAATGCTCCAAAATAGAAGGGCCTAGCGTTCCAGACAACTCTTGGCGCTACTTTATCC
>CAZXIK010000024.1:0-10823 GCA_964640735.1 Microcaldota archaeon | reverse complement strand
GAGGTGAAAACACGAAACTGAATTACCGAGAGGAACTTAATTCAAGACACTACAACCATCGCTTTTGCACGATAAGCTTATATAGGTCGGGAAGCTCATAAGTTCCAAGGTGCCATAACAGAGTGATTTTTTGTCGCTGACCAGCGGAGACCATCCCAACCTTTACAAGATCGGCATGAAGCTCGCCGAGATAAACCCGTACCTCTTCGAGTACGGATACAAGGCGCTCGAGAAGTCGCAGGAGACCATCGAGGGGGCGAAGCTCATGCTAGGGGACCCGGGCCACTGCGACAAGATCAGCCACGTGAACCTTGAGCTCACAGTCGTCTGCAACCTCAGGTGCTGGTTCTGCTGGTGGTGGGGCACGAACGGGATAGCTTTCAGGCTCGTCAAGGACAGGGACCCTCTCGTCACCGAGGAGCTGAGCACCCAAGAGATATTCAAGGTCGTCGACCAGCTCGCGGCGAAGCACATGCCTTCCGTGTACCTGTCGGGCGGAGAGCCCTTCCTGAGGAATGACACAGTCGACATAATCGAATATATCGCGAAGAAGGGCATGTCGGTCACGACGAACAACAACGGCACGCTTCTGAATGATGAAAAGCTTGAGAGGCTCGCTAAGGTCAAGAAGCTGACGATAAACTTCTCGATAGACGGGCCGAAGGACGTCCACGACAAGATAAGGGGGAACGGGAACTTCGACAGGACGACCGGAGCAGTCAGGAAGCTCATAGAGTTCAGAGGGAACTCGATGTTCCCTGAGATAAAGACCAACACCACATTCTCGCCGTGGATTGCAGGCAGGGTGGACGAGCTCATACACCAGCTCCAGGACGACGTTAACGTTGACGCGACAAGGCTGACTCACCTCTGGTTCACTGACAGGAAGCACGCCGACAACCACAAGGCGATGCTCAAGTCGCTCTTCGGGACCAATGAGCTGGGAGTGGACTCGCACGTTATGGGACCGCACGACCCCGAGTACGTCAAGAAGCTCGCGGACGAGATAATGAAGATAGAGAAGACCAGGTACAAGAAGCCCGTCTTCATACACCCGAGGATGTCGCACGACCAGATAGTCAAGTATTACACTGACCTTAACTTCGTGAAGCAGAAGAGCTGCAACATCGGCTGGGACACGATGCTGATCAAGGCGAACGGAGATGTGATGTTCTGCCCGGACGAGTGGATGAACGACTTCAAGATCGGAAGCGTGAGGCACAACACTGTGGACGAGCTTTGGAACAACGACAAGGCAAGGCTCTTCAGAGAGGCTTTGTACAAACACAAGCTTTTTCCAGCCTGCGCAAGGTGCTGTGTCATAAACTTCTGAGCTATACAGCACAATAAAATAGCTTAACTTCCCTACTTCTCTGGAAAACGAGATAGCTGATTCGTTGGATGATAAACCGAACATAATACTCATAGTCTGCGACACGCTGAGGAAGGACATCGTCGACCTCTACGGAGGCCCGGCGAAGATGCCAAACCTGGGCAAGTTCGCAAAGGACTCGATGGTCTACGAGAGCTGCATAGCTCCGGCCACGTGGACCTTCCCTTCTCACGTCTCGCTCTTCACCGGAATGTACGCCAGCGGGCACGGGATACATGAGACCGACAAGATAAAGGTCGAGCAGCTGCACGACAAGCTCAGGAAGCTCAGCCTGCCGAGGCTTCCGGAGGAACTCCAGGCAGAGGGCTACGAGACCATCTGCATAAGCAACAACTTCATGATCAACAGGCAGGCGGGCTTCGAGTACGGGTTCAAGGTCTTCGAGCAGGTCGAGTCATCGCCCTGGTCGCAGAGCAAGCTCGTGTGGAAGGCCCTGGAGCTGGGCAGCGACCCAATGCAGATACTTGTGAAACTGCTGGGAAGGGGGGAGCTGCTGGACATCGGAATCTACGCGGCCGAATTCGCAAAGATAAGGGCGAAGATGATGATAAACAACTACCCGATCGACAAGGGGGCTACGAGAACCAACGGCCTGATCGAGAAGATGGACCTGGACAAGAAGTTCTTCATGTTCATAAACTTCTGGGAGATGCACGAGCCGTACAAGCACTTCAGCGACAGGGAGCTGCTGGAGCACATCGCGGGCGTGAAGCAGATAGACAGGGAGACTATGGACCTGCTGAAGCGGGAGTACATTGACGAGGCTGAATTTCTGGACACGCAGCTCGGCAGGTTCTTTGATATGCTCAAGGGGAGGAAGCTCTACGACAACAGCATGATAATAATCACAAGTGACCACGGCCAGGAATTCAACGAGCACGGCTATCTCTACCACGGTTCCATGCTGCACGACGAGATAACAAGGATACCGCTCGTCGTCAAGTATCCGCACTCGAAGAAGTTCAAGAAGCGCGAAGGATACCAGAGCCTGGTTCACATTCCGAAGCTGATAGAAAGCGTGATGAAAGGCGGGGACGACAAGGCGCTCACTTCCAAAGCGGCATTCTCGGAAGTCTACGGGAACGTGGAGTTCATCCCCAAGAGCATGGACTACCTGAAGAAGGAGATTGAAAAGAGGTATGACAAGTCAAGGAAATCAGTTTTCATGGATGGCTACAAGCTGACAGTGAACGGAAGCGATGGCACCATAGAGGAGTTCTTCGAGGATGGAAACCCCGTGGATGCCAAGTCCAACAAAGTCATGCTGAGAAAACTGCTAGCGCAGCTTAAAAAGTTCAAGGGCAAAGAGGCGTTCAGGCTGCCGAAGTTGTGATCTGATGGAGAAGTTCACGCTACTTGTTTTCTCGCACAACGATGTAGAAAAGGCGCTGAGGCTGGTCAAGGACGCTTACGATGTCGCGGATGAGATCGTGCTTGTAGACTCCAGCAACGCCGATGGGAAGAACCTGCTTCGCGAGGCTAGGAAAAAATACGCCGGGAAGCTCAGGGTTTTTGACACGATTGCCCTGGGATATTCCGAACCATTGAGAAACTACTTCCACACCAAATGCAGCAACGAATGGGTGCTGCGCCTGGATGCCGACGAGCTGATGACGGAAGAGTTCAAGAAAAGAGTGCACGGGATAATAGCCGACAGGCGCTGTAGTGCGTTTGCGGTTAGAGTCTATGACGTTGATGACGACCGCAACAAGATAAGCGAGTTCTTCGCCTGGCAGATACAGCTCTACAGGAAGAGCATGGTGAACTTCAGGGGCATGCTCCACGAGCAGCCGCAGGTTCGTGGCGCTGTGAAGAAGGTCAGAGGCGAGAGCCTTTATCTGGAGCACATGGAGAAACCGAAGAAGGCGGAGACCGCGTTTGAGGAGTATCCGAAGATGGAGAAGACGCAGCGCATGTCTTACAGGATATACAACAGGGTTGTAATAGACCACATCTCCAAGTTCATGATGCCGGAGGGAAGGACACTTGAAGGCACCATACTGGGCAGGCTCATAAGATGGTTGCTTCTTGCCTACGAGACAATTACGCTAAGAAAGCAAGAAGACGAGATAAGCTACTTTGATTACGGAATGTTCTATTTCATGCGCGAATTTGTAAGGGTATTCAGGGAACCGAGAAGCATCGTGGATGTGGTTCCTTACACAAGGATGTTCCTGCGGATGATCCACCTGAGCAGAAACGCTCCGGACGGCAAGGAGATGCTTGAAATATCCAAGATGATAAACGACATCGGGATTACGAGATTTTTGGAGCTTGACAACAGCAAGGTCGTCGAAGTCCTTACAAGAAAATACGCGAATAAACCACAGGGACCATCTCTGATGCTTGATCTGCTCAAGGAAAAATACAGGAAATTGACAAGCAAGAAGCACAAGTATAGGAACATAATAATATCACCACACATAGACGACGCTTTCCTATCTCTCGGAGGACTGCTCACTCGGGATAAAAGAACAAAGCAGAAAGTGGTGGATATCTTCACCATTACCAACTTTACCCTGAAAGGTCCGGGAAACCCAAAGCAGATCACGATCTTGAGGAAGAAGGAGGAGAAGAAAAACGCAAGGAAGCTTGGAGTCGAAGTTGATTTCCTGCCATTCTATGACAACCCGGTAAGAAAAGGAGGGGAGAAAGAGAAACTGGTCGAGAGGGTCAAGGAGAACCTAAAACCTTACTTGGATCAGGGGGAGCGCGTATTCTTTCCACTCGGGATTGGAAATCACATAGACCACGTAGTCACCTCAAAAGCAGCATTGGAGCTGCTGCACGAAACATGGAACACAAACATATACTTCTATGAGGACCTGCCATACGCGATAAAAAGCACAAGAATATTCTCGCTGCTCAAGCCGCTTCTAGGCGAGCAGGCGTTCGCTGGTCCTCTGCATCCGCTCGTAAACCCATCGAAGATTTCAGGCGCGCTTGAACCTGAGTACGTGAAATACAGCCATTCTGAGAAGTTTGAACTGTGCAAGGCATACGAGTCACAGATCGACTGGCGGATATTGGACTCGGTGATGGTGTACGGCCTTATTGTTGGCAAGATGCTCGGCTTCAAGGAAAGGTTCTGGAAGGCAATAAAGCCGGAGTTGCTTTAGCGCTTCTTCACCAGCCAGCCTTCTATATAAAGCGCGTCAAATCCTCCAAGTGCGAAGCTCCTTATCGCATCCTTGGGAGTTTCCACAAGCGGTTCTCCTGCGAGGTTGAAGCTCGTGTTTACCACTGTACCCACCCCCTTGATCTCCTTGAATGTCTTGATCAGCTTGTGCCAGTTCTTGTTCTCCCTTCTGTCTACGCTTTGGGGCCTTGCAGTCATGTCAACGTGGCACACCGCGGGCAGGCGCTTGCTGCCTTCCTCGTTGAACTTCATCATGAGGATCATGAATTCGTGGTCAGTCGGATCGACAAAATAGTCCTTCATTGATTCGCGCATCGTTGAAGGCGCCAGCGGCCTCCACCACTCCCTTCCCTTTATGCTGTTGACTATCTTCCACATGTCCTTTCTTGTAGGGTCTGCGACAATGCTCCTATTTCCCAGGGCTCTTGGCCCAAGCTCGGCCCTGCCCTGGAACCAGCCGATAAGGTTGCCGCGTGCCGCGAGCCTGGCCACCACGCCCACATCGTCTCCGATGTATTCTGATTTCATCTTGCTCGCCTTCACCAAATCTCCTACGGCATCTGCATCGTACTGCGGCCCCAGATAGATGTTCCTGAGCCTTCCGTGCTTCATCTTCTGCCCAAGGACATGATCGTAGACGTACGCCGCCGCGCCTATCGGTCCGCCGGCGTCGTTAGCCGCTGGGAAGATGAAGATGTCGTTGAACAGATGCGAATAGTATACCTCCATGTTTGATTTCGCGTTAAGCGCTACTCCGCCTGAAAGGTTGAGGTTCTTTTCTCCCGTGTGCTCCTTCGCCCACTTTGCCATGTCAGTCATGAGGATTTCCGAGGTGTGCTGGATGCACCATGCAAAATCCACCACTGGCTTTATTAGTCCGCCTCTCGCATTCCAGTGCAAGTCCTCGCCCCGTGAAAGTTTCCTGACAGTCCTGCGGTAAAACTCCCCGGTATCTTCCTTTAGGTGGAGCAACAGGCTTCTCTCCCTGAAACGGTAGGGCACATCGCTCGTGACGTCCCTTTCTATCAGGTACTTTATCCTGTTATCCAGTTTCTTGCTATAGGCACCGTATGGCGCAAGCCCCATCACCTTTCCGGGGCCTTCAAGCCTGTTGAACTTTATCGCTTCCGAGGCGATCTCATAGAATATTCCTATCGATGATCTCTCGGTCGGCAGACCCAGTACTTTCTCGAACTCGCCGTTAGTGACCTTCCATACAGTGGTGCTCTCGTTCTCCCCAGTGCCATCGACAACAAGGCTAGCGCCGGTGGACCTGCCTGAGAAATAATAGCCCGAAGCCGCGTGCGCCAGGTGATGCTCCAGAGGATATATCTTTGTGCCCCCTGGAAGGTCGAGCCCCCTCTTCCTGTAGACCTCGCGCAGGAATAGCCTGCATAGGTCCATGTTTGAGGTCTTTAGGATTGGGATGAGGAGGCTTCCGGTCTTCAGTCCGGTCGCGTACTGCGTCACGACAATGGAATGCATCATCGTCCTGTGCTTTTCTATCGGCCTCAGGAGCCCGGGCTGCCAGTTGACCGCGAAGGTGCTGATGTCCTGCGGCTTTATCCTGTAGTTCTTCTCCAGGAAGTCGAACATCGCGAAGAAGGCGTTCATCGGAGCCTCCTTTAGGGAGTGCTTGTGCCTCGTGAAACGCTCCTCCTCAGAGGCGAAGACAAGCTTGCCGTCGACTATCGCTGCTACTGAGTTGTCGTGTCCTACGGGCCAGCTAAATCCGACTACAATCATAAAATCAGGATCAGAACTAATGATTATGCAAGGCTAACTTTTTATCTGTTTCTCTGAGCAAAAACCACGTCAAGCGACACTGAGTATCGTATTTGCAACTTCCTTTATCTGCTCCTCTGTCAGCTGCGGGCCGCTTGGGAGGTTCAACCCCCTGAATGCTATGTCCTCGGTTACAGGGAGTTTGCCGTTCATCTTGTATATCGGGAGCTGATGTATCGGATAGAAGAATGGCCTTGTGTCGATGCCCGCTTCCTTGAGCTTCGCCGCAACTTCATCTCTCTTTCCTTTTCTTACAAGGATCGAGTAATACCAATAGACGTTCTTCGCCCATGGCATCTCTGGCGGAGTTACCACACTATCATGACCTTCGAATACCGAATTATATATTCTGCCTAGCCATTTCTTTCTTTCAACAAGAAAGTCTATTTTTTTAAGCTGGGCGCAGCCTATGGCTGCGGTAACGTTCGTCATTCTGTAGTTGTACCCAACTGTATCGTAGTAATATTTGTTCTTATATTCAGGTTTGTTTCCAATATCTTTCAGCATGCGCATTCTATCGTTGAGGGCATCATCGTTAGTGAGGCACATTCCCCCTTCGCCACAGTTGTGAACCAGAACCCCATATGCAAAATAATTGTGGTTTATCTGGGTTTCTAGGTTGTAGACGTCTCCTTTAAAAGGAATTTTTGTTATCTTCACTAGCTTTACTATCTTGACATTGGGGTTGAATGCGAAAGTTTTGATCTTCTCTTCAACCAGCTGCTGGTTCTTCAGCTCGTTTTCCCAAATCACCAGACACTCAAAACCGCATTTTTTGTATCGCTCCATGCGGTCTGCCTCTTCCCCTTTCTTATGCCAGTAACTTCCGAAAAGCTCAATCACTTTCTTCTTTCCGTTTACATTGACGAAATCTGGAATAAGTCGATCCAGCATTATCCCTAGTCTGAAGTCTCCATTGTAGCCAAACTCGCCATTAGGGAAAACTCTGTTTATTATTTTTTCGAGTTTGAGCTCTTGCTTATTCGGCTTCATGTTCTGGCCTTTGACGTAATTTTCCCAATAAGACTCCTTTTGCATCGCTCTTCTGACGCCTTCGCTTACTTTCATTCTATAGGATGGGTCAAGTGCATTCTTTATCGCTGCCATTCTTTGTTTCTCTCTGAATTCTGGCGTGTTTGTAAACTTCTTTATTTTAATCAGCTGTTGGTCTCTGAACTCTGGGCGTTTCCACATGCCAAGCATCCTGGCACGCGCCTGCTCTTTGTAAGATTGGGAGCGCTTCTTGCCTGTATTTGCTTTGCCTATTTTTTGAGCAGTCTCAACCCAGTTAACCTTTGCGTAGTTAGAATTAGGATTCGCATGTATAACTTGCAGGATTTGAGAGTGTTGCTTCTTTCTTTGCGCTGCTTTATCAGTGCCGAACATTTCTTCATATGTCTTGCCCGCATACATTTCTCTATAAGCCAAACCCCTGTAATTATACTGGATGACTTCATCGTTTAGAGATAATTTCTCTGCAGCTACCCAACCCTTGTTTATCACAAAAACAGGATGATTCGGTGTTACTGTCATCTTGTTGTGATTTGAAAATTCAAGTTCAAGCAATTCGCCATCGAAGTTTTCTTTGAAAGTTCTGGTGACAGAATCAAATTCTTTTTGAGAGGTTTGGACATTGAAAGATAAGACGCTATCGCCAACCTTTATGTCTTCGATGTTTTTCATTCGACTTAGTCCTCGGCGGCCTTTTGGAGGTTGAATCAGTATCTTTGTTCCAGCAGGAAAACAAGTTATTATCTTGTTGCCGTAGAATGAGAAGCATGCTATATCGCTGAAGTTCCCCACTCTTTTCTTTTTATACTCTCCGCCGTGCGCTTCTGCGCAATCCTCAATGACATAGAGGTCGTGCTTCTTTGCTATTTCCAGTATCGGGTCCATGTCGCATGGATGTCCGTAGATGTGCACAGGCATTATCGCAGCTGTATCCTTGTCTATTCTTTCCTCAATCTTTTCAGGATCCATGCACCAGTATTCGTCACTCGCATCGACAAAGATTGGTTTTGCCCCAGTATAAGTTACTGCATTGGCACAGGAAATAGAGGTCATCGAAGGTATCAGCACTTTCTGACCGGACCCTATGCCCAGTGCCACCAGCGCAAGGTGCAACGCGACTGTGCCGTTGGTTACTGCAACTCCGTGCTTCGTCCCTATGTAACTTGAAAAACCTTTCTCGAAATCCGTGATGAAGTGCCCGCTCGCACCTATCCAAGTCGTCTGGACAGCCTCGGTGACGTTCTTCAGCTCCTCGCCGTCCAGATAAGGTTCGGACATCACTATTCTAGCCAGTTCACCACCCAGTCGAGTATTTATTCACTCTTTACGCTTTCAAAAAAAGCGCGCGTTTCCTTTGCTATATTATCCCATGAGAAACTTCTTACATATTTTGTCGCGGCGCTCTTCATTTTCGGGTCGTAGCCTTTTTGTCTGAGCCTCTTTATCGTTTTGGCCGCTTCCTCCTCGCTGTTTGCCATGAAGCAGTACTTCGTGACCTCCTTGTCGATCATTCCTTTGGAGTTTGCGATTACGGGCAGCCCTCTCGTTTGCGCATCAAGTATCGGAAGGCTGGATCCCTCTTCCAAAGAGGGATAGAAGAACAGGTCGAATGAGTCATATATCTTCATCAGCTTGTCTTCGGGTGCGAAACCCATGAAGTGGACATTCTGGAGATTGTGCTTTTCCTTGTATTCCATGAGACGCTCTTTGTCTGGTCCGCTTCCGTATATCAGAAATTTATAATCGCCCGCCTGGTCCTGAAGCAGCCTTGCCGTTTTGAGCACGTACATCACGTTCTTCCTTACGGCAAGGGCGCCCACGTAGCCCACAGTCAACGGGCCCCCATGTTTCTTTTTGGGCAGCGGCGACTTGCTGAATTCGTCTTTCGGAGCCTCGAGTATTGTTTTATAGCTCTTGATCTCCGGAAATAGCCTTAGCGCGTCGCGTTCCACCGAGTTCGCCAGGAAAAGCACGGCATCAGACTCGCTCATCGCCAGATTGATGTAGGTTCCGACGCTTGCGCTATAGGTGCTTTGAAGCACTCCCGGATGGTAGCTGTCCGACCTCCTTACATTCACCCGCATCAGGTCATGAATCGTTGTTATTATTTTTGCTTCGGTCTTCATATTTCTCAGGACGCCGACAACGAAACCCGCCTCCTGGTTTGTTACGTTTATGATATCGTAGCCTTTGTCTGCAAGTCTCTTGACCTTCTCGCTGAGCGCGAACCTTGTGTAGAGCAGACCTACAATGTCGTTCCTTTTTGATTTTTCAAGGGTGTAGACCAGATCCACTTTGTCCGTCTTCTTCAACCTGGAGTAAAGCTGGTACGTGTATTCCGCCATTCCGTCGCCCGTACCCGCCTGGGGTTTTATTATTCCGACCAGTGCGATTTTCATCCCAACACCAAAACATTGCTTTTGCTACAATATTAATGTTTTCTTCTCATATCCGAAAAGTTTCGAATGCATCAGCTCGATTTTCGAGGGTTTCAGTTTGTAGAGAGCCTTGTTGCCATCTAACTGAGCTGCATCTTTTGCAAGGCCTGCGCTTCCGTGTTTGAGCCACAGTTTAACGGCTGCAGGAAGTACTTTAGCATCCAGTTTCTCTACTGTGCCCTCTATCTGCACGCCATGGTTATCCTGGTTCTTCGAATTTGTCAGTATGATTGATGCTGCAATTTTTGGATTGCCCGCTATTGCCTTTGAGTGGCGTGATCTTATATCTGACAGCCAGAAAATGTCGAGGTTGCTGTCATTCGTATATTTCAGTGTGCTTATCCATACCCCGCCATCATCCACAGTAGCGATATTCATTACGAAACCCCTGTCAAGAACTTCCTTTACCAGAGCGCGGATATCCTCCATTTTAACCACAAGATCCCTAGAGCACGCTAGCTCCCGTGCTGCTGCCTGTTGAGCTGATCGTGTATCCTTTGTATCAGGTGTATCTCATCTATTATCAGGTGAGCATTGTTGATAGTGTTGGTGTTGTTATCTATGTCGTGGACGAAGTTCTCGATCTCCCCCATTATGGTATTGGTCTGCAGGAGAGGAATTTCCGTTACCTTGTAGGTGTGGTCCATGATGTTGAGCGTGTTTGCAATAATGTCGGAAGTCAGGACAACGTCTTTGCCTCCCTTTGTGCCGAATATCTCTATCTGCCTCATCTTTTTGCCTGAGAACCACGATATCCTGTAAAGGCTCTTCATCTTCTTCGTCTCCAAAATCACTTCTGCTATTTCAGGCAAGTGATCCCTCCGGAAACTCTTCGCCAAAACCTCTATCTTTGCGTCATCGTAGCTGTCCCCGAACAGGTACTTGTTTATGTCGGCGAGGTGCGGAATCTGGTCCCATATGATGCTGATGCCTTCCATCGGAGGCCTGGAGAACTCCCAGGTGTACCTAGCGAACTGCACCTCATCGAAATACTTGCTCATGTTTTCCTTGATGTGGTTCACTCCGCTTGCAAACCTGAATGTCAGGCCTGTCTTGA
>CAZXIK010000023.1:0-10908 GCA_964640735.1 Microcaldota archaeon | reverse complement strand
TTGCAAAAATGCACGGTGCGGATGTTACCCATGGAGATTTCACTCCGGCAAACGTAATTCTGAACAAATTAGAACTGTGCATGATTGACTTTGGGCTAGCTGACATAAACAACAGCATTGAGGACCGTGCGCTTGACCTCTTGCTGATGAAAAGATCCATACTGAAACAGCAATACGAACGCCTGGAGGGAGCCTATGCCGAAGAATACGCAAAAGCGGGCGAAGTTATTAGGAGGCTTTCTGAGATAGAAAAACGCGGCAGATATCAAGCACGGACGCTTGCATGATTTGCCTCAATCTCCTCAAGTCAATCTATAAATAAGCGGGAATTGAGATTCTAGCGATCAGATGGGGGGAGAACGCTTGCAGCGGGCTTACCGCAGGATTTTCAGTCACCATCATAGGCAGCGATCATTGGGAGCAGTACAAGTTCAGAGACGGCAAAAAATGGAAAAGCATACTTGACGAAGTAAAAAGGACTATCAAAGAAGAGAAACCAGATGTTGTCTTCCTCGAAAAGGGAGAACTTCTCAGAATAAGGCCTCACGAAAAAATAGGAAGCATTGCCGTTTCAGGCACTTTAAACAACAGCCTGAACGACAGCGATATCGCGGATTATTCACGCTCGATAGGAGCCTTGGTATTGCCTCTGGAGAGTGCCGTCAGTTTTTATTCCGGATTCGTACTTACGAAAAGCGCCATGTTAAACTATTTTGAGAGCGAACGGTTTCCATTTCCAGCATTCGACGAGGAACTGCAGGAAGCCATAAGGAGGCAGAACGGGGCGAGGAGGAGCATGATGCGCGATGGCGATGAACAGGAAGGCAATCCTGTGCCGAGGATCTGCGGTGATGGCGTCCTTCATTTTCAACGGGAGACCATGTGGGCAAACGTGATCGAAAAGACAATGAATGACAGCAGGAGGGCAAAGATCCTGGCTTACTTCAATGAGAGATTGGGGGAATCGTGGCGAGACTTTGATGCTAGGACCGCTGACAAGCAAATCCGCAAGGGAGTTGCTGTAGTAGGCGCTGCGCACATAATGGAAGGAACGGAAATTGTCGGACTGCTCAGGAGCAGAGGAATAGAGCCTAAGCTGATCAACCTCTATAAGATGCAAGAATGAAAATGACTTGATTAGAGCTCTCCGACTCTTCTCTTCTGGGCCCTCTTCATTCTCTTCCTGCGCTTCTTCACCCATTTCCAGCGCATTCGGCCCTTCTTCTTCCATTTTCTAGGTATGCTTCCCAGACGAAAACCTCGGTGAGCTTCAACAACCATTTTTATTACTGCTTATCTATATTAATGGTGCGGTTTGATGGAGGGCTCGAAAACAATCGTCGCGTATTTTGCCGCATTGATAGTCCTCGCCATAATCGCCTACTTCCTTTACACCTCAAACAGCGCCAAGAAGACCATAACCACTACGACGACTTTGACCACTGCTACGACAAGCACCCAGGCGCAGAATGGAAACACCAGCACCACCATACAGACCACAACAAGCATGTTCTTCAGCAGCTGCCTGTCCAAGAACGCTACCGAAACCATCCCGAACGGGGACTTCTCTTTGGGGACGTATGCTTACTGGAACGAGAGCGGACCTGGTTTTAGGGATGCGCCATTGAATATAACTTGGGCCAACAACAACGAATTTTACTATGGGTCGCCGTGGAACAACTACACAGGGACCTTCTTCGCCACTACCTATGGCGGAGTGGCGGTGCAGGCGGGCAACCTCACCTCAAACCCGTTCCCGGTCAGGGAGCTTTATCTGGATTTCAAGATAATATCGCAGCAGAATTCGCTGCTGTATATCGAGATTCTGAACAGCACCGGAAAGCCTAAGATAATAGACCACTACAACACATACTCAATCGGCACCGAGGGGCCGACAACCTTCGTGAACGCGAGCATACCCATTGGGACTCTGCTGTGCCAGAACGCCAGCATAAGGATTGTCGCAGGAGTGATAGGAAAGACGACTCAGGGCACAAACTACATAGCCGCAGGCGATTTTGTCCAAAGCTCCATCCCGTATCCAAACTCGATCCAGCCCAGCAACCAGACGATAATACCTTAAGCAGATTTGGGCTGCGGCATCTCAGTCTCGGCTTTCTGTTCCTCGCCGGGCCTGCCTCCTCTCTTCGCCTGCCTGCCTGTCTTCGCGTTCGCAAACAGAACGTCCGCATCCTCAGAACCCTGCTGGTCCACCCACGCCTTGATATATACAGAGATGTTCTTGAAAGGCTTGGAGTACCTGTCGGTGAAGCTGTAGGTGCTGTTCTCGTGCTTTAGTATTCCGACAGCGACGCCGAAGTCAAGATATCTCTTCCACGTTGCAACAGGAAGCGTCGGATCGCAGTCCTTCAGCCTGAGGCTTGACTTCTTCTTGACCTCGAGAAGCGCCCTTGCGAACCTGTAAGCCCGGGTCTCATTGTCGAAGTAAATCTTCGCCAGCTCCTTGACGTTGGGGTTCTTCAGCTTCTCCTTAAGCGGAGCATCCTCGAACTCCCAGTACCTGATCGCCATGCTTCTATTCCATAGTTTAGAAATTTTAACCTTTCGTAAGACAGACAGAAAGCTAAGTTTTGCTAAAACAGTACGGAATTTATATAAAGATGGAAATCTTAGCAGTGAAACAAGGACAAAATAGATAGGGGGAGATATTGGCTAGCAAAGAGGTAGCTAAGAGAGCAGAGAGCTCAGCACAGCGGCAACCGGAAGAGATGGTGCAGCTTAGCAATGGACTGAAAACGGTTTTTGTAACAAATCCTGGGCTCCAATCAGTAGGCATTTCGTTCACCGTAGCATACGGTCAATCTCAGGATTTCACGCTGCACGATCTGCCTTATGCGCATTTCATAGAGCATGGATTGCACGCCGGCACAAAAACGAAAAAATGCAATGAACCGATGACAATTCTGGAGGATCTGGCAGTCACATGGAATGCTTCAACAAACAATGAGTACGCGAATTTCTATGCTCACGCCCCGAAAGCTTTCTTCGAACCTATACTTGAAGTTCTCTCTGATATGCTGGTGAACTCTACATTCCCAAAAAAAGGGGTGGAGGTGCATAGAAAATTCATGATAAATGAATACAATGATCTCCAGAACCCGCAGGACAGATTCTTGAATGAGTTTAACAACGAACTCCTAAAAGGTCATCCTGTATCAAAAGACAGGCTCTTCGCTGAAAGCGAACTAAAGCAGATGTCAAGGGATACGCTCTTTGAGATCTACCGGGATCAGTTCACGCCCGATAATACATTTCTTGCAATATATGGCAATTTTAACAGGGCTGAAGTTATGCGCCTGGTAGAGAAAAATCTTGCGGGTTTTTCAGGCACTGCGAAAAAGGTTCAGTTGGCTGGGCTTGACATGAACCAGAAAGCAAAAGAGATAGTTGTACGCAAGGGTGATGAACCCGACAGCAGCCTCGCCATCATAGGTTTAAAGAGACCGTATCACCTCATAAGCAACCTTAAGGAGGACGAAAACATACTTATGGCAGTGAACCTTCTCAGCGCGAAGTTGAACAAAACAATTAGGGAGAATGGAGAGGGTGCAGCTTACGATTTTGATGCGGGGCAATTTAGCGGCTTGAGCTTCGGACAGATAATGGTGCATGCGAAAACAAAAATTAACACGCATCAGAAGATTTACCGCCTGCTAACGAAAGAAATAGATAATATGAAGGCAGGTGAAATTGGGCAGGTAGAATTTGAGAAGATGAAGTCAAAGCAATTAGCAACCAGACTGCTCTTCAGTGAAGACACTATGTCATTTGCCAATAATTTGGGTTCAGACTATGCGATCTATGGCGACCCATTCTACACTGTGAAAAGAGGCGAGAGAGTTTTGCGAGAAATGACGCTTGATGATGTAAGAAGCACATCGAAGTATTTTGACATGGACAAAGCTTTGGTATGCAGGCTTCTACCTAAAAGGTAGCGTATCACTTCGGCATGAACCTGCCGAACTGCTTCCTTACGTTCCTGTCGCTCTTCATCATGTTGTAGAGCTTCTTCATCTTGTTGAAATCGCTGATCAGCTCCCTCACCTCCTTCTCGGTTGAGGCGCTTCCCTTCGCTATCCTCTTTATCCTGCTTGAATTGTTGAGAAGGCTGCCGTTGTCGCGCTCCTCCTCGGTCATCGAGTCTATTATCGCCTTGTACTTCCTCATCTTCATCTCGCTCTGCTCGAAGGTCTCCTTCGGCACGTCGGTCATTCCGAGGTTCGCCATCACGTTCTTCATGGGCCCCATCTTGCCCAGCGTCTTGAGCTGAGTGTAGAAAGTCCTGAAGTTCAGCTCTTCCATCTGGGCTTCCTCTGGCTTGAGGTTCGCCTCCTTTATCGCCTGCTGGACGTTTGCGACCAGCGACTCCAGGTCAGGCATGCCGAGCAGCTTGCCGACGAACTTCTTCGAGTCGTATAGCTCGATGTTACCGAGTTTTTCGCCTGTGCCTATGAACTCTATCCCTACCTTTGCGACATTCACCGCGCTGAGCGCGCCTCCTCCCTTTCCTGAACCGTCTAGCTTCGTGACTATGACTCCGCTCAGCTTCACTGCATTGTCGAACTCTCTGGCTTGTTTGCCCGCTACCTGGCCGGTATCTGCGTTTATAACAAGCAGCTTCTCATCAGGCTTGAACTCCTCAGTGATTATCTTTAGCTCGTTTATCAGATTCTTGTCGAGCGCATTCCTTCCGCTCGTGTCACATATCAGAACTTTCTTGTCCTTGAGAACCGAAGCCGCATTCCTTATTATCTTTCTGACATCAGTCTCGCCTTTTATTCCGCAGAATCCCACCCCTGCCTGTTTTGCAAGGGTCTCAAGCTGTTCATATGCTGCCGGTCTGGAAACGTCGCACGCTATCAGCGCGCTGCCAAGTCCCCTGTCCTGATAGAACTTCGCCAGTTTTGCCGCGGATGTGGTTTTTCCGGAGCCATAAAGACCGAGAAGAAGTATTCTCTTTGGGGCGATCTTGGGCTCAAAGCCGGCGCCCATGAGCCCCACAAGCTCCTCGTAGAGCATGTTCGTTATGTAGTCCTTGGCGCTCACGTTTTCAGGCAGCTTTTCCTTGAGCGCAGCGTTCTCGAGTTTCTGGGTGATCGCGAACACCAGCTCTACATTCACATCTGCTGAGATGAGCGTGCGCTGGAGCTCCTTGTTGAATTCCCGTATCGTCTTGGCGTCGATTATCGTCGCTCCGGTGAGCCTTGCGATCGCTTTTCTAAGCCCTTCACCCAGATCCATAAGCAACCCCGGTCTGCCGCTTACATATTGCAAGTCAACGCTTAAATATGGCTGTCCGCCATTAGCATTGTTCGACTATGATTGGAAAGAGAAAGGCTTTCGACGCCGGTTTGCTGGAGTTTCAGAGACGCGATGCTCTGGATGCGATGCCGCTTTACTTGAGCGAGATAGGCATAAGCACAGGCGTCAAGGAAGACAAGGTAATCGAGAGAGCCTTGGAGACCGCCGAATGGGCATTGAAGGACAGATGCGTTGGAAAGAAAGCAAGAAACGACCCTGAGAGGCTAGCTCAGGCGTCTTTCTACGTCGCTATGAGGATAGAGCATCCGGATCAGGCGAACGGCCGATTCGCTGACAAGATATCGGCGCAGTGGGAGGCGTTTACTTCCTGGTCAAGGTTGGCTGACGACATCTGGATCAGGATGAATGACAAGGATATGTTTGGGCTGAGAAAATGAGACTTGGGGTAAAAAACAAGGAGCTGAACAAGTTTTTTGACATAGAGAGGGGAGATTTCATTAAGGTTGACCCTAAGGAAGCTGCGGAAATTTCTGCGCGTGTCGCTTGGAAGATGCTGCCGAAAGGGACGCTCGGGATGCTGATGATAACTCCGCTTGGGGCGCACGTCTGTGCACTGACGCATGAAACCCTGACCGATGCGCAGTTCATTGAGACTCTGGCAAGGGCGGAATCCAGCGTCAGATATGTGGACAGCGAGAAGTCGATGAGCCTTATCTGGGAGCAGGTAGACACAATAAGAAAAACCAGAGAGAGGATAGGCAACGTTGCACATGACAAGATGGCGCTTGGAGATTTTGTGCCTTTGGAGATTGAATTGATTACCTCTTCTTTGAGATATGAACGCAGGAACTTCTTGAGGCTTGAACTTATTGAAGACAAAAACGCACGTCGCATGCCCCAGGAAGTCAGCACGCCAGGGTTGGTGCAGAAAATCAGGATTTCAGACTCAGGATTTAGAGAAGAGCTGAACGGAACTACTTATGTGATAGGCACAAGGGAGGGATGGAAATATCAGTCCCTACCTGAGGATGCGACAAGAAACATGGAATGGATAAACGTCTTTAACACCCGTTTTGCTGAGCTGATATTAAAGAACCTTGAACCAAAATTCATGGATGCGAAGAGACACAGAGAAATGGCTATGAAAGTTGAAGAGCAGATGGTTGCAGCCGAGAAATACTTGGACAGCGAAACCCTTGTCCTACTTAAAAGGAAAATTTAGAGTGGATTGGCTTGGACCGTTTTGGATTCAGGAAGAAACAGGAGAAGAAGATTACATCCGATAAAGACGGACAAAAAGCGGAACTTTCTCCTGAGGAGGCCATAAAGATGGGAGACTGGTTCATCGAGAATCTCATAAAATCAGGCGCAGAAGACATGCTTGACAAAACATTCACGTGGAGAGGGGAATCCAAAACTCTGAACGAAATGGCTGATGAGATTAGGAGAAGGACTGATTTTGGATTGCGGCTTGCTGCGTGGATAATGAAAGATTATAAGGAGGATATGGAAGACCGGGAGAAACTGAAAAGAAGGTAAACGCAGATATTTATTCCTTAAATCCGATCATTAACCAGGGGCTCGTAGCTCAGCCTGGTCAGAGCGGCGGTCTTATAAGCCGTAGGTCCTGAGTTCAAATCTCAGCGGGCCCATTTTGCCTGGATAGACGCGTGTCCAATTTCTTTGCAATCCGTAAATATCTTGAAGTGCCATATATTAATCGAAGGAAATGCATGGCTTGGAAAAGAACAGTTTGGTTCCTTCCCATGGCGCGCGAACGTGAATTGCTGGCGCGTCCTTCCTTACTGCAATTCTATTCTGGTTTTGCGCAAGTTTAATATTTGGAACCTGTGAAATAATTTTGATGGCGGCCGCAACGGAAAAGCATACGAGGATCCCGAAAAGGGCCTGGGAAGACCTTAAAGCGATACTCGAAGCAAACAGAGATTTGATTCGGAGCTTCCCCGAACGAAATAAGAAAAAGAAATCGGAAAAGGCCCAGGAGAATACGGAACTGAAGCTGTCAGAAGAGCTTAGAGAGGCTTTGGCGAAAGCAGGAAGGCGGCCGTTTTTGGTGTACGAGGGCAAGGTCACCGAATACTTCACGCGCAGAGACATGAACATCATCAACGAAGACCATGCCAAAAGCTGGGGCAACCCTGATCTGGATAAGGCGGTGTGGATCATAAGGGCGAAGCGGCAGTCTCAGAAGGAAAAGGCGGATTAAACTAGACGCGCATCTGATTGTCTTGAAGCTCGTATATGTCCATCCGAGCAATGCTCAATTGAAGGAAATGCAGGGCCGAGAGAGACAGAGGAGATTCCTTCCCGTAGCATACAAATGCGGACGCAATCGGCGCGCCCTTCCTTGCGGCCATGCAGAGACGTTATTTTTCCTTGAATTTCAGGATCCGTTGGCAGTCGTTGTTGCCCACGCTCCCCCGTTTCCTATTACGGTGATCACATAAGGAGACCCTGCAACTGTTTCTGCAACAAACATCCCTGAGTCGTAGCTGACCTTCCCGCTGAATGAGAACGTCATTGAGGATCCTGCGCTGAGCGTATAGCCTCCGGACTGGAAGTCCGCGTTGCTCGAAGGCAGGAAGAGCGTGCTGTCTGACGATATCGCGAAGCTCATCATGCTGAACGAGTGTATGTTCAGCCCTATCTTCGCAAGCAGATTGGCCTTTGCGTTTGCGCTAGCGCTCCCGCCTCCCAGAACTCCGTTGATCGCGCTTGCCACAGAAGCGTTAAGCCCTGCAGATTGGGTGGCGCTGACATTCTGCTTGCCCTGAATGAACACGCCGTTCAGCGTTACGCTGCTGTTAGAGTTGTCCTTGACAGTAACTGCGACATTGGTCACGTTGTTTGCGCCCCTTGAAATCGAGGCTGACGTTATCGTTATGTTGGGCGCTGCAGCGAGAAGAGATGCCCTTGCGCTTGCATTGAGCGCAACGCTCGCGCCTATGCCTCCCTGGGCTGCGGCATTTGAGCTGGAAACAACGGTGGCCTTCGCTGCCGGAGCCATTATGAATGACGTTGCGTTCTGGCTGTAGACCGCGGTAATTACAGGGCTCACGTCAATCAGAACCGCTGCTGTTGAGTTTATTTTCGTCCTTCCTGTAACGGCCACTGTCAGCGACGGGTTCGGAACGGAGACATTGTACGCGGTACCGTTGATCGTTATTTCTGCCGAAGTGATGTTAAGCCTCACGAGATTCAGTGTTGTGTTCGCGCTGATGTTTGCATATCCTATCACTTTGCTCACATTAACTGCATCGAGAAGGTTGATCGATCCGGAACCGGAAGCGTTGATCCAGCCTGAGCCGGGGCCTCCGCTTGCGTGCACCGCGACCGAAGAGTATGAAACGATTAGCGACTGCGTTCCTGCGGGAAGCGCTGGAGGATCTATAAGCAACACCGGAGCTCTCGAAGTCTGCGGCGCTTGCTGGGGGACTGTGGTGGTATAGGCGGGATAAGAAGGCTTGTTTACGCTTCCAAGCACGAACCAGACCGCTGCCAAAACGACAATTATTCCCAATACCCACAAGAGTGGATTCATATTATTGCTCATTGCCTCCATAGGAAACCCAAATCTTAGATAGATATATAACTGAGTTATAATAAGCTTTGGGTTGTGCACGGTTTCGGAAGAAGTTCATAATCGGCATGCATACTTATTTCTTTACGCCCAATACATTACGGTCGTTTGAATGGAACCGGTGCACATACTCTCCAAACCAGAACACATCGCAGAGAAAGTCCTGATAGCAGGAGATCCTGGAAGAATAAAGAAGCTGTCGAAGTTTTTGGAGGGCAGGAAACTTGTAAACAGGAACAGAGGCTTCCTTGTGTATACGGGAGCATATAAGGGAGAAAAGATAAGCCTTGCAACTCACGGGATCGGTGGTCCTTCAGCAGCCATAGTAATAGAAGAACTTGCGATGCTTGGGGCGAAAACTTTCGTGAGGTTCGGGACCGCGGGGGCGCTGAGCCCTGACCTCAACCTGGGCGACTATGTGCTGGTGACTGAGGCGTCCCACCTGCCAGGAGGGCTGCACGGCCAGTACTTCGAGAAGGTTGACTTCGAGGCGAAGCCGGACGCGGAACTGACGGAGAAGCTGGAGAGGGCGTTTTCAGCGAGGGGCCTGCCTGTGCACAGGGGCAAGGTGTTTAGCAGCGACGCCTTCTACGCAGAGGAGAAGGAGTTCGCCGATAAGTACTTCAAGATGGGCAACATAGCCGTGGAGATGGAGTGCGCGATGCTCTTCAAGCTGAGCAGGCTGAGGGGATGGAAGAGCGCGTCTGCGTTGGTGATAAGCGATACGCTTGTTCCGAAAGAGGGGAAGAAGCATTGGATATCAAAGGGCGCGCTGAGGAAAAAAGTGGATGAAGCTGCTATTGCGGTGCTTGATGCGCTGGCGACAAGCTGACCGGCTTCAGTTTATGGATACTTCCAGTCCGTTCTTGCGGAAAACTTCAGTTATAGCCTCCTCAATTGATTTCAAAAACGCAATGGCAATGACGCTCTGCCCCAGGCTTTCCTTGGTCCCACCTGAACTTGGGTAGTCGTCAATTATGTTGACCCTGTAGGAATCTTCAGAACCTGAGGACCTTTCGATGTGGACCAGGGGGTGTTCTTCAGAAACTCCTATGTGGGCGATGCTCCAGGCATCTTTGTAGCCAGGCCAGGTGGTGGGGCTAAGGTCAAGGCATGTCGCCTTCCTGAGTGAAACCGCAAGCTCGTCGGCGAGCTTTTTCATTCCCAACTCGAATTTTTTGTTTGGCGATTCATTTTCCATTGCATCACGAATGTGCCAGCGACTCATCCTGACTGATCACTTTCTGAAGATTCCTCTAATTGCATCGGAAATCTTCGTTTTCTCAAAAGGAAACTCCCCCTTCTCAACCTTTTCCTTCCCTTCAAGGCTCGCTATAATGTTGTTCAGCTGCTCCGCATCCACAAGATAGTGGCCGCTGCCATGCCTGCCTGCCACGAGTGACTTGAGGAAATTCGCAATTTGCCTCTTTTCCTGATCGCTCAGCTTGTTTTTTGGGTTTTCCATTTGACACTCTTCGGCTTACATATTCCTGAGAAGCCTCCTGATGGACCTGTACTCCAGGTTTTCCTTAAGGCCGTCAAGACCAAGCTCCCTTCCTATTCCACTGTCCTTCACCCCGCCGAATGATGTCTCAGGAACTGAAAGTGGCGGGGAGTTCTCCCAAATGTTCCCGGCCTCTATCCTGTCCTCGAATATCCTGAGCTTCCTGTAGTCCGTTGTCCATATGCCAGTGCCGAGGCCGTACTGCGTGTTGTTCGCGCGGTTTATCGCCTCGTCGAGGTCCTTGACCTTCTGGATCGGCAGCGCAGGCCCGAAGCATTCCTTTGACCATATTTTCGCCCCTTCGGGTATGTCGGTGAGGATTGTAGGCTCGTAGAAGTAGCCGTTCGCGTACTGCTTTCCTTCAGGTTCCTTTCAGCCCATGACTCCGGTAGCTACGCGGTTTTAGGAATCCTCGACACGTTCGCCGATATCCACCAGCTGCTGCTCGTTATGGACAGGCACCATCGTAGGTTCGGGGTCAAGCCAGTTTCCGTCTCTTCAATTGCTTGCGTTCTTATAT
>CAZXIK010000022.1:4358-11106 GCA_964640735.1 Microcaldota archaeon | reverse complement strand
ATTTTGTATAATACACAAATCCTTAATAAGAACAGCTAAGGACAACACTGTCGTTTTAGCGTCATGAAAAAAATGCCGCCATTCGTTCCAAAGATTCACGACACTTATGAAGCGCCGGAAATTTAGGGAGACTTCTTGAGTGCTGAATAATTAGGATTACTCAGATAATCGTTTTTTGTGGGAGCATTAAAGGGAGGACCTGTCGACCCTGTCAAATCGCTGAGAAACAAACAAAGATATGGCCTACATAAGGCTCAGCAAACACGACAGTATGCAGGGGCAACGATGATTGAAAAATTCATTAACATCAAGAACATCGGACGTTTCCACGATTGCAAGCCTTGTGGAGACGTGGCCTTTCGAAAACTAACTTTGGTTTTTGCCGAGAACGGACGTGGCAAAACCACCCTTTGCGCGATCCTCCGTTCACTTCAGACTGGCCTGCCTGAATTCATCTCGGAACGTAAGACACTCGGCTCAAACAGTTTCACTTCTGTCCATATGAGGCTTGGCGGAAGCAACTTTACCTTTGAAAATAATGTATGGTCCGACACTTATCTAGATATCGCCATATTCGATTCTGTGTTCATCCATGATAATGTGTATGCTGGGGATTATGTTGAGCACGGCCACAAGAAGAACCTCTATCGTATCATTGTAGGCGAACAAGGAGTTCGACTCGCTAGGGAAATCGAGCTGCTGGACGGCAAGATTCGCGATGCAAACCGCGATATCGGAGCCAAAAAAGAAGTAGTATCGAAAACGACTCCAAGCGGAGTGACACTTGACGCATACTTACTTTGGCAACCGATCGAAGATATCGAAATCAAGATTGAGCGTAAGAACAGCGAGATAGTAAATCTCCTGCTCACATTGGATAAGGCGACAGAGATACGGTCAAA
Source organism: Microcaldota archaeon (assembly GCA_964640735.1). Taxonomy (GTDB): domain Archaea; phylum Micrarchaeota; class Micrarchaeia; order Micrarchaeales; family CABMGC01; genus JAJYVH01. Next base: position 10,204 of record CAZXIK010000022.1, on the reverse strand, counting down.
AGGCTTGCTTACCAAGATAGCTCTGCCGACATTGCCATCCGATTTCCTGACCATCCTCTCAAAGCAACTGGTCGACATAACCGCCGAGGCAGAAATACGCGTTCGACAGCAAATCGAATCTCACAGCATGGGAAACCATGGTGAGACATGGCTTTCTCAAGGGTTGGGATTTGTGGCTAATGACAAATGTCCTTTTTGCGGGCAAGGCATCAATGGAAACGAATTGCTCTCTAGTTACAAATCACATTTCAACGCTGCCTACAAGGCATTGAAACAGGAAGTTGCACAACTCTTTAAGCGTATTGTCGATACGATTGGGGAAGCATCACTAAACACTACTCAACAGACACTTTTGAGCAATCTTGCGCTTGTCGAGTTCTGGAAGCAATTTGCCACAATAGACGTCCCTACTTTCCCGTTCGAGATCGTTCGCACGAAATACTCAACACTTCGCGACCTTGCATCGGGACTGGCCTTGAGAAAACAGCAGTCTCCGACGGAACCCATTGAACAAGGTGACGATTTCCAGGCCGCGATAGACGGAGTGATGACCATTCGAGAATTGGTAAATTCTTATAATTCTGCAGTGGACAATGTCAATACAATCGTCAATAGACTGAAGTCCGATGGCAAGCGAGTCGAAGACATAAATATCTTAAAAAGAGAACTCTCCGATCTGGTAGCCAAAAAGAAACGCTTTGAGCCGGAAGTAATTCTTGCTTGCAAGGAGTACCAAGATGCGCTTGACGCAAAGGCAAGCCTAGAAAATCAAAAGATCGCTGCTAGGGAGCAGCTCGACAGGCATTGCCAGCAGATCCTTCAGACCTATCAATCGTCTATAAATACATACCTGGACCAGTTCAATGCAGGATTCAAAATCACAAACTCGCGGCATCTATATACGGGTGGCACTCCAAGTTCTCACTATCAGATTGAAATTAACAATAATGCTGTTGACCTTGGCGATTCGCGAACGCAGCCCGGTACACCCTGCTTTAAGACCACATTGAGCGCTGGAGATCGAAGCGCTTTAGCGCTGGCGTTCTTTTTTGCGGCAATGAAGCAGGATGTGATGATTGGAAGCAAGATAGTCGTCCTTGATGATCCTTTCTCAAGTCAGGATCGCTTTCGGCGTACCTGCACTCAACAGTTGATTCGCCAACTTGCTGGCATGGCTAAGCAAGTTATCGTACTATCCCATGACCCACATTTTCTGAGACTCATCTGGGAAGACTATCCCGCAGCAGACATCAAGGTACTGCAAATGTGTCGCACTGGCTATACTACGGTCATTGGAGAATGGGACATTGAAGCTGAGACCCAGTCAACCTATTTGAAGAATTATTCCGCGCTGCTCGATTTTTACAGAGAGCGGAAAGGTACACCTTTGTACGTGGTACGTTCAATCCGTCCTTTCTTAGAAGGAATGCTCCGAGCTCACTTTCCTGGCCACTTTCAGCCGAATGAATGGTTAGGCAACTTCATAGACAAAATACAGAGTACCAATGACACTGACGGTCTTTCCCATGCAAAAGCGGATATAGCAGAAATAGAAGCGATAAATGAGTACTCAAAAAAATACCATCATGACCAGAACCCAAACGCCGATTCCGAATCCTTGTCTGAAGATGAATTACACGGCTTTGTAAGACGAACACTCCGACTAGTTGGGGGAGCATAATGGCCCTCATAAGATTAAATTCGAATCACATAAATTGGTAAGTAGAACCATCTGAGCTAGGCGCAGATTCTTCGGAAGATACAGATACGGCGACGCCCCTCGCGCGCTATTCCGTACTTCCGTAAGAGGCATGATTGGCAAACGTTAATATGAGTATTTCATAAACATTACACCTATCACGATGGCGTGGTCCATTAAACGGAGGCTTATTCTTGATTCGCTTTCTGCATACAAGTGACTGGCAATTAGGGATGACTCGTCACTTCCTCTCGGAAGGCGCTCAGGAGAGGTACACCCAGGCACGATTTGACGCTATTCGAACAATGGGGCGCATCGCAAAAGAGGAAAAGTGCCGATTCATGCTGGTTTGCGGAGACGCCTTCGAGTCTAACCAGGTGGACAGGAAAACGGTCGCCCGGGCGCTGGAGGCCCTAAAGGACGTACCCGTCCCGGTATACATCCTGCCGGGAAACCATGACCCGCTTAATGCGGCATCCGTGTACCGGTCAAGTACTTTCATGGAACGGAAGCCTCATAATGTTCACGTCATCGAAGATTTTACTCCCATCAAAGTCGCCGATGGAGTGGAGCTTGTGGGTGCGCCGTGGCTGTCCAAAAAGCCCGTTATCAACCCTGTCGAAGAAGCGCTCAATTCTCTGCCTCAGGCGAGCGGGATCGCTCGCATCTGCATGGGACATGGCATTGTCGACCTGTTTACACCGGAGAAAGAGGCTCCCGGTGTAATATCTGCCGGGACGCTTGAACGCGTAATTGCCGATGGAAAGGTTCACTTCGTTGCGCTCGGAGACCGCCATTCATTGACCAAAGTAGGAGGTGGCGAACGCATATGGTACTGCGGGACGCCTGAATCAACCGACTTTCCTGAAACCAAATCCGGATTTGCCCTTGTTGTGGAGGTTAATGACGATAGTGTCTCAACCAGAGAGATACCTGTCGGGCACTGGCGCTTTGTCGAACGTGAACGCGTTGATCTGAACACCGAGGAAGATGTTGAGGTGTTCAGAAGGTCGCTGGACGGCATCGAGAACAAGGAACGTACTGTTATCAAGTTAAATCTGGTCGGCTCTCTATCGCTTTCTTTGCGTAGCACGCTCCAAACTCATCTCGATATTGCGAAGGATGTGTTTGGTGCCTGCCTTGCCCGTGAAGACAAACTCCTACTGTTACCTGACGACGATGATTTCGCCGACATAGGATTTTCGGGCTTTGCCGACGCTACAGCGCAACGGCTTCGCAGTAAAATTGCCCAAGGCGGAAACGAAGGCACTACGGCCCGCGATGCCTTGATGCTTCTTCTTAGGCTGGCAAGGGGGGTAGCATGAGATTTCTTCGCCTTCGGATCGCCAATTATAGAGGCGTCCCTTCAGCCGAGGTTACGTTCACTCCAACCGGTATCACTCTTATCCAGGGCCCGAACGAAGCAGGTAAAACCAGTCTTGGTGAGGCTATCAGGCTTCTTTTTGAGTACCCCGATTCCAGTAAGGACAGTGCGATCAGGGCAATTAGACCAGTCCATAGGGATGAAGGGCCTGAGATTGAACTTCAGGCCAAGAGCGGCCCATATGCCTTTACTTACTTCAAGCGGTTCTACAAGAAGCCGGAAACAAGGCTCACCGTTACAAAGCCGAAACCTGAAAACCACACCGGACGTGAGGCTCATGAACGCGCGGACGTCATCCTGCGAGAAACCATAGATATCGGCCTTTGGAAGGCCCTGACTGTTCAGCAGGGAGACGCCATTGATCAGCCGAGAGTGGCGAATCAAACGTCTCTATCAGCAGCTTTAGACAAGGCAGCTGGCGGACATCCTGCCGCTCCACAGGGAGAAGGCCTGTTTGATAAAGTCTATGAGGAATATGGCCGTTATTTCACGGAGGGTGGTAGAGAAAAGAAAGAACTCCAGGAAACGCGTAAGCAGTGGGAGAATGCGCAATCCGAGGTTGCAGAAATCGAACGGCAAATCCGAGACCTTGAACAGGATATCGAAAGGGCAGCAACCCTTCAACGTGAACTGGGACAGTTGAGGAAGCAAGAAGGGGAACAACGGGAGGCGGTTCGTAAGAACGACGCTTCGCTTGAGGAGATAGCCGCTCTGGAAGGTACCCTTACAACGGCCCGGCTTAAGTTAGAGTCAGCACAAAAGTCTGTGGATGTGGCACGCCGCGACGTGAAAGCTCGACAGGAACTTATTGACGCGGTTAGCAAGGCCGTCAAAGAACATGATGAACTGCAAAAGTCCGGCGCAATGTCCCTTCAGGCACTGAAACATGCAGAGGATTCGATAAAGAAAGCGCAGGAATCCTTCAATGAGGCAGATGGAAAAAGGAAGGAAGCAGACTCTCTCGCTGCTCTTCGGAGAGCGGATTTTGACTATTATAACAACAAACTTCATTTCGAACAGCTTCTGGAGCGCAAGGAACGCATAGACGAAGCAAGGAGAAAGGCCGCGAAGGCGGAGGCGGTTCTGGCGCGAAATAGGGTGGATTCCAGAGCACTGAAAACAATAGAGGATGCAGAACGCGAATTACTGATAGCCAAGGCCCAATTGGAGAAAGGCGCGCCGAACATTCGACTTCACGCCATATCTAAGTGCAGAGTACTTATTGATGACAACGACACAGTGCTCGACATGAGTGAAGACCGAACCATATCAGTTGCCGATAGAACGCAGGTGACAATACCAGGAGCTCTTGATATCGAGGTAACAGCAGGCTCCAGTATAGAAGGGTTATCAAAAAAGGTGGAGGAATCTCAGCGTGGGCTTCAGGCTATCTGTCAGGCCAAAGGCGTGCTTAATCCTGACGAGGCAAGACTGGCCTTTGATGAGCGCCGAGAGGCTTCTCGGCATATAGAACTCAAGGGACAGGTTGAAAAGGAAAATCTTAGGGACCTGACCGACGAACAACTTGAAAAGAAACTGCTTTCCCTACAGCAAAACGTGCCGGACTACCTCGATAGGCGTGCGAAAGAGCCGATCATATGCTCCGATATGGAGTCATCGAAGAAAGAATGGGCAAATGCCGAAGATGCTCAACGGAAAGCAAATATTGAATGGGAAACGGCACGTGAGTCTTTTGACGCTGCTCGAACAGTACATGATAGCTTGAAAACAAAATATCAAGAAGTATGCGTGAAGCTCGATGTGCTTGCCAAGGAACTAAGTCTTGCAAACGAGAAGCTCAAACAAGCCAGGAATGTCGCTCCGGATAACTCTCTTGAAGTAAAATTGAAGGAAGCTTCCTTGGTTGTGTCTTCCGAGGAGGTAAGTGTCCGGGATGCCGAAGCGTCCTTGAAGACAAAGAACCCCGAACGGGTGAAGGCCTTGGCCGAAGCCGTAAGGGGTTCTCTGCAAACTACGCAGAATAGGCTGAGCGCAGCTCAGACAGAGATGACGGAGATTCAGACTCGGCTGAAGATTCATGGGGAGGAAGGGTTGCACGAGAAGTTACATGCGGCGCAAACACGCCTTGAGCGAATAGAGGCTGACAATAAGGCGTTGTTCCAGAGGGCCTTGTCCGCCAAATTCCTGTTTGAGATCATGCGTGAAGAGCGTGACAGGGCAAGACGAGCCTATGTAGCACCGCTTAGGGAAAAGATAGAGCACCTCGGCCGCTTGGTCTTCGACGAGTCCTTCCAGGTGGAAATTAGCGAAGATTTGCGGGTCGCCAGCCGGACGGTCGGCGGGGTCACCGTGCCATTTGATTCATTGAGCGGCGGTACTAAAGAACAGATTTCCCTGATATTCCGTCTGGCTTGTTCTATGATCGTCGCCAGGGATGGAGGAGCACCCTTAATTTTGGATGATACGCTGGGATATACGGACACCGAAAGACTTGGTTTGATGGGAGCCGTTATGGCCAAGGCCGCGAAGGAATGCCAGATCATTATCTTTACTTGTGTGCCTGAGCGGTATAGCAACGTGGGAGAAGCCACTGTTGTTTCATTAATATGATAACTTTCTATAGAAAGGGCTGCATAGGGAGTATGGCTTTTAAGCTGATGGCAATAAAGGCCATGTAGCGGCTATTAAAAAACGGCTCTTTTGGCAAGTAACCCACGTAACCGTATACCACCTCTAAAACCTTATTCTCCTTTTACAAAAAGACACATCTTCAACCTCAAAGAAAATCTATCTTATATGAAT
>CAZXIK010000022.1:2118-4258 GCA_964640735.1 Microcaldota archaeon | reverse complement strand
TCCTTTTACAAAAAGACACATCTTCAACCTCAAAGAAAATCTATCTTATATGAATCCATCCCGGTCTTATGGTTCAAAGCATACTTTTTAGGGCCTCGGCTATGAGGCTGAAACGGTCGCCCGGGTATGAATAAGGAACTATAAGCACGCAAAGTGGGGCCTGCTTTCATTAAAAAACTGAACTGTAAGCTTGATGAAGTCATTGCGGTTCCTTGTCACCATACAACGCTTTTGTGAAGACGCGTATTCGAGTTGCTCAAGATCGCTCGCCAGCAGCATACCAACGTCATGGGCACAGCATGTATCAACGTCGGCTTGCCTTAATATCTCTGCAACCTTAGGACTCAAGTCCTCGTCAAGATAATATCTCAAAGGCTACCCGACGCGATGAAGGGGTATCTCTTACGTATCTCCTCAGGGGTCAATCTTTCGTTTTCGGCTATGAGGGCGTCTATCTCTTCCTTGTAAAAGTTGTAATAGCCCAGGGCGGATTTAAGCTGCTGTTCGGTGAGCCAATGGTAAGCCCTTGCGAGTCGTTTCAAATCGTTGCTGACGCTCTTATAAAGAGCGATAACCTCCCAAACCTCGATGCCGGCACCCGCCTCGCACGTTTTCCCGCGGTTCCCTCGGTAAAAATTATACCAGGACAATGGTGCGTTTTTACTGCCCCCCAGGAATTACATCATATGTCAAACAACGGGTTATTTTCGAAAGTAATACACAACCATAAGTATTTTCAGTAGGCAACGAATAGGGCGCATGGAAACTCCATCGCCCTTTTTGTTTATCCGCCTCCTCGCGAGGCTCCCCGCCGTGCCGGGCATGGATTTTTTAAACTCCTCCCGCACGGGGGTGGAGTCTTTCCCTAAAAAGGAGGTGAGACGATGGTAAGGGTGATCACGTGCAGCGGCAAATTTGATTACGTTAAAGAGCCTCTTCTCGAGCACTTTATCCATACTGGTTATGTGATAGCCGTCGTCGGATAATGCAGGTTTTTCAGGAGGCTGGTTATTCCAGCTCCGCTTTCCTCTTGAAGGAGGTGTTATGGAAGTTCAAGATGTTAATGTTTCAAAAATATACGGCATAGGCGATTCACCCCCTGACAAAGGCTTTCTTGAGAACATAAAATCCGTCGGCGTCAGGCTCCCGGTCCTTTTATCCACCAACGGATGCGACGATTTTGTCGTCATAGATGGTAGAAGGAGGGTGGCAGCCGTCAGGAACCTTGGCATTGAGAAGGTCCCTGCAATCATCATGAATGACGGTGATGCCTCGCCCCTGCTGGGGCTCATGCTCAACATTCACCGTTCGCCTAATCAGGCATATGAGGTCGGGAAGATAAGGGAGTTGATAGCCGCCGGGCTTAAACAGGACGAAATAGCCGTTGCCCTCAATACAAACAGGACCCGCCTTAAGAAGCACTTCCATCTCCTCAATCTCTGCGAAGAGGGGCTGAAGCGTGTCGGTGAAGGAACTCTCAGGCTCTCGGCGGCCCTCTCGCTATCACGTCTGCCCGCTGAGACGCAGAGGAAACTCCTTTCCGAAAATGAAAGACTCACTGCCAGGGAGGTCAACAGGAAGCGCAGAGTTTACAGCCTTGAGAAGTTCTCTTTGCCGTTTGAAGATGAATTCTCATCCGACCCTCTGTCCATGGAGTTCGAGACTTTTGCGGCAAAGATAACGACCGGCGATGGCTTGCCCCGTGCGGTTAAAAAGGCGGTCGATGAGATAAGGCTGCACCTTAAGGAGAAAGGACGACAGAAGGCATGAAGTTCAAGACAAAAGACCACGTAATGGATAAGAACACCCTGCTTACCGGGAAGGTCGTGACCGTTTGTCTGGACTGGGCATCCGTGCGCACAGGCTCAGACAGCGAGGCTTGGTTCAACGGGCTTGAGTATAGGCCTTCGACAAAGGATCAACCCTGGTACAGGGTACTCATAGACGGAGGCGGGGTCATAATCTCTCCCGAAGAATTCCTGGAAGCTTTTGACCCCGGCAAGAAGGACTAAAAATAAAACTGGACGGAGGTGTGCGATGTCCGAAGTCATAAGGGGTTGCGGCAAACGTGTCAAGGGCGGGCTTTACGCCTGTTGCGGCACTTCGCCTTTCGGCAGCCCCATAGAACGCTTTCTCATAG
>CAZXIK010000022.1:0-2018 GCA_964640735.1 Microcaldota archaeon | reverse complement strand
TACGCCTGTTGCGGCACTTCGCCTTTCGGCAGCCCCATAGAACGCTTTCTCATAGACCCGCCGCAACCGTACAAAGGCAGGCCCATGAGGGCACCGATCGTACAGGAAAAGGAAGGCATCAAAGACCTTATCTTCTGGGTCGGGCAGGAATTTTATCCTTTCTGTCCGGACTATATAGAAGAGACGCGCCTTTTCGGGGTATCCAAGAGGATCCCTGTCACCATGGACCTGAGCGGCATAGTCCCGTTCAGGTCGCACATGCATTTCATACACCCGAGGGCCATAGCCGACACGGTCGCTCCCGCGGAAAACTGCCCGAGGGATCTGCCGCTTCACCACAAGGGTGATGAATTCTGCATAAAGGCGCTCTACTACTTCGTAGACGCAATCCAGACAGATAAGGGATATATAAGACAAATTGGCTCAACCAGCTACTATATCCCTCTACTTCTAAAGAACGCATGCCCGGAATACTCCCCAGGCTTCTTTCTGTCCCTCCCATTCACGCACATGGAATATGTGATGCCGGAGGACGGAAAGATCGATGAAAGGATAAAGAAGGCAAAGGACCTGGGCGCGGAGATTATGCTGATGGATGAATAGCGCCACGACATGACAAAGAAGAACAAAAAGGGCATGGAATTTTCATATGCCCTTTTTCATTTTACGAGAGGTGGAGAATGATTAAGGTGAAAGAGTACCAGGAGAAGCTCTTCGAAGGGGTTAAGAAGGCTTTCGAATCAGGCAGGTTTCGCGAGTTTCTGGCATTCTCATCGAGGTTTCGAAACTATAGCTTCGGGAATACGCTCCTTATATGGGTACAATGTCCCGGGGCAAAACGAGTGGCCGGGCTCAAGACCTGGAACACTCTCGGAAGGCGCGTCAAGAAAGGCGAAAAAGGGATAGTCATATTTGCGCCGGTCATCAAAAGTACGAAAAAGAGTCCCGAAGAGACGGCTTCTGACAGCCGCGAAGAGACGCAAAAGACAGGCGCTGAAGTTGACACCGAAGAGAAACTCATCGGTTTCAAGGCCGTTCGAGTATGGGACGTAAGCCAGACGGAAGGGAAGCCCCTGCCAGAGCTCGAAATTGGAAAACCCATTATGAACGGTGATGCCGGGGCGCTTTTCAAAAAGATACTTAGCGCCTCCCCTGTTGAAGTTGATTACGAGGACATAACAGGCGACTCCAAAGGCTATTATCTTCCGAAGGAAAAACGGATAGTCCTTTCAAGCGACCTTACGTCGGAAGAGCAATGCAAGACGCTCCTGCATGAGCTTGCCCATCACGTGGTCATAAGCGAACTGACGAACTTGCTCCTGGCTGACCGCGGCGCCCATGAGACCGTCGCCGAGGGCGCGGCCTATGTCGCTTCAGCCCATTTCGGCCTGGATGCCTCACAGTATTCGTTCGTCTACATAGCATCATGGGCTCAGGATGTTAAGAAAGTCTTCGAGGCCGGAAAGGCAATACGCGAAACCGCTGCCAGGCTCATAGAGATGGTCGACGGGAAAAAAGCTAAAGGCCTTGAAGCGGCCTGAGAACATCGGAAGAAAGGAGATACCTATGAAGATACTCCACACCGGGGACATCCACTACAGGGGGGATATCCTTGAGGAGATAGACAGATGCGCTGACCACGTGCTTGGTACGGCTCAAAAGATCCTCCCGGACGCGATAGTCATAGCCGGAGACCTTTTCGACGAAAGGCAGACCTACGATTCCCCCGTCTTTGCCTCTGCCGTAAGGTTTGTACGGTCGCTTGCAGGAGTCGCTCCGGTGCTCATGGTCAAAGGCACGCATTCCCATGATGGCCATACCCTCAAGTTCTTCGAAAGCGAACGGGTATGCGTATCTGAGGCACCTGAGCAGGTCTCGCTGACGCCCGCAGGCTTTGTCAGGGTCAACGGCCGGGTTCCGGCAGACACGCTCGTTCTTTTCTCCTGCCTCCCCGCAATATCAAAGGCGGCTGCTTCAGCTTACCTCAATGGGAGCCTTCATGAGAATACCCTTTCAAC
>CAZXIK010000021.1:0-11250 GCA_964640735.1 Microcaldota archaeon | reverse complement strand
CAGCATAGACAAAAACAGGCTTTATAACGTATTGAATACACTGGAACACAGAGGCTTGGTGAAAGGAAAAGTGTCTTTAGTAGGATCAAAGGTCCAGAAAATCTACTCCATCACGCCAAAAGGGGCGGCAAAGGCTGCAGCTTTCAAAAAGGTGTTCTTAAGGTTCATCAAAAGCGCGTCGTCAATAATCAGAGGTGCATTCAGCGACTGAATACGCCATAGAAATATCAAATCTTGTCAAGAAGTTCGGCAGCCTTACCGCGGTGGACAACGTGAACCTGAAGATAAAGAAGGGCGAGATATTCGGCTTGCTCGGTCCGAATGGGGCAGGGAAGAGCACCACCATAAATATGATACTCGGGCTCATGGAGCCGACATCCGGGAAGGTGCTCGTCAACGGAGTGGATGTCCAGAAAAACCCAAGCCAGACAAAGGAGAAAGTCGGCGTGGTTACCCAGGAGACCGTGGTCGAGCCTGAACTGACTGCAAGGGAGAACCTCATGATATTCGGCAGGCTGTACCACATACCCGAAGCCGAACTAGACAAGAGCATCGACTTCGCCCTCAGGCTTTCGGATCTTGTGAGTTTCAGGGATGCATACGCTGGTACTTTTTCAGGTGGGATGAAAAGAAGGCTGGAGACCGCGAAAGCGCTCATGCATGTTCCGGAGGTGATACTACTTGACGAGCCGACGACAGGCCTCGATGTGCAGAACAGGACAAAAATCTGGAACCTGCTGAAGGACATCAACAAGAGAGACCGCGTAACCATACTGATGACGACCCAGTACCTCGAAGAGGCGGATCAGATGTGCGACCGGATTGGTATAGTGGACCATGGCAAGCTAATCGCCTTGGGCACCCCGGAGGAGCTCAGGCATAAAGTAGGATCCGGCAACGTGGTGGAGGTTACTGTTGAGAAGGAAAGCGTTCAAAAGGCAGCGCAGATGTTCAAAAGGATTGGCCTCGAGCCCCAGGTTTCAAACAACAGGGTTACGGCGTCCGGAGGGTCCAGGACTGCCGAGAAGGTGGAAAAACTGGTGAAGGCGCTTTCAGCCAGCAAGATAGCCATCCACAACATAAGCATGCACGAGCCAACGCTCGACGACATATTCATGAAGCTGACCGGATCTGCAGTAAGGGACGAAACAGGCGAATCCAGCGAAAGCGGCATAACAAGGGCGCTGATGAAGGGCAGCAGAGGTGGGTGAGATGGGTTTGCTCGGAGATTCTTACACGCTTTTTATCAGGGAGATGCTCATATTCAAGAAGAACCTTAGGATAGGCGTCGGCAGGTCGGTCATATTCCCGCTTCTCTTCATATTCCTTCTCGGGAGCTTCGGCAGCAGCCCCAAGAACGTTCCAGTTGCAGTTGTCAACTATGACAACAGTCTCGCATCGCTCAATTTCATAAACGCGCTCGAGCTTGGAAACTCAGTCGCGGTGACCAGCTCCGGCACGCAGCAGGGCGCGATGGCTCTCCTTTCTCAGGGCCGTGTCGCGGGTGTGATAGTGATTCCAAATGGCTTCGGATCGCAGGGCTCAAGCGTCTATGTGTACTTGGATAACACGCAGCCGCAGTCCGCAGCGGTTGTGAACAACAAAGTAGAAAGCGTTGTCTCAGGGCTGCAGTCGCAAACAGGCGTGCCATCGCCGATCTCCGCACCCATATCCGTCGTGGCTAACTACGCCTATGGCGCAGGAAGCAACTACGAGAGTTTCGTGGTTGGCGGGATAGTGATATTGGTGGCGGCATTCGGTTCGGTGTTTGGCTCGGGGTTCACGGTGCTCAGCGACAGGGAGCTCGGCAACCTGAAGGCATTCTTGACCACTCCGATCAACAAGTATGCGATACTGATCAGCAAAGTCGCTGCTGGAACCGTGCAATCGATTTTCAGCGCGTATCTTGGGCTCATAATAGGACTCCTGTACGGCGCGACGATAGCCGCCGGGATTTTCGGGTTCTTCGAACTTCTCTGGGTTGTGTTCCTTGTCGGCCTAGGTTTCAGCGCGCTTTCGGTAGCCCTTGCCTCAAGGGCGAAGCAGATACAGACCTATGCAATCATGGCGCAGACGATAACTATGCCTGCTTCATTCCTTGGCGGCGCCTTCGTTCCAACCTCTCTGCTTCCGAGCTTCTTCCTGCCCCTTGTAGTGATAAATCCCCTGACCTACGCGGTCACTGATGTCAGGAATATAATGATAAGGGGCTATCTGTCGCCGCAATCCCTCATCGCAACATCCCTGATCCTGCTTGCATTTACTGTGCTGATGATGATTTTCAGCGCGATGTCCTTCAGGAGGGTGAGCGAGCAACTTTAAACTATTGTGCTAAATGGTGAATATGATGAAAACGAAACTGATTCTGTTGTTTTCCGCTATGCTGGTGCTGAGCGGGACGGTGACGGCGAGCAACGCGCTCACCATGGCGAATCTCACGATCTCGCCCAACCCGGTCGTGGCGGGCGGGCATGTGGCGGTGAAGTTCCGTCTCTACAACTCGTACGGCTTCTGGCTCTATTCGATGGCGCTGCAGGCGAGCGGCAGCTACCCTCTGATCAACTTCTCTCCGGCGAGCGGCTATCAGATAGGCCAGCTGAATCCTGGACTTAACCTGACCTATTTCAATTACTCGTTTTCGATACCGAACACGACCCCAGCCGGCGTTTACACCATCTACTTCAACGCGACGTATTACGCGATAGGCTCTGCGGGGGCGGCCCTCGGTACTTCTTCGATGCCCGTCACCTTCTTCGTGCAGAACAAGCCTGCGATAAAGATAACGGCATCAAGCCCGCAGCCGTCAGCGCTCTATTCCGGCTATAACCAGTCGCTGCAGCTTGTGATACAGAATAATGGCTATGGCACCGCGAGGAACGTGAGCGTGGAGATCGCGCCTGTCCAAGGGCTGACCATTCTCAGCTCGGTGACGTCCTTCTTCATACCAAACCTCACCAGGGGCTCTTCGGTGTCTGAGCCGATTCTTGTGGCTGCGCAGGGAGCAGGGCAAGCCGGGATCGCTGCCAGCGCCACCTACTACTCATCAACGCTGAGCCAGAGATACTCCAGCTACCAGAGGGTGAATCTGTCTGTGGCGCCTTCGGCGCAGTTCACCGTAGTGTCCCAGAGCGGCAGCCCGGGCATAGGCGCGACCGACGTCCCAGTCAAATACCAGATAACCAACACCGGCACCAGCGGCGCGCAGCAGGTAAGGCTCAGCCTGCAGACCTCGTATCCGGTCACGCCAGTGGCGAGCACCTACTATATAAGCGACCTCCAGCCTGGCGCCTCTGCCAACGTCACCTTCCTCGTTAATGTCGATTCCAGCGGGGCCGCGGGAAGCTATCCTGTAACCCTCTACGAGCAGTGGAAGCAGCCGAACGGAGCCGTGAACCAGCAGTTCTCCGGATCAAACAACTACTCTATAGCTGTCGGCGGCGCTTCAAACAGCATACCTTTGATAATCGGCGCAATCATAGTAGTTATCGCGGCGGCAGCAGCATACAGGTGGAGACGGCATACGGCCAAACCCAATCCAAGGCAGAAAAACAGGTGAGCAAATGCCGGTCAGCATATCAAAAGTCGGATTCGGAAGCGTGAAGGCGCTGTACAAGAACAAGAGCGTCCTGACGATAGGTCTCGTGTACTCGCTTGCCCTGGTCCTGCTCGCCCTTGCCATCTCTCTTTCGGTCAAGTCTCAGCTCCTGCAGTTGCGGACGATATCCCGTTCAACGGCGCCAGGCGATTTCGCTGCATTTATTCAGTCAGTGCCTCTGATCGTCTCAACTTTCAGTCCCGTGATAGGCATATTGCTTGTCGGGCAGATACTGCTTTTTCTCATATCCGTCTTTGCGAGGGGAGCGGTGATGAGCGCAACCTATGCGGGCCAAAAGAGCAGCCTTTTGGGAGCGGTAAGCCAAGCCGCAAGCAGGTACCTGCCTCTTATCGGGACATACATAGCGGCTTCGATACTCACTGGCCTCGGCCTGGTCCTGCTCGTAATACCCGGGATATACATAGGAACAAAGCTGAGCATCGCCCCTGTCGAGACTGCAGTAGGCGGGAAGGGAATAACCGAATCGCTGAAGAGCAGCTGGGAAAAGACCGGCGGCAATTGGTGGGACATTTTCTTCTCCCTGATATTTGTCGGGATCATAATCCTCGTGCTCTCGCTAATCTCCGCAGTCTTCGCTCTGGTCAGCACCCTGATCATGACTTTTGCCGTAAGCTTCCTTAAGGTGGCGGTGACTACAGCGAAGACCGAGATATACCGGGAGATTTCGCCAGCCCCAGCGGCCAGGCGCGGCAGGAAGAGAAAGTAGCTCTTATTAATCTTAAGGGGCGAATAGCATCATGGCGCTCTCTACTCCGCAGCAGCAGGCGGGAATACTCAATTTCTACGATGCGCCCGAGCACGGGCCCAAGATAGACGCGAAGATAATACTGATCGCTGTCGCGCTCTTCACGCTGTTCATCATAATATTCGACCACTTCGCCGCTTTTTAGGCCATCTTTTCCTATTGAGGTATTTGAGTCTGCCCTCCACTCCGGCGCCCTAGAAGCTGCAGCACCGGCAGAAACTAGATGAGCGTGAACACGTCCTTCCTTCTCTCGCTGACGTCGCCTTGTTCGGAGAGGAGGTAGAGCATCGCGCGTATGCCGTCCTCGTTCAATCCTGTGCTCTTCACCAGCTCGTCGGCCTTCTTCGGCCCGCTCTTCAGCTCCTTTATGACCTTCCCGCTGTTCTTGTCGAAGAATGCGCGGAGCACCACGTAGAATTTCTTGTTGAACGCCCTTATCCCCAGGACTTTGCCGGACCTTATGCTGTCCTCAACAGCGAGCGAGAGGCTCGAAGCCTCGGAGTCCGTGGCCAATACTACAAATCCGTCAGTTTCTAGCTTCTTAACGTTCGAATTCTCTATCGTTATCGGCTTTATCGGCTCCGGAGCAGGCTGGATTACCAGCGTTTCCTTTTTCACCTGTTGAGGGGCGCTTGACGCAGCCTTCTTTCTCATGAGGAACTTGTCGTATACGTATTTCGATATGCTGTAAGGCCCGTTCTTGAACTGGAATACGACCTTCTTGTCCATCAGCCCCTGCAGCACCTTCTTTTCAGCGTCGCCGAGTATCTTCGCAACGTTCGCCGCAGTCCTGTTGGCGTACCTCAGCGTGTCCAGCTTCTTCAGCACCCCTATCTCCTGCAGGCTCACGTCAGGAAGCTTGATCGGAGGGCTGATCGGCGCAGCAACCGGCTTGGTCGCGGGCTCTCCGGCCCCAAGCAGGAGTTTCGTTATGTCTTCCTTCTTCGCGAACAGGAAGGCCTTGTCGCTGTACCTGAAGAAATCGACCTCTTCCTCGCCCTTCAGCCCTAGCTGCTTTATGACCTCAAAAGGAAGGTAAACGACATACCTGTCTTTGAACTTGTAGATCTTCAGAAAATCGACCGCTAAGCTATTTTAAGCCCCCGTCCTATTACTATCATGCTAAACTTAAAAGAGTTTGCAAGCGCCAGCCCTGCAGACTTGAAGATCGCAAGCAAACCCCGCAGTCTCCAAGGAAGCAAGAAGGACAACGGCGGCGTAATGATAATCGCGGGCAGCAGGGAGTACCACGGAGCGCCTGTTCTGGCGTCGAACGCGGTCTACAGCACTCTAGCTTCACTGCGCATCGGGACCGGATACGGTTTCCTTTACGTGCCGAAGGTAATTGAGCAAGCCGCCCGCATTCTCTCTCCGAATCTGATAGTCAGAAGATTTGGCAGCGACTATATAAGCGATGGAGACCTTTCGCAGCTTGATGAAGATATAGACAAAACTGACTCAATAGTGATCGGGATGGGTTTGGGAAGAAACAAGGAGGTCTTAGCCGCATCAGCAAAAATAATCAAGAACGCTATCGCCATGAGAAAGAAAATGGTCGTAGACGCCGATGCTCTTTTTTCCATAAAGCAAGTGGAGAAGCTCAACTTCAATGTGGTTCTCACGCCTCAGGATAGGGAATTCCAGGAGCTTTCCGGAATCAAGCCCAAGAAAACCCCCCTGTCTGAAAGAGCCAGGCAGGCGGTGTCATTGGCAAAGAGGCTTGAGACAAATATCTTGCTTAAGGGGCACGAAACAATCGTAACTGACGGCAAGCGAGTCAAAATAATCAGGTCGGAATCATCGGCGCTGGCCACCATGGGCACCGGAGACGTGCTGTCCGGCATCATCGGTGGCTACATGGCCACTGGAATAGATGCTTTTGAAGCCGCGGTCGCTGGCGCTTACTTGCATTCAAAGATCGGCGACAAGCTTGCGAAGGAGAAGGGCAACCACATACTCGCGGTCGATGTTGTCGATTACATACCGAAGATACTAAAAGAGTTCGACGTGAATAGATAGCTGAGAAGATGCTCGAAGGCCCAAGCAAGAAGGTGAAGGAGGAATTCGTAAGCGTGCTATTCGAAGCGATAAGCAACATCTATCCGGAGCTCAAGGTCGAAAGGCTGCAGGTGCGGCTTTCGGTCACGGTTCCCGATCCCGCGATGGGCGACCTGAGCTCATCGGTAGCTTTCAGGCTCTCGAAGATGCTGAAGCGCAACCCAAGCGATATCGCCAGGGAGCTTGCCGATTCGGCGAAAGGCCTCGCGTATGTATCGAAGGTAATCGAGTCCAAGGGCTATGTGAATCTGTTTCTTGACGAGAAAGAGTATGCGAATCTCGTTTTCAGCACGGTGGTGCACGATCCCACGCTCTACGGTTCCAGCGAGATCGGGGACGGGACAAAGGTCATCGTCGAGTACCCGAGCGTAAATCCCACGAAGCCGTGGCACGTAGGCCATCTCAGGAACGCGCTGCTCGGCGACGCGATATCAAACATAGCCCAATTCTGCGGCTACCGGGTGGAAAGGACGGATTACATAAACGACCTGGGCCTTCAAACCGCAGAGACGGTCTGGGGCTTCATGAACCTCAGCGACAAGCCCGAAGGAAAGTTCGATTTCTGGCTCGGCGAGCAGTACGTCAAGGTCAACGCGATGGCGAAGGAGAAGCAGGAGGAGCTCAACGCAATACTCAAGAAGATGGAGGAGGGCAGCAACGAAATTGCCACCAAGGCAAGGGAGATATCCGAGAAGGCGGTTGCCTCGCAGCAAGAGACCGCATTCTCCTACGGAATATACAGGGACGTGCTGATCTGGGAGAGCGACATAGTGAGAGCAGACCTTTACGGCCGAGCAATAAGGCTGATCAAGGAAAAGGGCATAGCAGAGACGCCGTCCAGCGGGGAATACGCGGGCTGCGTGATTGTGAATCTGGAGAAGGTCCAGCATATCGCCAAGGAATTCGAGAATCCTGAGGAGAAGATCAAGGTGCTGGTAAGAAGCAACGGCGTCGCCACGTATGTCGCAAAGGACTTCGCCTTCGACATGTGGAAGTTCGGGCTCATAGACGCGAATTTCCAGTACAAAAGGTTCGCCGTGCAGCCTAACCTCAAAGCGCTTTACACCACGACGCAGTCAGGCAGGGACATGGCGTTCGGCAAGGCCGACAGGGTGATAAACGTCATCGGCGCCGCGCAGAAATTCCCGCAGATGATACTTAAGGCGATGCTGTACCTGATGGGCCACGAGGAGCAGGCGAACAACAAGGTCCATTTAGCATACGGCGAAGTCGCGCTGCGGAGCGGAACAATAAGCGGGAGGCAGGGCACATGGATAAAGGAAGGCATGAACTATACCGCGGACGACCTCCTGCGCGAGACGAAGAAGCGCGCCATTGACATCGCTTCAAAGAGCGAGAAGATAACTAACAAGAACGACCTTGAGGATATCGCCAATGCGATCGCACTGAGCGCGATAAAGTTCGAGTACCTCCGGGTTGCTCCGGAGAAAGGGTTCGTGTTCTCGTGGGAGAGCGCGCTGAACTTTGAGGGAAACAGCGGACCCTATGCGCTCTACACTTTCGCTAGGGCGTCGAAGATACTTGATAAGGCAGGTTACTTCGAGCCGGTGCCGATCAATAGCGACATGGAACTGATGACGAGAGGCTACGATTTCGAGCTGGTAAAGGCGATAGGCATGGCGCAGGAGATGGTGGAGAAGGCGTGCGCTGAGATGAGGCCAAACCTGATAACTGACTACCTGCTCAATCTTTCCTCGCTTTTCAGCAAGTTCTACGAGACGATGCCGGTGATAAATGGCAAGGAAGCGAAAAACGTCAGGCTCTCCGTCGTCAACGCATACGGCCAGGTGATGGAAAACCTGCTCGGCCTTCTGGGGATAAAGCCGGTAGAAGAGATGTGACTAGCCCTGGTCTGCACCGCCAGCGTCCTTCACGCCCCGTTTCCCCCTCGGCATCTTCTGCTGCTGCTCGGCAAAGTCCTTCAGCCCCATCACGCCGAAAGGCATCGGCATGCTGAAGCCCCTGTTCTCCGTGGGCACGAAGACCATGACGTTCTTGCCGTTTATGCTGATCTCGTACATCATGTTAAGGGCCCTGAGCTGCATCGCATAGGGATCCTTCTCATACTTCTGCGCGGCCTCCAGCATCTTGTCTGCGGCAAGCGACTCGCTCTCGGCAAGTATGACCCTGGCCTGCTTCTCCCTGTCGGATGTAGCGACTCTGGCCATCGCGTTCTGGAGGTCTCCGGGTATGGTGACGTCCCTTATTTCCACAGAGGTGGCCTCTATGCCCCAGTTCATCACGCGTTCCTCTATCAGTTTCTGGATGTCCTCCCCTATCACGTCCCTGCCCGCAAGCATCTCCGCGAGCACGCTCTTTCCGATAACGTCCCTCATCGCTGTCTGCGATGCGAGAAGCACGGAATCATAGTATGACTGCACGTTGAGTATTGCCTTCTGTGGGTCGCGCACCTGCCAGAAGAGTATCGCATCTACGTCAACGGGCACGTTGTCTTTCGTCAGCGTCTTCTCCGCCTTGAATGCCGTGCTTATGACCCTGATGTCGATGGTCTCCGGCGTGTACTCGATTATCGGTATTATCAGGTAAAGCCCAGGCCCGATTATGCCTACGTATTTTCCAAGCCTCAGGACGGGCATCCTGTCCCATTGCGTTATTATCCTTACCGAAAGCGCCAGTACTATCAGGACCGAAACGAAGAAAGCCGTGATGGCGCTGGCAAGCCCTCCAGTTGATGCGAACAATGTCGCGAGCGCCACAATTACCACGTCTGCCAGCAGCGCCATCATTCCGGAATATTGTCTAGAGTCGTCTTCGGCCATTTGAACCCCCTGTTTTATCTATGAGACATAGCCTTTCTTAATCCTTGCGCGGCAACTCCGTGCCATGCTCAGTGCGTGAACTCGTCCTTCATCCTGCCCACCTCAAACTGCACCGTTGCGTGCTGTATGTCAAACTTATCCTTGAGGAGGCCGCAGACGCAGTTGAGGGTCTTGTCGTTGTTGCAGCCCTTCCGCACAACAAGGTGGACGCTGGCGGAGCAAACGCCTGAAGTGAGGCACCAGACGTGGAGGTCGTGCACGTATCTCACTCCGCTTATGCGCCTTAGCTCGCGGGATATCCCGTTCACGTCCATTCCCGACGGCGTCCCCTCCATCAGGATGTGCGATGACTCGCCCAGGAGCTCGAAGACGCGCGGGATTATCATTATGCCGACAATCACGCTGAAGACGGCATCGGCGACGTATAGGTTTGTGAATAATATTATCGCCCCTGTGACTACCACCCCCGCCGAACTCAGGCCGTCCATCATCGCTTCAAGATAAAGCCCCTTGGCGTTGATGCTTTTCTTCGACATTCCTCCCATGACCTTCATGCTGGCTATGTTGACCAGCAGCCCGACAAAGGCGATGGCGAGCATTGGCAGCGCGTATATCTCAGCTGGCGGGCTGACGAACCTTTGATACGCCTGGTAAAATATGTAGGCCGCGGCGGCGAGAAGTATGAGGGCATTTATGAAGGCGACCATCACCTCGGCCCTCAGGTATCCATACGTCTTCTTCGTGTTGGGCTTCTTCGTAGAGAAATTTATGGCTATCAGCGTCATGCTCACGGCTGTCAGGTCTATGAACATGTGCGTGGCGTCTGCCAGAAGGGCAAGGCTGTGCGTGAAGATGCTTCCCGCAACCTCGACGACAAGATAGACGGAAGTGAGGAGGAGCACGAACATTATTTTGCTCCTGTTCTTGCTGGCAACGGTCTCCGTGCGGGCCATAATTTCACTCAGGCAAGCGCCCCTGATAGGATTCGCAGCAAGCATAAATAAAGTCTATGCATATTCAATGCGAGGCTCGTATTCGA
Source organism: Microcaldota archaeon (assembly GCA_964640735.1). Taxonomy (GTDB): domain Archaea; phylum Micrarchaeota; class Micrarchaeia; order Micrarchaeales; family CABMGC01; genus JAJYVH01. The sequence continues at coordinate 991 of CAZXIK010000021.1, read as the reverse complement.
TGATGGGGGACTGCGCAGGAGTTATACAGCATCGTCAAGCCGAAAATAAGCGGATAGCAACCTGGCGCCCTTGCTAATTCATAAATCTGACTTCTCATATACTTTATGTGGGCCCGTAGCTCAGCTTGGATAGAGCGGCACCGTCCTAAGGTGAAGGTCGCGGGTTCAAATCCCGTTGGGCCCGCCATAAAAACCGGCGGCATTATCGGTTTCCGGGCTGCGGCTAATCGGATGAATCGGCTTTCTTTGTGGCGGATCCATCGGTATAAAAATTGGCAAGCCAGCCGTCAAACTTCGAGAGCGCGCTAGAGTCCAGGCTCTTCAGCACATTCTTTGCTGTTCTGTCTTCTATTATGCGAGAGTACGCTTTGGCGGTGTCAGAAACGTTCCTCTCAAAAGTCTCCGCGTCAACATTAACCATCGAGAAGTCCGGCCGATACCCGCTCAGCCACTCGTAGCCGTGCAGGAAAGACCACCACAAATATCCCAAGATTGGGGTTTTGTCCTCAGAGACGCATTTCTCGATTTGCTCAACATGTTTTGCCAGGTAAGCGGACTTCAATCCGCTGTCGTTTGTCGGAATCCCGTTTTCGGTTATTACGATGGGCTTATTTAGCCTCCTGTGTGTATCTCTGCAAACTTCTCTCAAACCCTGCGGATAAATATCGTGCTTGACTGCGGAGCCTTTCCAGTCCAGTTTCGCCCTTGTGTAATAGTTTATTCCGATAAAATCGCTGTTCTTCGAGAACGACCCTAAAATTTTCCTGTCAGCGTAGCTCAGGAGCTTCGTCGAGAGAGCATTGATCGCGTTGGTGCTGGCGGGCTCCACCTTAGGCATGCTGTATGTGAATCCGACTTTTGCGTCATGATTGGCATTCTTTATGGCCTCGTACGCCCTTCCATTGGCTTCGGACATGTTTCTGACCGATTTCAAGAATCCGGAGAAGTCATTTTTCCGGTAAGGAGGATACCATCCTGCAATATAGGAGGC
>CAZXIK010000020.1:0-11394 GCA_964640735.1 Microcaldota archaeon | reverse complement strand
AAGTGGCATTAGCTCGGCGCGGGCGGGATTTGAACCAGCAAACCCTGACGGATGCCGTTCTTCTGAAGGTCGAGTTCACCGATACTCGGCTGCGCCATTGAGCTGCTGCTTCTCCGCTTAAAACTGAGTACGCAATGATAGCATTAGTTATGACTCAAAAGGTTTAAATATTTACTTGAGTAAAATATTATTTACTTAAGTAAATGGCGGGACTATGGGTAAAATGGCTTTTCTAGGGCGCATGGGGGGTTTGGCGAAGAGATACGCGGGGGTTGTCTGGTTTGTGCTGGTCTTGTTTTCTTCGAAAGCTAACGCCGCAACCGTTTCTTTTGAAATAATAGCCACCCTGACAAGCATACAGGACGTTCTAGCCCGCGTAGGGCCTGTCATGAGCGCCATACTGTTCATAGTGGCTGGCATCTTCTACGCAATAGGGCAGATGCTTCCTGCGACAAAAAGGGCGACCTACCATTCCACGGCGATAGACATACTGATCGGCGCCATAATCGTCGCTGTCCTATCGGTCGCCTCGAGCAGCTTGGCGCTCGCCTCGACGCGACTGCTGGTCAATTCGAGCAGCTCCCTGGTGTAAGAGGATGCTGCTGCCGTTCAGCCCGTATGGCTTCAACATATCGGTGCTGCTGGTAAGCATAATGCTGGCTTCCAGCGGCATATGCCTTGGGGCAGGGTACGCGCTGGGAGACAGGAGGCTAAAGGAGCTCGGCAGGGACGAGCTCTTCCAGTCGCTCATAAACGGGGCTCTGGTAGGGGGCTTCATCGTTCTTTTCGCCGGAGGAGGGGTGGTCGACACTTTTATCAACTCCGTAGTACTGAGCAACGGCACAAGCGTCAGCTGCAGCCAGTTCATGCAGCAAAACGCGGCGATATGCTTTGCATACAACTACCTGGTCGGGCCCGGCCAGTACTACTATCTCGGCGCATACCATCCGTCGGTCCTGAGCAGCGCGAGCCTCCTGATCGCATCGCTCATATCGCTTTATGCGGCGCTCGGCGCTTTCGGCACATTCATAAGCCCGGTCCTGGCGCAGATAAAGAGCGCCGTGCAGATACTCGGCTCCGCGGCCGTCAGCTCGACCGTGCAGGCATCGGTGATGGCGTTCGCCGCCGTGAGCGCGCTGGCGATCCTGCTGCCGCTAGGCTTGGTGTTCAGGTCGTTCTATGCGACAAGAAGGATGGGAAGCTTCCTCATAGCGCTCACGATAGGGCTCTACATCGTGCTGCCGCTCTCCTACCTCATGAACGCCACCATAGCCAGCTACTACGGGAGCGCCGCCGGGCAGGCGGGATTCGGGGCGCTGGCGCTGAACATAAACAGCATAAGGGGCAGCGCGCTCTCCTACGCTCCAAGCTCGAACAGCACAAGCCTCGCGTCCTCCCTGGCAAGCGTAATCGACGGACTTTCCGCCCAGCTGGCCGGGCTTGTCAGCTATCTCTTCGATGCCGTGGCGTACTTCATCGTCTATGCGTTCATACTGCCGGCATTCAGCCTCATGCTTACGGCGATATCGGTGAAGGAGCTTTCTGCGATTCTTGGTTCCGACAACTTCTTCGGAAAATTCAACCTATTGTGAGATTATGCTTGAGGCAGACCTGCAGAACAGGATCTATTCGGGCGCATTTTACGCCGCTGCCCTGCTGGCATTTTTGTCCAGCCTTGCGTTCCACAGCATTTACCTCGCCGCTCTTACCGCAGTCCTGCTGCTCGCTTCCGCGCTCTATTTCCATTCAGGCCACATAGTGAACTCCCTGCTGATAAAACATGCCAAAATAATCGAGGTGTACAACGGCTACAAAATCAGCGGAAATCTCTGTTCCGCGGTGAAAAGAGCGGGAGGCGCGTACCATTCCGTCTCCTGCGTGCTGCTCAGGGCCTCGGGCCAGGAACGCGACGGAGAAATCATCAACACGCTCGTTTCAAACACGGACTTCCCTTTCGAGTTCTCCCTTGGGCTTGAGAGGATAGACAGCGGGAAGGTCCTGGACTGGCTGGAGGAACGGAGGGCGAGGAAGGAGATAGAGATGTCAAGGTGCGACCCCAAGAAGCAGGAAAGGGTGAGCAGCCTGAAGAGGGAGCTGGCGGTCATTGAAGGCGAGATAAGAGACATAAGGGGCCAGAAGATGCTCTCCCTCCGGATGAGGCTCAAGACGTTTGCATCGGCGGCGAGCGAATTCGAGGCTTCAAGGGAATCGCTGAGAAATGCCGAGCAGCTAGCGAACGAGTTCTCCTCGTCCCTGGCGCTGGACTATGAGATGCTGAAAGGAGAGGGCCTCCTTGATGCGCTGAGCTTGGAGGGTGCGCGATGATGGGCGGGAAAGGCAGCATGGCAAAGGCGTCAGAAGCGGGCGGGCTGATCAGATTCCCAGACCTTTATGCCCAGAGCTCCGAGGAGAGTTCGGCAAACGCACAGCACGGGATTTACTTCGGCATGGCTGGCAAAATGCCATGCTTCATTGATTTCGATTCCGCAATAAACCCGCACATGTTCATCTCGGGGGTTACAGGAAGCGGCAAGACTTACCTGATGAGAAGCCTGATGCTCAAGCTTAGCATGATATCCGGATTCCTCATCCTGCTCATAGACTTTACAGGGGAGTATGCGCCGTTCGTGGAGTTCGCTGGCGAACGGGAGACATCGATTGAGGAATTTTCCAGGCTTTTGCCGATCAAGAAGTCAGGAATCCTGTACGTTAATCTGAGGGGGAAGGGCAAAGAGCGTGAAAAGGTCGAGAAAGCCGATGTGCTGCTTGGCTGCGTGATAGAGAACATGCGGGCCGCGGATTGCGCCAATCGGGTTTTCGTGTTTCTGGACGAGGCCTGGAAACTCCTGCAGGAGAGCAAGTCGCTTCAGATACTGCTCAGGGAGGGCAGGAAGTACGGGCATGGGCTTGTTTTCTCATCGCAGCTGATAGAGGACGTAGACTTTGCGATGCTCTCGAATGCCGCAAACCTTTTCATCCTGAGGCTCCAGAACAAGCAGAGCCTGGACAGGATGGCCAGGAACTACAAGCTAGACCAGGATCGGATTCAGGTGATCCAGAAGCTTGGAGTGGGGGGATGCTGCGTGATGCAGATGCTGAAATCAGGAAAGCGCAGCTTCTTCCTGATAGACAGGCTCAGGGGCGTTGAGCTGCCCGAATTTGAAAAGCTTTCTGCTGGTGGGAAAATGCAATTGGAAATCGAAAAGGAAAGGTTTGAAGGGGCAATAAGGGGATTCTGCGGCCCTGGCTCCCTGGAGAAAGTGATGCTTGCAAAACAAAAAGAAGGCTACGTCGAACTTTCCGGGATGGTCAGGCTGCTCGCCGAAGGGAAGGCGAGGAGCAGGGATATTCTTGCAGCGATGCGGGCGCTCGGCATCGGAGACGACGTCATTGCAGACTCTTTTGCGGCCGCGACATCAGCATCTGGCGCCGTGGGAAAAGCATGAAGATAAGAGAGACCGGAAGGGCAGGCTGGCTTTTCAGCAGGATGCAGGTGAATGCCAGGCTTACTTCCAAACTCAAATCCATTAAGGAGCTTATGGAAGCGTATCCTGGAAGGCAGCTGGCCAGGGAGGGCTCTTCGCTGGTCTACTCGCTGGACCCTGGAGAGCCGGGAGACCATTTTTATTTGGCAGAATTCGGGAAAGACTCGATATCACTGGAGGTGCACTCGAGGAGCAGCCCGGTCTCATATATCGGTGAAGCGACGCTAGTGATGCTGAGCCTGCTCTCGCTCACCGCGGACAAATACGAAACAGACCTAGGCTCGCTGTATCCCTACCTGCTGCTTTCAATCTCCGGCAGGCGGCTGATCGGCTTTGAGCACGCATGGAAATTCGATGCCGAAACCCGCTCTGACCTTGTGCTGGCAAGGAGGCTGATTTCGCTCATGAAGGAGAACGCCGAATTGGACGAAAGATGCCGAAGAAGCGAGGACAGCCTCAAGAAAGTCGTTTCCAAGGCGGTCGAGATTTTGGAAAAGGGCCCCTACACGGCTGACGAGATTGCGGAAAGGCTGGGCCTTAGAAAAGAGGAGGTTGCCGCCATACTGAAAAACGCCGATAGGGAAGGAAACCCGATCGAAAGCGGCAGAAAACTCAAGTCGGTGGGGATTTGACAAGCGCGGCAGCAAATTTAGCATCACAGTTTTTCCCCATAGCCCTTGGGATAGTGTTCTTTATTTTTATAAAGTCGCTGGCATTCGCCAAAGACAGGGTGCTGCTCTGCTTTGACGAACGGAAGAAGCCCGAGGCGGCAAACAGCATTCTGGAAAAAGGGCGCGAGAATCAGCAGGAATCGATTTTTATCGACGAAGCGCGCAACGCCCTGATAGAGAACGGGGTGAGGTGCGGCTCATTTTCAAAAAAAGAACTTCGGGAAGCCGCATACGCCAAACTTGGGCTGATCAGCGCTGAAGACCTGGGCGGCGCGGTTCTGAGGTCGAAAGCCAACGCCAGCGGAGCGCTAAAGGTTTTTTCGCCTGAAAAAGCAAAGCTGGCTTCCTTTTTGCTGAACTACAACAGGGATTCGGGAATTGCGCTCGCATATCTCGCGGCGAACAGGCTCAGCTTGGTCGAGGCATGACATGCCATTTTTGCCATATTTACTGTATTTAGACATTATCACGCTCAAGCTCGGCGGCCTGATGACGAGCGCGTACCTCACGCTGCTGGCCATAAGACCCGGCAAGCCGATTGGGGAAGGCAAGCTTGAAGCGCAGGCGCAGGGGATGCTGATCCTCTTCCTCATATCCCTCATTGTCTATTTGGCGGTTTGAAATGGAGAACATGCAAATGATATACAAAAGGAGAGCGTGGGAAAGGAGGGAGATTGTTGCATTTGTATCTGGTTTTAGCGTAATGTGCACATTGACCTTGGCTCTGTTCTTATTCGACGCTTTTGTTTTTCTCCCCTTGGCTTTTGTTTTTTCTCTTGCAGTTGCAGCCGCAAGTTTCAAAGCGAAGAAGGGCGCGGTGGCAGGTGGAAGGCAGGAGATGCTGCTTCCGAACTTTATCCTAAATCTTTCCATACTTGCGGTGTTATTTTTTCTTTTCAAATGACTCGCGCAAGACAATATATTTAAACCACTAATCACATAGGATACTCATCGTAATCCGGGTTAGGATGGAGGGAGAAAAGGAGGACGTCGACGTCGTTTTTGCATGCATGGACCACAGGCTAGTGCCGCTGCTGGAGTTGCTGGACGACCCGAAACTGTCATCGGCTTCGAAGAAGCATGAGGCGGAAGGGCTGTTTGAGGGCGCGGACAACGAGAGCTACAAGAACTTTGCGACGCTTCTTGACCGAATCGGACAGGAAAGGGTCATCGTGGTGGCGAATGCGGGCGCCAATCTCTTCGGGCTCGACCGCACCATAGAGGAGATAAGAAGCAGATATTCGGTCAAGGGAGCATTTGCGATTACGCACTTCTCTGAGAGGGCCAGGTTCGACGAGGGTTGCGGAGGAAAGAAGGTCATTGCTGCTGCAATAGCGCAGGGGATGCCGCAGTCCGACGAGATATACGGGCACTTCAGGGTGGACAGGTACGCGCAGGAGGTGATGTTGGAGCTTAACAGGCGATCCGACATCTTTGAAGGCTTCAAGCACATGAAAAACTCGCAGCAGGCAGAAATGATAGATGAGGTTCATGACAGGATGCTTGAAAGCGCACTCACGGGGGTATCCGGAAACCGCGAAGTCTTCAGGATCAATACGGACCATCTCATGGCGCACGAGGGCGCCCACGTGTACCAGATCACCGCAGACGCTGCAGACATAGAAGTTGACAGGAAGATAGCGGTCGGGAAGCTGAAGCTTGTCGAGGGGCGCACGCTGAGGATCAACGAACAGCCGGAGCCCGCGGGCTATTCGAGCAGGGCGCAGAACTCAAAAAAATTTAAGGCACATGGCTGATCCTAGCTTCGCCTTTGGCTGCGGCTAGTTCTTCCAGGGCTTCTTTGACATCTCGCGGTCCAGCTGCCTCCTGAACTTGCCCGCATAGTAGAAAAAGAAGAGCGTCACGAAAATCGACAGCCAGCCGGCGATGCCGAAGATCGTGCCGAGAATGGCTGCTACGCCGCCTATGTAGAAGACGAAACTGTAGCTGTTCCAGCCGAGCTTCACATTCTCGAAAAACTCGTTTGCCTTTGTCTCGCTTGACCTTTTGGCAAGGTTCTCAATTGTTCCCATCCTCTCCCCGTACGTGAACTGGTCGCTGCTCTTTCATCGAACTGCAAGCCTATAAATATTCCGTGCAGGCGCCAAAACTTCCTGTAAAAATCAGAACGGTGAACGATGGGGCAATGAGACAGGAGTGGGCCCGCTGAGATTTGAACTCAGGACCTTTCGATGCCTGAAGGCATCTTTATCAGTCGAACGCTCTAACCAAGCTGAGCTACGAGCCCTAGAGATATTCCCATGCTCCAAGTTATATTATTTTTCCTTGAAGAGGTCACGACCAGACAATCCTGTTCGACACGCACTCAATGCCGAGCAGGTTATTGGCCACCGTCCGGTTGTAGCCCTTCGCGCTCGGCAGATCGACGAGATACGAATAGAACCGGTCGTAGCTGCCGCACCCGCCTATGTAGGGGAGCACGGACTTCTGGGCCACGATGTAGGCGCCGGCGGACTGGGAAGAGAGGTTCGCAAGCGGTATGGGCAGGATGGTGTAGTACATCAGGAACTCCGTTTTGTTTGAGATGATGTCATACGCGCTGCTCCTTGCCCCGTTGGAGTTGAAGAACTGCTCGCTGCCGATTACAACGTTGTCCTTTGAGAACCCGCCGGTGGGGTTTGCGGTGGGGGAGCTGAGGTAGAGCACAAGCGGGGTCTGGAAGCTTATCGTCGCGTTCCCTATTGTGAATATCGCATACGTTCCGTTCTTCGCTGCGAACACGACGCTGGTGAAATTGTTCCTGTTGAGTACGGATTTCACTGCGCTGGCGACCTGCGGATCGCTATAGTTGAACGCCTGCCTGTTCCCCAGCGCCAGCGGGGAGAATGAGGAGGCGCTTGAGTAGTTCAGGGTCAGGAGGACGTACGCCAGGCTGAAAGCTAATGACGCGGCAACTGACCACTTCACGAATTGCTGGCCTATTGGGGCCTGCCTGACCTTTTTGCTCCTGTACTTTTTGACGCTCAGTTTGAATAATCCGGAGCCCAAAATCATGGAGACTATCGCAAGATAGAAAAGCAGCACGCCTACGAATTTGTGCGCCAGGAAAAGCGCCGCGTTGGGGCCGTAGTTGAACCATATCATTGAGGCGCCGAACATCCTGATCAGGTTGAGGACGAGAAGGAGCGCCACCCCGCTCACGACCCAGATGACCTTGTCCTTTTTCCGGCCTTCGTAAAGGTAGGCCACCGGGATAAGGAACAGCGCGAGCGCGACGAACACCCCGAGGCTCACGCACGTCTGCCCTATTCCCACAGAATAGCCGTTTGCGCTTATCGTTATGGGCGGAGAGTAGCTCGCGCTGCTGATGAACAGCTTGACCAAGTCGTAGACTATCAGGGTGTTTATCCTTGTGAACGCCACTCCTTGCGCGATTATTGGGTAGAGCAACGCCGGCGAGGCGAGGAGGCTGTATCCCATGACGACCTTGAACTTTTCAAGGTTCTTCAGGCCGAAGAGCATGGAGACGAGCGCCGCTATCGCCAGAGGCATGAGCAGCATGTCGATCCTGAAGTTCGTGAACAGCAGGCTGAAGTAGAGCCTCACGAGCACTGAGAGGAGCAGAAAGACGGCGAAGACGGCGATGCCTATTTTCAGGTCACGCTCCTTGACATCGGGCTTGGGGTTGTTCTTCAGCGAGAAGATTGCGAGCAGAGGGAGCATCAGGATAGGGACTACCACGTAGCTTGACGGGTCAGCGTCGCTTATCTCCAGCGGGGTGATGTATATCGAGGTCGCGAGCAGCATCAGGAGGAAGATCACCAGAAGCGCTGCTGCGACCTTGCTGTCATAACGCATTTTAACAACCATCGTCCTCAGCCGATATGGTTTTCATCAAGTTTTCAGCAGTTACTCTCTTCTTCACAGGACCATTATCTATCAAATGGTGATTATATAAATGTGTTGCGGATTAGAAGCATGAAGCCGGGAAAATTCAGGTACCTGCCGCATACTGCAGATGTTGCTTTCGAAGCCTACGGCAAGAGCTTCGGCAGGGCCCTGGAGAATTCGGCGCACGCAATGCTGAACGTAATGTTTGACATCCCTAAAATCAACAGGGAGAAGGGAAAAATAAGGACGCTAAGGATAGCAGAGAAGGCGCGGGACAGGGAAGAGCTGGTGTGGTTCACTCTCCAGAAGATAGTCTCGAAAGTCGATGAGAAGGGCGCAAACGCATTTAGGTTCAAGGTGAACGGCATCTCCCAAAAGAAAAACCTTATTTCCGTCCACGGCTGCATATTCTATAAGAAGCTGGGGGAGTACGTCGCACTGCTGGACATCAAGGGCGTAACGCCCCACGAGCTCCATGTCAAAAAAAGCCCGCAGGGTTACGCGATAAGGGTTCTTGTCGACGTCTGACCGGCTTTTCCTGCCCCTGTTTTGCTCTTTGGCACGAGCCATAGCGTCGGCTTTAAAAAACTTCGGATTGCATCATAGCTCGTGATGCAATGGCAAGAGGAAGTTCGACAGGAAAGATAGGGGAAGCCCTGACATTCGTGGGCGCTTTGATCTATCTCTTCGTGTACTACAGTTGGTACAGCGCCGGATACGGGATGGGAGCATGGCTCAGCGCAGCGCAGTTTCTTGCGCCTTTTGTTATAGGCGTGGCGCTGTTCAGCGCGGTTTCCCTTTTCTTCATGGGCCTGGGAGGCCTGTCTGGACAGAAACCGCCTGATGAGAAGATGGCCAGGGACCTCATGTGGAAGTTCATAATGTGGGGCGCCATAGGCTTCGTGATCATAACGGGCGGCACCAGCTGGTACTGGTGGGCTATCCTTGCGTTCCTCCTGACATTCTTGGGAGGGATGGCGAAGAGCATGTAGCTCCTCGGGGATCGCGCACGCACGGGTTGGCAGTTCCCATTAACTGCCCTTTTTGTTTTTCCGCAATGGCCGGCAAGCGCAAGCCAGGAGAGGGAGTCGAACCCCCCTTTGTCGCTCTGCAGGCGACCGCATAGCCGATCTGCCATCCTGGCTCTGTAGGTATTTAATCCTTTAGATGATTAATTTTAAAAGCAAAAGGTATCCTATGCCTGATTTGTCGGAATCGCTGCCAAGGGAATTTGTTTCGGGAACAGTGCTCTATGACTTCAAGACCCCGGTAACCGAGGCCCTTGACAAGATAAGGAAGTTCGGAGCCGTGGTGATCACGAGGGACAGGGAGTACTACGGGATTGTGGACACGCGGTCGATATTCAGGACAAGGGGGCTCAAGTCGCTCAGCTTCTCGAAGAAGTTCTCGGTGGGCAAGTTCTCGAGGAAGCTGCCGGTCCTTGACTCGAACACATCGATAGGAAGGCTTGTGAACTACTTCCATGAATTCTCGGCCAAGGCTCTCCCCTACAGGGAAGGCAACAGGATAACAGGGGTGGTGAAAAGGGAGGTGGCGCTCAGCACAATACTCTCGCTGCACATGCTCTCCAAGGCGAAAGTCGGTGAGCTCATGACAAGCCCAGTGGTGACCATCGGGACAGAGTCGAACGTGTCTCAGGCGATGGAAGCCATGGAGGAGAACAAGCTTTCCAGGCTTGTAGTGGTCGACAACGGAAGAGCTGCCGGAATGCTTTCGCTTAGGGACATCACGGAGAGGTTCTCGAAGCCGCAGGAAAGGCTTCCGGAGAAAAAATCCTACTCGTTCTCTCCGGCCAACGTTCCGGTCAGGAGCGTTATGAAGGCTCCGGTGCACAGCATAGACTTCTCCAGGCCCGTTGAGGACGCCGCGAGGAAACTGCTCGAGAACAGGATATCATCGCTGGTAGTGACAAAAGGCTCGTACCCTGCCGGCATAATATCGATAAGGGACATCATAGAGGGCGCGGCGGCAAGCACGGCAAAGACGGAGAGCAGCGTTATGATTTCGGGGCTTGACGAATACACGAAGGAATCCGAGGACTCTGTACGCGGGGCCGCGAAGAAGCTGCTCTCCAAGATAAACAAGTTCGAGAAGCTCGACGCGGATTACATTTCCGTCAACATAAAGCGGCACAAGGAGAGGAACTACGAGATGCATGCGAGGCTGGCGCTCAGGAAGCGTGGAATCGTTTTCGCGAGCGCGGAGGGATACAGCCTTGAAAGCACGCTCGCCACGCTATTCAACAGCATTTACAAGCGCGTGAGCGGAAGGAAGGAGAGCTTTGTCGACAGGAAGAGGTCGGCGGAAAGGCACTATGGAGAATAGATCGGGAAAGGCCCAGTCAAGCTTCGAGCTCCTGGTGACGCTGGCGTTCGGGCTCACGATACTCATGCCGGTGGTCATCATTGCATTCATACAGCTCGCCGGGACAAACGTATCGCTCTCGGCGGTAGAATCGCAGCAGGCAGCCAGCAAGCTTGCCAGCATTGCGACGCTCATAGGCAGCCAGGGGCCCCCGGCAAAGCAGCTCACGCAGATACAGGTTCCGCCCAACGTAAGGTTCATCTACGTCGGCAACGTGAACAACACGGTAGGTCACGAGATCATCTTCGTCGTCAGCTCCCCTTCAGGGCTCAGCTACGTGACCGCATACACGCCGGTCAACGTGAGCGGGAGCCTGGGCGGACTGGTCTCCACGGGGACGTATCTCGTGAACGTCAGCGCGGTCTACACATGCCCAAGCAACAACCAGATCCCTTGCGTTTACCTTTCGCCGAAGATATGATTGGCATGCACATGAACAGGCTCCAGATCGCTCTGGAGTTCATGATAATCTTTTCCTTCGTGCTCGTAGTCTTCATGTTCCTGTTCGCGACAATCTCGAGCCAGAGGGCCCAGACCCTGAGCAACCAGATCTTCGCCGAGGAGCAGGTGGTGGCCCAGAACATCGCGGCACAGCTCGACAATGCGCTACAGGCTGGGAACGGTTACACCGCGTCGGTGGCGGTGGGAACGGGGACGGGGCTGTTGAACTACCAGCTTCTGCTCACGAAGAACGGCGAGGTTTTCGTAAACGCGAGCGTGGGCAAGGAGGTCATACAGACCGTGGCATACAGCACGGTGAAGAACCTCGTATCAAGCAACACGTTCCTCGTGGGCAGCGGCGGCACGCTGTACAACATCCCAACAGCTAACGGCACGCTCACGATACAGAACTCATTCGGGACCATATGCGTCGACTATGCCTGCCCAAATGCAAACAACCAGGCGTCGAACATAACGCTCTCTAGCCAGGCCGCGTACGCCGCGCTTTTCAATGGGCAATCAAGCTCAATAAATGTGGGAAGCAGCGGCGCGCTTTCGCC
>CAZXIK010000019.1:0-11713 GCA_964640735.1 Microcaldota archaeon | reverse complement strand
AATAAAACGTGTCGTTTACTGTTTCTCTTACCTCATTTGCCATTCCGGCCCTGCCCAGAGAATCATACATGTCGGCAAGATGCATCTGGTTGGCGAGAAGGAACCTTCCTTTGTAGTTAGGCATCGCATCTCTCCAGTCCATCCCGGCTATAAGCCCGTTCTCGTCCCTCCTGCTCTCGACATAGCCCGCGCAGAGCTGCACGGCCTCTTTGTTGTCGCCAAAGAAATCGTCATGGGTGAAGTCTCTGTATTTTCCCATCCCTATCAAGAAGAGCATTTCAGTGTCCGAAACCCAAAAATGGAATCTCTGGTTCAGCGTCTGCCTTAGTGGGGAGTTTATTACCGTCGGGATCCGCCCGTCCTTCTTCTGGCGCTTCAGGAACTGCTCAAGGTGCTTCTTTATAGCGCCTGCGTAGCCAAGTTCCAACAGCGCGTCCTCGGAGTATACGAGATCCCTGACCCAGAGCTCCGGATACTGCTGAGTGCTTGCAAAAAACCCGTTATCCTGCCTGCATGCCTCGATGACTCTCTTCGCCTCTTCAAGTTTCTTGGCGAGTCTGTCTTCCATGCCGCTCGGCCTGAAATCCAGCCGCAGATGATCGATGCCATCCGCATCTGTCTCCGTCCAGGTTTTCCAATTCCTCGCTCTTTCGGGCATGCGCATCCAGCGATATATCCTGCCTCTTGTTAATATTACTTGGCTTTTTGGCATCTCTTCCGGCGCGGGAACGTTTTTATCAGATGCGAGCGGGGAAACCCACACCATTTATGGGTGGGATGAAAGCGAGCCGATGAAAGGTATATCAACATTTTCGTGGAAATAAATGACGTGGAAACGACAAGAGCCTGCATACAATAGGCTTTTCTTGCAGACAAGGCAGAATATCTTCGTCAGGTTGCAGAGGGCATGCCAGAACTTCTTCCGCAGGATGAAAGAAAGGAAGAGCGGTAAGAAACTGGAAGTCGGTTTCCCACGTTAGGAGAGCTGATGAGGAGTCCAAAACTCTTGCTTATTTTCGCCTTAGCTGCATTAGCGCTGTTTTTAGCAGGAGTTTCTTATTTCAATGGCAGTGTGAAGGCGGCGAACCAGAGCTTCAACGTCGGCCTTAGCATAGAGTCAAACCCAGTCATGGTAGGCGCGAATAACACCGTCACTTTCACACCGACCAACGCAGTCTCAAATGCCACGATATACGTGGATGATTCGCCCAGGGTCTCCGGGCGCGGTCTGCTTACGTGGCATCCGCTCAGCCTCACTGTCGGCAGCCATGCCGTGAAGGGCTGCGACACCGATGCGAATCTCTGCAATACCGAGAATCTGATAGTGACCAACAGCCCGATCAAGAATGTGATAATCATCTTCCAGGAGAATCACGCATTCGACAACTATTTCGGGACATTCCCTGGCGCGTTCGGTTTCGAAGCAAACACCTGCGAACCTGTCAACCCAGCCGCTCCCAATGCTGGTTGCGTGAGGCCATGGCGCACCCTCAACGCCTCGCAGCCTCAGATGGCTCACGCATGGAAAAGTTCGCAGGCGGCTTTTGACAACGGCAGCTTCGCCGGCTTCATCTCTTCTGCAAACGGCAGCAGGCTACCGATGTCCTATTATGATTACGCTACAATACCCTACTACTGGGACTACGCGAAACGCTACGTGCTGCTGGACCATCTCTTCTCCTCGGCCCTTACATACAGCACTGCCAACCATTGGTATGAGGTCGCCGCCAACGCTCCGGAAGTATCTATCAAGGCGGATGGTTTCAACAGCACTACAAAACCCATATACATAAACGAGTCCCAGAGCATAGACACCCTCGCCCAGTCGCTGCTTAACAGCTCGATAAGCTGGATGTACTACTCCGAAAAGCAGGAGGCACCAAACCTCAGCACAGCAATAAAGAACGGGACGGCATTCTACTACTGGAATCCACTGTTTGCGCAGAACATAAGCTACACAAAGCCCTACAGGCCGCACTTCGCTTTCACCTCAACGATATTCAACAACATATCCCAGGGCACTCTGCCTGAAGTATCCTGGGTCAGCCCCACGTTTGCCCTGAGCGAGCACCCGCCGGCTAACGTGACCCAGGGGATGTGGTATGTCACCAGCCTCATAGACAGCGTCATGCGGTCGAAGTACTGGAACAGCACATTGATCATAGTGATGTGGGATGACTACGGCGGATACTATGACGGCGTTACGCCTCCAAAGATAGCTACTCTCGGCGGTCAGCAGACCGGGCTTGCATTCAGGGTGCCCGGGCTTATAGTATCCCCTTATTCGAAGCAGGGATACATTGACCATACTGTCTATGACTTTGAGAGCACGATGAAATTCCTGGAGTGGAATTTCGGGCTGAAGAACCTGACCTATAGGGATGGCAACGCAAACAACCTCCTTCCAGCGCTGAACTTCAGCCAGCAGCCCTCCTCTCCTTACATAATTCCGCTGAATGAGATCCAAAATAGGACGATCCAGATAGGCCTTTCCTTGAACAGCTATGCGAGGCAGACCTTCGGAACAAATGGCTCCGGATCCGTAGTAAATTCAAATCAGGTAATCAACAATAACGAGCCGCTGAACGACTCGGGATTCGAAACCTGAGTGGAGGCAACGAGAATCGGACTCGTGCTTGCAGAATGTCAATCTGCCGTCCTACCACTAGACGATGCCTCCTTGATTTCTGGTTTCGCCATTAAAATTAAATAATCAGAGTGTATCCATCCCTCGCAACCTCCGTGTTTGCGAAGTTCTTTTTTGCATCCTTGGCCAGCTCGGCGTCCGTCCTATGCCTTGCGCTTATGTGGGTAAGCACAAGCTTTTTCACTCTGGCTTTCTTGGCAAGCAGCGCCACCTCGCCTGCGGAGGAGTGTTTCCTCGCCTTCGCGAGATTTATTTCAGAAGCATTGTAGGAGGATTCATGTATGAGCAGATCGGCATTTCTTGAAGCCACAAGCGTCTCATTCGTCGGCCTTGTATCCGTCGCATACACTACCTTTTTGCCTTCCTGTTTCCATGTGACTTGCTTCAGCGCGACAACCTTTTTCCCTATCGTCGCTCTTCCTTCCTTCTCCAAGACCGAGAAAACGCTGCCCCTGATGCCCAATTTTTTGGCAAGCACCTTGTTGAACCTGAGCTTATCCTTCTCCTTGAACACGTATCCGTATGTCGGGATCGTGTGGACCAGCCTGAATGCGGACACCTCATAGCCTTTCCCGCTGTAAACCAAGCCCGATCTTATGCCCCTTACCATGATCGGATATGTTATCATGGCCTTGTCGAAGGATATCAGGTTGCGTATGGTGCTTTCGTAGCCAGCCGGAACGAATATGAGAAGCGGCTCGCGTCTGGAGTTCATCGCCATGGTCCTCACCAGCCCAGCTATCCCTATGGTGTGGTCGCCATGCGCATGGCTCAGGAATATCGCCTTGACCTTCACCGGGTTCAGGTCGTTCTCGATCATCCTGAACTGCGTTCCCTCTCCGCAGTCGAAAAGCAGCGTGTCGCCCTCGTAGATGAGCGCCACGCTGGGCATTCGCCTCAGCTTTGTCGGTGCGGATCCCGCTGTCCCAAGAAAAATCATTTTGATCTGCACAAGCTCAATCCAGCTCGACGGTGATCGTCCTCTTCTTTGGGTCTACTCCTTTAACATTTATATTAAAGCCCCTGGTGCCCTCCACGTCCCTTATCTTGTTCCTGTTTACGTGCTGCAAGAGGGAGTTTATGTCCCCCATGCGCTCGAATATCCTGTTCGCGATCTTTCTGCATTCCTCAGAGCTGGCCCTGAGCTCTCCGATCTGCTTTCTCAGCTTCTCAATGCTCTTTCCCAGTTCTTCGGCCTCCTTTATTTTTTCGGCGTCAACCTCGGTTGCCCTGCCCTTTAGGTACAGCGAATCCAATAGTCTGCCCAGCGTCGGGAACTTTTGCGCCTTTACTCCTGCGTCTTGCTCGTACTCCGCAACCGGAAATATGGAGAAATCCAGATACTCGCCGTCCCTTTCATATAGCCTTGGCTCAGGTCCCCCGCTGACTTCCGCCTCTTCGTAGCTGACAGGCCTGCCTCCCTGCGGAGGAAAGCTGTAGATTGCGCCTTTCCTCACGCTCCTTTCCTTGAAATTCCTGCTTTTGTATGCCAGCTCAACAAAACCCTCCTTGCCGACTAAAATCAGATTGCCCCTGTCGAACATCTCAATTATCATCCTCCGAGGCTCCTTCCCGGAAAAATCTATTTCAAGTACCCTGTCGTTTCCGTGCTGTTTCACGCCTTCAACGCGGCTTTTTTCGAGCTTCTTTCTGACGGCCAACGCGAATTCGCTTGGCGCCCCGGCCTTCTCCTTGAATTCGGTCTCGTTTATTGTTTTCGCGAGATTGACGTAGACCGCGGTCTCCTTCCCTTCCTTTGAAAAGGTCAGCATGAATGAGCCCCCTTTCAGTTCATAGAAGTTTTTGAAGTAGGATGAGGCGAGCTTGCCGAGTTCCGCCGCGATCATTCCTATCTCGGCAGAATTGAGGCTACGTATTTTGCCCGTCATGCGAATCAACATTGCCGTTTCCGAATCAAAAATCAAAAGAGGCAGTCATCTTTTCCTCTTCCCTTCCTCTTTGGTGACCTTCGCAAATCTCCGGACTTTTTCCTTTGTGTTGCCGCCCTCCTCCAGCACCGCGCCTATCTGGACGATGTCCGCCCCCTCCCTGTAGGCCTCCGCGAGCTGCCCCGTTGTCCTTATTCCGCCGGCAACTATGTAGGGCACCGATATCGAGCTCTTGACCGCGCTTATCATCCTTGCAGGCACCGGGCCGGAGTTCTGCAGCTGGGGGTTTGAGCCGACATCGGTTATTATTATCCTGTTTCCCAAAAACTCCCCTGCGTTTGCAAGCGCTGCGGCGATTCTCGGCTTTTCGCGGGGAACAAGGTTGACATCCCCTACCCATCCGACAGTTCCTCCGGGCTCCACAACTATGTAGCCTACCGGCAGGGGTTCGATCCTGAGCTCTTTTATCAGCGGGGCGGCGAGCATCTGCACCTGTGTTATCCAGTACGGGTTTCTTGCGTTAAGCAGCGACATGAAATATACGGCATCGGCGTACCTGGAGATTGTCGCTATGTTTCCGGGGAAAAGAACTACAGGCACGTCCGATTTGTCCTTTATCCCTTTTGTGACTGTTTCAAGCAGCTGCCCCTGGGCGCCTATGCTGCCTCCTATCAGCACAAGGTCTGCGCCGCCCTCCGCGCTGTCTGCTCCTGTCTTTATTGCATCCTGCGGAGTCTTGTAGTCCACGGGATCTATCAGCATGAACAGCATTGATCCCTTGCTGCTGAGCGTCTCGTTTATGTACCTCTCGACTTTCCCGATTCTTATCCCCATGATTCCACCACTATTTCGCGCCTCCCCTATTTAAAAACATCTCTACCAGCTCCCCGCCGCCGTCCTCGGCAGATACGCTCGCCTTGAATCCGAGTTCGTTCTGTATCCTGGCCGTGCTCACCCTCCTGTCAGAGGTGAGGAATCTCATCTCGTCGCTGTCCAGGCCCCTCTGCCTGGCCAGCATCTTTACCACGATCTCCGGCACGTGCGTCGTCGGCTTCTTTGCCTTGAGGAGGTCCGCTCCAAGGCCGATCAGCTCCTCCTGCGTGCGTGTTTCGCCGTCCGTCAGATTGTATACTTTGTTCATGCTCGCTTCTGGATGGTACAGGGCTAGTCCGTAGGCCTTGACCACGTCTTCGATGTGCACGATGCTGAGCGAATTCTTTCCGTTTCCTATTATGACTATCTTCCTCTCCTTTATCGCCCTGAACATCTTGAAGAATGGCTCTTCAAACCCCGGCCCGTATATGGTCGCCATGCGGAATATGGTGTATGGCACTCCGCTGCCCATTATCTTGCGCTCGGCAAGCATCTTGCTGTAGCCGTACTTGTCTGTAGGCGCGGTCTCCGAGTCTTCGGTAAGCGTCCCGCTCCTCTTTCTTCCGTACACGTCAACGCTGCTCGCGTATATGATGTGCTTGACCCCGTTGGCTTTGCAGGCTTCCAGAAGGTTCCCGGTGCCTTCGACATTTGTGCTGATGAGTTCGTCGGTCTTCGCTTTCGCTTCCCCCACTATCGCGGCAAGATGGATGACTGCGTCTACTCCGCTGCAAGCCTCGTTCAGGATACGCTTGTCGTGCAGCGATCCGAGGAAGGGCACCGTTCCCGGTATCATCTTCGGTACTGCCTCCTTCTTGAACATCAGCACCCTCACCGTGTTGCCGTCCTCGACCAGCTTCCTGGCAAGGTGCCTGCCGAGCCTGCCAGTAGCGCCGGTCACGAGCACCACGGGATCGCTGTTTTTGAATCTTGCCATCCGCTACTCCTCCCTCAGTATCCTGCTTGCTATGAACCTGGCGTATCTTTCCGGTGTCTTGCTTGCCGCGTATTCCGCCCAGTCCTTCCCGAACGGAACATAGACGCTCGCCCTTCCCCCTTTCTTGATTATCGCGTTGAGCTTCCTGGCGTCGTAGCCCAGCTGCAGCTCGAAGGTCATTAACTTCCTTATGTTGCTGCCGTTCAGCATGGTTTTCATCGCCCCGTCCGGGGGGGTCTGGAGCACCGGGTTTCGAAGGTTCCTTATCGCGTTCCTTATGCTGCTCACCGCCTTCTTCTCCTCGTACTTCGCCCTGTCGTGGGTCTGGCTGCAGAGTATCTTTATCGCCTTTATGTGGCCCTTGTTTATCCTGAGGTAATCATCGGAATGGTCGATGCTCACAGCGTATCCGACACCGTTCTCCCCGTGCAGGAAGGACGGGATGTTGCCTCCGTGGTCCTGTATCTCAAGCCATACGAACACCCCGTAGCTCTTCGCGGTGTTCAGTATGTCGCGCGCGTTCTTCGCAGCAAGCTGGTCAGAGATGTCGAAGCCTATCTGCCTGAGGGGCACCTGTATGCTAGCTTTCAGCCCGTTCCTCGCGATCCTTCTTATGAGCTCAAGGTACGTGGTGGTTGCGTATCTCGCCTTTGCGCTGTCCGCCGCGCTGTCGCTGAGGAACGAGAGCGAGACGAGCAGCTTCTTGTCGTTGAGCTCCTTCGCCTTTTCGATGGCCGAACTCATTGTCGTGCCGGCTATGTGCCTCTTGACTATCCTGTATAGGAGCCTTTCAGCTATGGCGTGTTCTGCCAGGACAAACCCCCTCTAGTGATAGGGTTATTATGGATAAATACCCTTTTTAATGGTATCATGCTGACGCTGACAAAAAGCCCCGGAACCGGGGGCGAGATTAAGAAGCAGGCCGAAGACTTCGTTGTGAAGGAGATAACTGCAAGGGGAATAGTGCTCAAGCCCGACACCAGCTACACCCCCGCCGCGCTCGGGATCGAGGAGTCCAGGGGCGGCAAGCACATAGCGATCGTGCTCCAGAAGAGGGACTGGAATACTGTTGACGCGCTTGCGGCGATAGCCAAGAAGCTGGGCCACGGCAGGAAGTCGATATCGTATGCGGGCTCGAAGGACAAGAGGGCGGTCACGGTGCAGCTGGCTGCAGTGTTCCACCCTTCCGATTATGACATGGGCGCGATCTCGATAAAGGACATAAAGATAAACGGCTTCTGGAGGAGCGACGAGATAAAGCTCGGCGACAGCGTCGGGAACGCGTTCGATGCGAGGATAAGGAACGCCTCCGCTGCCCAGAATGCCGAGAAGACCGCAGGCGAGCTCCAGGGAAGGATGCCAAACTATTTCGGCGAGCAGAGGTTCGGCAGCAGATCAAACAACGCGAGGATAGGCGCCGCGATCCTGAGGGGCAATTTCGAGGAGGCTGTGATGGACTACCTCACGAGCACGGAGAACGAGAGAAATGAGGAAGTCAAGGCCGCAAGGGACGAGCTGAAAGAGACGCGCGACTTCGATGCCGCAGCCAGAAACTTCCCAAAGTTCCTGAGGGGAGAGCTGAAGGCGCTCGCCTACCTGTCGAGATATCCAAAGAACTACGCAAACGCCCTGAAGATGCTGCCGAGGGGCATTGCGATGATGTTCATACACGGCCTGCAGTCGGAGATTTTCAATGAAGAGCTCGAGATCCGCATAAAGGAAAAAGATTTCGAGTCGCCAGTCAAGGCGAAGATGGACTTTTACGGATTTCCCGATGCCGAAAACTGCGGCCCGCAGGGCGATTTCGCTGCAATCCCGATAATCGGGTACGAAACAAAGGATGAAGAACTGAGCGGGTACGCAAAAGACCTGATGGCCAGGATGCGGATAAGCAAGGAGGATTTCAGGGCAAAAGGCATTCCGGAGCTGGCGATGAAAGGCAGCCACCGAGTCCTCCTTTCGCCGGTGAGAGGGCTTTTTCACAGGGCGGAGCAGGACGACCTGCTGCTGTCCTTCTCGCTGCCCAAGGGAACCTACGCGACGGTCCTGCTGGAAGAGTTCATCAAGAGCCCTAGCGGCTCTCCAGATTGAGCCACACTATACCGGTCAGCGTGAGGGCGAGGCCTCCGATAAGGCTCAGGTTCCTGAGGTCCAGCACTGCGAAAGAAAACGCCGCGATGCCCACAAGCTCGAGGCTCGTGAGTATGTTTATCGTGTTCAGCACTCCCGCCTTCGCGTGCTTCGATATCCTGAAGGCGTAAAGGTCGGCTACCCAGCCTATGAGGGCCGAGGCTATGCCTAGGAAAGAGAACAGGAGCATTGCCGGCGCGGGATTGGCGATGGAGATAAGGTTTCCGGTCAGGAATAGGAACAGCCCCACCATCGCAAGCTGGAACGGGGGCGTCCACGTGAAGAACGCAAACGGCTCTACGCCGCTTCTCATCGCCCGGAAGGTGACGTAGCCCGCCAGGCCGTAAAAGACGGCCATCGGAACCAAAACCGCCAGATAGACCAGCTCGGAGGAGAAGTTCAAGCCATAGGTGGCCACGGCCTGGAGAAGCATCCCCAGAAATACTACGAGCGTGGCCGCGAAGTAGCCTGCCTTGGGCCTCGTCCCGTTGGCGCGGCTTACGAGCAGCGCGAAGACGATTATGCTGGCGCTCGCTGCCGACGCCGTAAGAGTGAACGATGGTGCGTTCCCGAGTTCATAGAACAGCATGAGGCTTGCCGGCGCGTAGGCGGCCGCCTGCAAAAGGGAGTACTTCAGAGTCTTCTTCCCCACGGAGAGGGTGCGCCTGACGGCCAGGCCGACCACCACGCTTATGAACGTTCCGAAGAAGTAGAAGAAGAGGAGCACCTGGATGAATCCAGTGTTTCCTGCCGCAACCGCCTTATAGCTGAAGATCATCCAAAACGAGTAGAGCACCGAGGCGAATGCGCCAAGCGCATAGCTCTGCGCTGTTTTTCCGATTTTCATCATGCCGCACCGTTTCTCTTGTAGATGTATGTGCCGTTCTGGTTGAATATCAGCGAATAATCCGAGCTGAAGTTCGATTCATTGAACGGCGGGCCTGCAAGGAAATAAGCAGATTGTACGTAGTAATCCCCGTAAATCACATAATCAGGCTTAAACCAGTAGACTTGGACTGTCTGCTTGAATATGTATGGCGTCTCCAAAGGCGACAGTTCCAGATTTCTTATCTTAAAGAGGTGCGGGGCTATTCCAGACTCCGCCATCACGTTGGAATTCTGCGGGATGAGGCCTATTGCCCGGTTTGCCGTTTGGGCAAACTGGTATTGCGGATAGGAAAACAGTTTCTCCCCCAAGTAGAGGGAGTTGACGAATCCTGCCGAAAGCGCGAGACTGATGAGCAGCGCCGAACCTGCAATTAGGGTCTTCAGCATTTCGTTGTCCCTGTTCTTTCTTCCTGCAAGCCCTTTCCTGCCTGTTTCAAGATGCATTATCCCGAGTACTGCGGAGACCACGCTGCCCCCGAGCGCGAAAGCGTAATACTGGAAGAAGGGATAAGTGAATGAAGCGTTCTGCACTATCGCAACCTCAAACCACCATGGGAAATAAAGAACAATGCTAACCAGCGGAATTTCAAGGCTGGTCAACCCGAAACCGAAGAAAAATGCGACAAGGCCGATGAATAAGCCTGCGGCGAGCAGCGCATCAAACTGCTGCGCCGTGTCTATTTCGCCAAAGAGGGTTGCTATCGGGCCAGCGGCGCGCACCGAGCTGTTCGATTGTATCAACGCGGATATCTGCCCCCCCGCAAAGTTCACTAGCCGCTGGATGGGGACAACAGAAGGCTGGCTTCCGCCTGCGTATGTCGAAGGTATGTAAACGAGCAATGCGTAGTATATGAGGAATGAGGCAACGGTGGCGCACAAGCCTAATGCCATCATCTTCTTCCTTTCCGCATCTTCCCTGCCCTTTTCATAAAATTTCTCGTACAATAGCAGACCGGCAAGCAGGCTCCCCGCCACCATTGGCGTCACTTCTTGTATGCTCAATAGCAGGACAAAGCTCAGGGCAAAGCAACCGGCCCTCCTTTTCACGTAAAAATAGAAGGCGAGAATGTAGAATATGGCAAGGAACGACTGGAGATGGAAATCATTCGACGCGAGGCCTATGACTGCCGGATTTACCAAGAAGGCTATCGCAAATGCAAAGCCGAGCCGCCTGCTTTTGAGAATGCTGTCCGTAACAAAGTACACGACAATGGCTGTCAGCGCGAGCGTTACATCCTGCATCAAAAACATGGTCATGGGGTTCTGGAAGAGCGCGTAGATGGGCAGCAGGAGCAGAACGAAGAACGAGATGTGGTTTGTGAACACTAAGAACTGAAGCGGATTTGTGTAATACTGGAGGCCGTTGGCATGCCAGTAGAAGTTGTATTCGGAAACTCCGGCGTCGTAGTAGCCAGAGATGAAATTGGCATACCTGTAATACGCGAAATGAACCCAAAAAATAACAAAACCCGCGGAGACCAGAAGGAGGGCAATCAAATAGTAGTCGATGCTGCGCAATCACATTCCCCTGAAAAAGTTGTATATCGCCGCCTTTGCATTTCCAGGCAGGAGCGCGTCAAGCGGGGAGCGTGCTATTCTGTACCCGATTGCAACCATCATCATCTGCAGAGGCTGCTTCCTGAGGTCGAGCGTGCTTCCTTCCCCATTCCACCTGTAGGTCACCGGTTCCTCGATAATCCGCAGGCCCAGACGCTGCATCTCGTAGAGGATGTTTATGTCTATGCTCATGTCCGTGAGCACAAGCTTCCTGAGCACTGCCCGGAGCGAGTTTCTCCTGAAGAATTTCGCCCCGCACTGAGTGTCCGCGTAGGGAAAGCCGAAGAGCAGCCTCACAAGTGCGTTGTACGCCCTGCTCGCGACTAATCTTGCGAAATCTTGCTTCCCGATCCATCTGCTTCCGTCCACGTATCTGGAAGCTATCACGCCATCCGCCTCTGATTCTTCCAGGCGTTTTATCAGTTTCTCCATGTCTTCGCCGCCTACCGATGCGTCAGCATCTATGAAACCAACGATTTCATTTTTAGGATCTCCGCATGCGACTGAAAACCCTTCGATCAGCGCAGCGCCCTTCCCCTGCCTCCTGTCCCTAGCTATGAGGCTTACGCCCTTGTGGGCCCTCGCATACCCGGCGACCACGCTTTCGGTGCGGTCGCTGCCATGGTCGGCAACAACAATTATCTTCGCGGAACGCTTGTGCCTTTTAATGAGGCTTTTGCCGCATTCTTCAAGCACGTTCGAGATTCTTTTCTGCGCGTTATATGCAGGTATCACTATCGCTACTCGCACAAAAAACACTCAGTTGTCTTTCATTTGTTTAAGTTTTTATAT
>CAZXIK010000018.1:0-11718 GCA_964640735.1 Microcaldota archaeon | reverse complement strand
TCTGTCCCCCACGACAGCGCGATAAACTTCATCGAGGAGCACGACGAAGTGATGATCCAGGGCCTCGGCGCGTCGCAGAGGGGCCAGATGGGATGCATACCCGGGCTGAAGTACAGGGTCATAGGGTTGAATGGCGCAGACCTCTACCAGATAGTCAAGGGAAAAGTTGAGAAACCGAAGAGGTAGTGGTTTTGCAAGAGGAAAACAAGGAGGGGAAAAAAGCCGATGAGTCAGCCGTCCCGATGAATGTCGAGCCGGCGCCCATCCAAAAAATCGAAACCCAGCCTGCGGAAGAGCAGCCAAGGCCGGCGCCGAAAAGAGCCCCGGCAAGAAGGGCTGTAAAGAAAGAGAATGTTGCGCTCTCAGAGCCTCTCCTTTTCCAAAAATACAGCATGAAGGAAGCTGCTGTCAACGACCCCAGCCTTGCCAACTACGTGATGCTGTTTCCTAAGGCATATCCGATAACTTACGGCAGGAGAAAGAACAGAGTCTACGCGGCTACCCATGTTAACGTGGTGGAGCGGCTCGTCAACAAGCTGATGCGAGGAGGCACCGGGCAGAAAATCGGAGGAAAGGTGATAAGAACCGAAGGCGCGCTTCAGGGCAAGAAAGTTAAGGTTCTCCGCATAGTCCAGGACGCTTTCGAGATAATAAACAAGAAGACAGGAAAGAATCCGGTCCAGGTTCTCGTCAGCGCGCTTGAAAATGCAGCGCCGATAGAGGACACCACTAGGATAAGGTACGGAGGTATAAACTACAACGTTGCGGTGGGCATAAGCGCGGCAAGGAGACTTGACGTCGCATTAAGGAATATCGCGCTCGCATCGCTCATTGGAGCATTCAAGAGCAAGAAAAGGCTTGCAGACGCGCTTGCGGATGAACTTATTCTGGGCGCAGCGAAGGATCCAAACAGCTACGCGATAAAGAAGAAGGTCGAGCTCGAGAGAATAGCAAGGAGCGCAAGGTAGTCGGATGGTTAGGAAAGAGTTCGTCGCCGAAGAAGTCGCAAGGATAATGCGAGATGTTAAGCACGTCAGGAACGTAGCCATAGTCGCCCACGTCCACCACGGCAAGACAACTCTCACGGACTCGCTTCTAGCAAAGGCGGGAATAATATCAAAGACAGTCGCAGGCGAAGCGCTATACACGAACTATGAAGCCATAGAGCGGGACAGGAAGATGACGATCAAGTCGGCAAACATCTCGCTCGCGTTCAACTACAAGGACCATGACCACATAATCAACCTAATAGACACGCCAGGGCACGTGGACTTCGGTTTCCACGTAACCCGGTCAATGAGAGCCGTTGACGGCGTAGTTGTCGTAGTCGATCCTGTCGAAGGGATAATGCCGCAGACGGAGACCGTAGTCAGGCAGGCGCTGAAGGAGAAGGCGAAGCCTGTGCTTTTCGTCAACAAGGTTGACAGGCTGCTCACCGAGCTCAAGCTTACCCAGCAGCAGACCTTTGAAAGGTTGCTGA
Source organism: Microcaldota archaeon (assembly GCA_964640735.1). Lineage (GTDB taxonomy): Archaea > Micrarchaeota > Micrarchaeia > Micrarchaeales > CABMGC01 > JAJYVH01. The sequence goes on along the minus strand of CAZXIK010000018.1, from coordinate 10,238 downwards.
AGCTGATAAACGATGTCAACAAACTCATTGATGGCTTCGCGCCTGAGGAATTTGTAGGCAAATGGAAGGTCAGCGTAGACGACGGCAGCGTGTGCATAGGATCCGCAGTGGAGAAGTGGGCGATATCGAAGAGAATCATGGAAAAGTACAAGGTCAACTTCAAGCAGATATTCGACCTCACAGAAAAGAACGACATCGCAAGGCTGCAGGAGGTCGCTCCGATAGATGAAGCTACGCTCACGATGATAATCGAGCACCTGCCGACTCCTGACGAGGCCCAGGCTTACAGGATTCCGCATCTGTGGCACGGTGACCTCGCGAGCCCTGACGGAAAGGCGATGCTTGAAGTCGATCCGAACGCCAAAGCAAATGCTGTGGTTTTCGGAATAAGCTACGACCCGCACGGAGGTGAAGTGGCGATAGCAAGGGTTTTCTCCGGTACTTTCAAGAAAGGCCTTGAAGTTCACGTATCAGGCAGACCTGACATCGAAAGGGTGCAGCAAGTCGGGCTATACATGGGTCCGGACAGGGTCCAGATCGAAGAGGTTTCCGCAGGAAACATAGCTGCGGTGGTGGGCATCAAGGACCTCCAGATAGGCGACACGCTCAGCGAGGATGAGATTATCCCGTTCGAGCAGATAACCCACTACGCAAAGCCCGTCGTCACTAAGTCCGTAGAGGTGAAAGAGTCGAAGGACACGCTTAAGCTCATCCAGGCCCTCAGAGAGCTTTCAAAGACAGACCCCGGGATTGTCGTCAGCATCAACCAGGAAACCGGCGAGCACCTTGTTAGCGGAAACGGCGAGCTCCACCTTGAGATTGTCGAGACGAAACTTAAAGACGAGTTCAAAATCCCTATAACTACGAGCGAACCGATAGTCGTCTATAAAGAGACTATAGAAAATGAGACGGCAGATATCGAAGGAAAATCGCCAAACAGGCACTCGAAGTTCGAAGTCACAATATCTCCGCTCGAAAAGGGAGTGATAGAACTTATAGAGAACGGGACCATAAAGGAAGGCGCCCCGAAAGGCAAACAGTACCTTGAGGATCTTGTCAAGGCCGGGATGCCTAGGGAACAAGCAAGAGGTTTGTGGTACGTCTCCAACGTAGGGGTTCTTATCGATGCGACACACGGGGTTCAGTACCTGAACGAGGTCCAGGAACTTCTCATAGACGGATTTGTCGAGGCGGTGAAGGAAGGGCCGCTGGCAAAAGAGAAGACCTACGGAATCAAAGTCGTGATAACTGATGCGACAATCCACGAGGATCCGGTGCACAGGGGCCCCGCGCAGATAATGCCTGCGATGAGAAGGCCGATATGGGCAGGGATGCTTCTTTCAGGAGTGGCGCTGCTCGAGCCCAAGCAAACCTTCACGGTCAACGTTCCTCAGGAGTACATGTCTCCAGTTATCTCGCTCCTGCAGAGCAGGAGAGGCCAGGTTCAGGAAGTGCAGCAGCAGGGCGAAGCGGTTACGATAATAGCCAGGATGCCTGTCGCAGAGGTCATCAAGGGCTTCTCGAACGAGATAAGGGGTGCTACGGCTGGCAGGGCAATCTGGTACTTTGAGTATGCGGGCTATGAAAAGCTTCCAAGGGAACTCCAGGAAAAGATAGTGAAGGAGATAAGGAAAAGGAAGGGCATGAAGGAGGAACCTCCAGCGCCGCAGGAATTCATGGACTGAATGCAATAGAATTAAAAATCCTCTCAGCTATATGATAAATGCAACAAATGATACCAAGGGCAATCTGCCTTCGGTAGACGTGTTCTGTTGCACCAATGAAATGAGGTGTGAAGATGGCAAAGACATACGCGAAGTTTGAAGTACCGAAGGAGATGGTAGACAAGTCACTGGAAGCTCTGAGGCTTGCAAAGCAGAGCGGTTCAGTGAGGAAGGGGGTCAACGAAGTGACTAAGAGCGTCGAACGCGGCATCGCGTCTCTAGTTCTTATCGCAGGTGACGTCGAACCCGAAGAGGTCGTGATGCACCTTCCGACGATCTGCGAGCAGAAGAGGATACCGTTTGTTTTCGTGCCTGCAAAGCTCGATCTCGGCAAGGCTGCAGGGCTCACAGTCCCATGCGCCGCAGCGTCGATAGAAAAAGCAGGGGAGGGCCAGTCCCAATTGAAGGAAGTTTCAGGATGGGCGCTCGGAAAGATCGGAGGCGGCGGAAGCGCACAAAAGCAGGAAGCGCCGAAGGAAAAGAAGGAGTCCGCGCCAAAGCCTAAGAAGCCTGAAATGCAGAAGGAGGCAAAGCAGGAAGCGGCAAAGCCGATGTAGAAGAATGAGATGATCTCCAATGGCTGAAGAGCAACAGCAACCATCGCAGCAGCAACAGAAGCAGTACGATGGGTTCCTGGCGGAGATCGTGGAGATAAATTCCCACAAAACTGGAATGTTCGGATCGATCATACAGGCGATGTGCAAGATACTCGAGGGTAAGGACAAGGGCCGTGTCATAAGGAGGAACCTTAGCGGAAGGGCGAAGGTCGGCGACATGATAAGGCTTGGAGACACGAGCAGGGAAGACAAGCCCATAAACGTGAAGTGATCGCGTGCGCTGCTCATACTGCATGAATGAAATCGAGAAGGGAACCGGGATTATGTACGTCAGGAAGACTGGCGCCCTGAAGTACTACTGCTCTGACCGATGCTATGAGTTCGACGCGGTCCAGCACAAGAAGCAGAAGGCAAAGGAGCAGAAGGAGATTGCGAAGCAATTAAAGAAGTAGACATCTAATCCTGCATATGGAGTTCAAGCCCGGCGAAAAGCTCATAGTGGTTCATTTCGGTGAGCTCTGGCTCAAAGGGCGCAACAGGAACAGCTACATTAAGCTGCTGGTCAAGAACCTTGGGATGCAACTCGAAGGCGAGAGATTCGCGCTTGTAAGGCAGTACGACAGGCTCATCCTAAAGCTTGAAAAGAAATCCAATCTGGAATCGATAAGGACGAAGTTGAAGAGAGTCTTCGGAATCAGCGCATTCCAGGTCTCTATCGCCGCAAAGCCCGCACTCAAGGAGATAAAATCCGCGGCACGGAGGATGCTTTCCGGAGGCAAGAGGCCCAAAGTCCTCAAGATCGATTCGCACAGGTCATACAAGCAGCACAAATTCACCTCAATCGACGTGGTCAACGGGCTGAAGCCAGTGGCGGAAAAGCTTGGAATAGACCCCGATCTTAGGGGATACGACAAAATCCTCAGCGTCAGCATAGCAAAAGATGCGGCGTTCCTTTCTTTGGACAAGGAAAAAGGCGCTGGCGGGCTTCCGGTGGGGAGCTCCGGCAAGGCAATCATTCTGATCTCCGGGGGCATTGACTCTCCTGTGGCGGCGTGGTATGCGATGAAACGGGGGCTTGAGCCCATTTACGTCCATCTTCATGCTTTCCAGAAAAACAGCGAGGCGCTGGCGGGGAAAGTCCCAAGGATAATCAGGCATCTTGCGGGTTTCTATCCCCACTATGCCAGCTACGTTGTGCCTGCGCACATCTTCCAGGCAAAGGCTTCCAAGTACGGAAGATACGAGCTGATTCTGCTGAAGGCATTCATGCTCAGACTGGCAGAGAAAATAGCCCGCAAAGAGAATGCGGCTATAATCTTCACCGGCGAGAGCCTCGGGCAGGTGGCGTCTCAAACCGCAGAAAACCTTTGTGCTGAGCAGTACGGAATCGCGATGCCTATTCTGAGGCCCCTGGTGGGATTCGACAAGGAGGAGATAATCGGAATTGCAAAAAGCATAGGAACGTTCGAGGACTCTATAAAACCGTACAAGGATGTCTGCTCAATTAACTCCAGAAACCCCAAGACCGCGGTCAATATCGACGAGATGAAAAATCTGCTGAACGAGATCGACCTTGAAAAGCTTGTCGGAAGGAGCATGGAGCTTTCAAACAAAAGCGTGCATTAGCCAGTTGGACGTCGCAAACATTTTATATGTGCTGGTTTCATCCATAAACATGGACCTTTTGATAAGGGCGATTATAGCCGCAATCGTCGTGATTGCGATCCTTTCAGTAGTCTACTATGTGCTCAAAGGCTCGCTCGGCCAGCAGGTCACTAAGCAGCAGGCGGAATCATTCATAACAACCGACCTGCTCCAGACCTATCCCGGGTCGATAGTCAACGTGACAAGCGACACGCCGTCCAATTATTCAGGGAGCTGGCACATCGTCGTCTCGGTGACTGAGAATGCAACATCCCCGTGCCCATCCTACTTCATAAATGTCTATGACTATCCGGCATTCAGGCTTGTCTCGACCCCGCAGAATACCTACACCAGCAACTGCAACATCTACGTATTCTCTCCGAACAGCGCATTCAAGCTGGGCTCATCGCCGGTGGCGATAGCGTGGGCCACAAAGCGGGTTCCGAGCGTGATTAAATACATATCCGTTTTCGGGATGCCGAACGTAAACGCAAGCGCCCATTTCCAGTCAAACGCCACCAGCGGGGGAACCTGGGTTCTGACCTATAGCTCAAGGCTTGCAAACTATTCCGTCCGGGCCCTGCTTGCCGATACGAACGGAACCCTTCTAAACAGCTACAACGCGTCAAAGTAATTTCTTCATTATGACGCTTCCAGGCTTTTTCTCCGCCTCCTCAAATCCGCATTTCCTGAAAAAAATGCCCGCTTTCTTGTTCCCGTTCTTGATCTCGGCGAATGCGGAGAAAATTTTGCTGTATGCTGCCTTTCCCAAAGCGGTCTCCAGGAGCTCCCTTCCGAGTCCTTTGCGCCTGTGATTTTTGCTCACAATTATGCCCACAAGCCCCTCGTTATAGTCATTCCTCGCTATTTCGCAGTCGGCGATGACTTCCCCCTCCTCTTCAATGACAAAATCAACGACACTGCCGTCTTTCATGCCCTCAAGCTTCTTCTGCATGAGCTCTCCCAGCTTCTCCGGGCCCGGCCTTGCATCGAAGGTGGTCGCTGAAGGAGACTCATCGTAGACCGAGAGTATCAACGCGCGGAGGCTTTCGAAATCCTTAGCCTCGAGTTCCCTGATTATCCTTGTCGGCCCCATTCAAATATCGTTTTAAGCTTTATCGTTTTAAGCTTTGTTATTTAATTAATTGTGCTTGTAGATGTCGATTTCTAAACTCACTGCAAAGAAGATGCTCAAGAGCTCCGGCGCCGAGAGGATAAGCGAGAGCGCGGCCAGGGAGCTTGCGGATCTTGTCAACGGTTTTGCCTATTCTGTGGCCAAGAAGGCGGTAAAGCTCGCGAAGCACGCGAAGAGGAAGACCGTCCAGAAGGCCGACATAGCGCTCGCAAAGTAGCTAGACGGTCACTCCGAGCCACTTGAGGACAAGGAGCACGGCAATTCCCGCCATGCCGAATATCGCGGTGACCACGATGACCGGCGTATCATAGGATATCCCCGCTCCGAGTAAGGAGTTGAGCAGGTAGAGCACAATCAATCCGAGTATGGTGTTCGATATGATCCCGAAAATTATCTTGCCCAGCTTCCAGATTATGAATACGACGATCAGCAGCCCGACTAGCGTTATGAGCGCCGGAAAGAAAGCCGCGCCCCCGATGGCTTCCAAGCTTGCCATGAGATACTTTTATATAAGAAGCAATTTAAAGCTAATTCGTGGTGTGCGAGTGGCTTACGGTCGTATGACTGAGGAAGCTCTCTCCACGCGGAGCATGAGGCGGGCTTAAGGCCCGATTCGGCACAGAAACGCAAGCACAAGTGTACACAAGCGATGACAAGACGAGCGTGCATATGTGCATGGAACGAACCGAGGAGCATGCTGTGAGCGTGCAAGGCAGAATGCCGCGCAGTCGAATGCCACCTAAAACAGAAGAGAGGCTATGGCACACCACACTCATGTTTTTGAGTGGAGCATCCTGGCATGCCGAGCTCGCAAGCAGCATTCCGGAGGCGCTGAAGTGGCGGCTGCATGCGTTGTCGCCAAGGAGCATTATTATTAGGTTAGTGCCAAATGTATCTGGGCGTTTGCGATAAAGGGCGGAACGACAGAGTTAGTGACGCAGCTTATCACTCTAGTCATGACGCTTATAGTGCTGGGCCTGCTCTACCTGCTGCTGGCAAGCTCCCAATCCGACAAGCTCGGAGCTCTCTCTTTCCTTCTCAACAACCTCGTGCGCAGCTTTGGCAACTCCAGCCAGGTGTTCATCACAACAACAGCTCAGCAGGCGAACCTCACGCAGAGCAATGCGTCTCTCGTTTCGTACGCGCTCAGCCTGATAAATGCAGACAGGCGCCAGTTCGGCCTGAGCAACGTCACGCTTTCAAACGAGAGTTCGGGCCAGCAGCATTCCCAGAGCATGCTCGCGTACAACTACTTCAGCCACTGGGACACGTACGGAATGAAGCCCTACATGCGCTACACCCTTCTCGGAGGGACGCAGGCTCTCAGCGAGAACATAGCCTACAGGTTCTCGGCGGCGTGCATCCTCGGGGTGTGCAAGGGCAACATAAACGTGAAGCAGACAATTCAGCAGATGGAGTACGCGATGGTGTACAACGATTCGGCATGCTGCCGCAACGGGCACAGGAACAACATACTCGACCCGAACCACAACCAGGTCAGCATAGGGATAGCCTACAATGCGACAAGCGTCTACTTCACAGAGGACTTCATAAACAACTACATAAGCTGGAGCAACTTCGGAGTCAATCCCAGCACCGAGGAGATGTACCTGAAGGGAACGGCCCAGGGCGGCGACACCCTGCAATCGGTCCTCATAACCTACGAGGCGCCAATCTCAAGCATGACGCGCGCGCAGCTGTCCAACACCTCATCCTACGGCTACGGGCCGAGCGTCGCCGGAGTCGTCAGCAGCCCGCTTTTCTACTACAAGAACCTGACGAGCGTCGTCGCCGACCAGTACAGCGTGAGCAAGAGCCAGTTCACCATAGCGTTCAGCATGCAGGACACGATAAGCAAGAACGGGCCAGGAGAGTACACGATACTCGTCTGGCTCAGCAACAGCAAGGGCAATAGCTTCATAGGGTCAAGCTACACAATTTTCGTCGGAGGAGACGGGAAGATATTCACGCCGACCAACGTTTGATCATGCTCCTGTCGGGATTTGAACCCGAGTGCCGGGGTTGAGAACCCCGTATCCTTGGCCGGACTAGATGACAGGAGCAGCTTTATAGCTTCTTTCTGAATAAATTAATATCAATTGCTGCGTGTCCTTATGCTCCTCTACGAAAAATACACTCCTAAAACGCTCAACGGCCTGATAGGGAACAGGCTTCCTATAGAAAAGCTCAAGCAGTTCAGCATAGACATCCAGTCGCACAAGAAGCCCAAGCCGGTTATGGTCTACGGACCCAGCGGTACCGGGAAAACAACGGCGATAAGGGCTATTGCCTTCGCAAACGGATTCGAGCTTGTGGAACTCACAGCGAGCGATTACCGCGATGCGGAGACACTGAGGAAAAAATTGCTCCCCGCTGTGGCTAGCCGCGGACTGTTTTCTGCCGTGACGCTCGTGCTTTTCGATGAAATAGATGAGTTGTCAAGCAGCTCCGACAAGGGTGCAGAATCTGTAATTACCCAAATAATCAAAACGTCAAAACAGCCAATAGTCTTCACTGCTAACGACTACTGGGACCAGAGGATAAGTTTCCTGAGAAGCCATGTCGAAAGAGTCGAGTTCAAGAAGGTTGAGAGCAGGGAGATGATTGAATACCTAAAGAAGATCGCCAAGCAAGAGGGCAAGGAACTCAGCGATGAAACAACTAAGGAAATCGCGTACCGCAGCGATGGAGATGTGCGGGGTGCATTGAACGACCTTCAGATGGTTCTGCTGGGCGGCAGCGATGTGATGGAAAGCCTCGGCGTCAGGAACAGAAAGCTCGAGATATTCAGGGTCCTCGACAAGATATTCACAACAAACAACTTTTCCGCCGCAAGGGCTGCGGTCGAAAACAGCGACACCGACATGAGCATGATGATGAACTGGGTGGAGGAGAACATCCCCGCACGCTACTGGCTCAAACAATCGCTTGATTCATCGTATGCCGACCTCGCCTTCGCCAGCAGGTTTTTCGAGATGGCCGAGCGTTTCAGGTACTACGGCTACATGAAATATGCGTCCGCCGGAATCGCAGGCATATCGCTGTCGAGCGGCGGGAGCACGCGGTACCTCAGCCCGTATTCCTTCCCTTCCAAGATAAGGCACCTGAGCTCGACAAAAGCGAGCAGAGGGGAGCAGGGCAAGATAGCGGCAAAGCTCTCACCCTTCCTTCACACAAACAAGCATGAGATTGTCAGTTCCTACCTGCCATTATTCAAAACCATGTTCTCTGTCTCGAGCGGTACGAGGATTGAGGAGATGAAGGACGCTTTCGAGAACAACTTCAGGCTGGAGAAGGAAGAGATCGCCTTTTTCGCTAGCTCCTCCTGATCCCGAAGCCGCCGTACGAATCATGCGGAACTAGCCGCGTCACAGTAGGAGTTAGGCTCGGATCCGGAACTACCATGAGAAGCTCGCTTTTCCTCTCAGCAATCTGAAGCGTATTAAGCTCAATCGTAGGCCTGAAGAAGATGAAATCGTCAATTCTCCTTGGATATCTGCGCCTCAAGCCGTAATCATCAACCATTTTCCTATCCAGCTTCTTTATCGCTACAGGCAAGCGTTCTGATCCTCCCGAATAGCCTTCAGGCCTCTTCACACTCCTGTAAACCGCGCAGGCTCCCTGTATTTCGTAATCCGATGAGTACACTACGGGCACTGTCACCAGCCTCCCCATCTCGGCGGTTTCCACCTCAACGGAGATCCTCTTGCTGGTTTCTCTCTTCCCTATCGAGATTGTGCGGCTGGCTATCACGCTTATCTCTTTGCAGAGAGGGTCGAACCGGTCTCCGAGGCCCAGCTCCGCCCCTTTTTCAAGACTCGCTGCCTGTTTGAATTTCGCAGTCATCTGTCCAGCCCTCCGCCTTAATATCCAATATATGCCCGTGATTAAAATGCATTTCGGCTAGATTAGACGGGTTTCTGAAAATTATCTTTCGAGCCAAGGCGACAGGTCCAGTTCAAATGCGACGACAGGCTCCTCAATTCCGAAGCTGTCCAGCACTTCAGGATGCATCTCCCCGAGGAATCCCACTGTTTTCTTGTTGAGCGTGAGGGACGAGCACCGCCCTTCGATAAAACTTCTGTGGTCTGCCTTTTCCATCCCGCACTCGATCGAAACCTTCTGAGATAGGCTTTCGAACGCAGCCTTAATGTCGTTGAAATTAGCCTTGGATCCGCAGAGCACGGCTGCGAGATGGTACCTTTCGCTCGGCACGTTTATTTTCAGCCCGAATGCCATGTCCAGCTCGAATAGCCTCAGCGGGAGCCTCTCCTTCATCGATTTGCCGAGGTTGCCAAGCAGCGACGGAAGGATCCAGGTCCTTAGCATAGTCAGCGTCTCGGTTTTCGGGTTGGATATCATCACGTATTCGCTTTCCCGCTCCAGCCTCATCCGCTCGAAGTCGGTCTCTTCGTTAGTCAGGTAGGAATTCATCATCTCGCTGAATCCGAGCCCGAGCATGGCTTCGCTGATTGTTTCCGTTTCGATGGCAATCTTGTCCAGCCCCCCCGTCTGAGCGGAGAGCACAGGAATCGGCTGTATGTAGTCATAGCCGTAGGCTATCGCGACATCCTCGATGACGTCCTGCTCGTTTATCACGTCGAGCCTGTATGCAGGCACTCTGAACCTTATCTTTGTCCCTGAAAGTGCGGCTTCATAGCCCATTTTGTTCGCGAGCAGGATGATGTTGTTGAAGCCGATATTGACGCCTATCTCCTGGTTCATCTGTTGAAGCGGGATCACTATGAGCTCGCTTTCCATTTCCGGCAGCGAATATTCCTTGCCCTGGTACTTCACGATTACCTTCTCGACCTCAAACCCCATATCGATGAAGTTCGCCGCAATCAGATCGGCTATTTTTTCAATTATGTATTTCGAGTTGCCCGTTATGTCTACGAGCATGTCCTTTGTTTCCTCAGTGACGCGCGTCCTTTCGGAGTTCAGTATCGGTATCAACGACATCGTGCCCCCTGTGTCCTTGAGTGCAACGTATCTGCCGCCTTTTTCGCCCAGCCTCCCAAAATCTGCGCCTTTCTGCTCTCTTCTTATTACATCGCTGTATCTCATGGGAGCATGCTTCACACGCGCTATGCCTACCTCACCCTCCTAGGCTCCATCGAAGACAGGCGGCTTGACATTCCCAAGGTCAGCGCAGCCCAGGGCTACACTCTCGCTCCA
>CAZXIK010000017.1:0-12295 GCA_964640735.1 Microcaldota archaeon | reverse complement strand
ACATGAAGCCCGTCTGCCACTATGCCGCTATAAGCGGCGCCTATGTGAGCGTCTATCTTGAAGACCTTCTGCATGCTTGAGACCACTGCGAGCGGCTCGTCCACGTTCTTGTGCGCGACGAATACCACGCCGCTCTTTGTCACCATGCCTATTGCGGCCCCTCCCCTCCTTACGGCTTCCTTTGCGTACTCCACCTGGAACAGCCTGCCGTCTGGGTTGAACATCACTCCTCTGTCATATGCTTGTATGTTCGGATACACCGATTCACCGTTAAAATAGAAGTTGGACGATTGCGAAAAGCAATCCCAATATCGATTCTATCTAGTTACACTAGCTATTGTCTGACTATTATTATATACCTTTTGCTTTTATGGAACTTTTGCTCAGAATCGACAAGACAGGCAGGCAGCCTGCAATGTGAAATGGCGGTATTCTTTATTATATTTGCGAGGAGAATAAATAATTCGTATCGGCACCGGCCAGGGTAATCATGGAGGAAGATAAGGGGGCAGAGAAAGCGAAGATCGGGAATGCAGAAGTAAACGTCGTGCATCCTTCCATTTTCAATGTCGTCAAGCAGAGACAGCGGATAAAGGAGAAGCTCTCTGGGATAAAGCACAAGATCGGCGTGTACAGCGCTAAGGGCGGAGTGGGGAAGACCACTGTTGCGGTAAATCTGGCTTTTACATTGAAGGACATGGGCTACAAGGTTGGACTGCTCGATGCGGACATAGACTGCCCTAACGTCACCATGTTTCTGGACATTAAGCAGCCCGGCGAAGCTAAGTACCCGCTCATGCCGATTGAGAAGGGCGGCGTGAAGGTCATCTCGACCGCCATGTTCGTTGATGAGAACAAGCGGCCCATAATCTGGAGGGGTCCGATGGTCGCAAAGATGCTTGCGGAGTTTCTTGAGGCCACGGAGTGGGGCGAACTCGATTACCTGATTCTGGATTGCTCTCCGGGAACATCAGATTCCAATCTCTCCGTAATGCAGCTGCTCGAAATGGATGGGTTCGTGCTCGTCACCACTCCGCAGCACATAGCTGCGATAAACGCTGTGCGTTCCGGTCTGATGGCAAAGCGGCTCGGCGTGTATATACTAGGAGTCGTCGAGAACATGTCAGACGGCCAGTCGGCTGGAGCTAGGGAGGTAGCCGACGCTCTCAGATGCGAGGTGCTTGGCGCGGTGAAAACCAGCAAGGAATTCAACAGACTAAGCGACTCGGGAAAAATACCTGTATTGGAGGATGGCGAGATAAAAGAAGAATTTATAAGTATAACAAAGAGATTGATTAGCGGGGGCGGCTGATGGACGACAAGTTTGCAGGAATCTTCAAGGAATCAAAGATATTCGCAAACCGCGAGGTCCTATCGCCCCACTACCTGCCCCAGCACCTCCTTTTCAGGGACAAGCAGATTGACGACATAATCAAGGCCCTTACCCCGTCCCTCAGGGGCGAGCGCGGGAGGAACATCTTCATCTACGGCAAGACGGGCACCGGGAAGACGTCATGCATGATGCACGTTGTCGGAGAAATAAAGAAGCTTCCTTCGGTAGAGGCCAAGATATCGTACATAAACTGCAGGATATACAACTCGAGATACAGGGCACTCAGCAAAATCGTGAGCGACCACCTTCCGTTCCTGGCCAAGAGAGGATATGGGCTTGTCGAGATTTACGAGAAGATAATCAACTGGATTGAAGAGGATGGAAAGGTTCTTGTTGTAGTGCTTGATGAAATAGATATCGTTAAGGATCTTGACGATCTCGTCTACACACTCAGCAGGGCGAACAGCGACATACGCTCCGGAGGGATAACCATAGTGGGCATATCCAACAACGTGTCTTTCAAAGAAGATCTGGATTCGAGGACTCTTTCCACACTTTATGAGAGAGAGCTTGTTTTTCCTCCCTACAATTCGACAGAACTTGCTGCTATAGTGAAGGACAGGGCGGAGAAAGGTTTCAAAACTGGAGCAATAAGTCATGATGCACTTGGTCTTATTGCCGCAATGTCAGCAAAGGAGAGTGGTGACGCCAGAATGGCATTGAAGGTGCTTTCTAGAGCGGGTGAAATCGCCGAAGAAACCGGAAGGAGCAAAATTGAAGAGGCAGACATACGCGAAGCTCAGAAAGACGCTGAAGAGAACATTGCTTATGAAATGATATCGACACTGCCAGAGCACCAGAAACTCGTCCTTTACGCGGTCGCGATACTTTCCGTTCAAGGCAGCAGGTACAAAAAACTCGCTGATGGTAACGACACCTACATCTTCAGCGGGGAGGTGTACAACAAGTACAGCCGAGTCACGGAAGCACTGAGCAAAGAACCGAAAAGCAGCAGGTGGTACAGGAAGTACATCTCAGATCTGGAGATGCAGGGACTGATAAGCACCTATGAATCTGGAAAGGGGATAAGAGGCCATACGAAGCTGATAAAACTTGCTTACCCGCCGGAGAAAATAAAAGAAACAATTGAGAAGAGCCTGTTTGTTGAAGGAGAGGCGAAGGGGGAGAGCAGTAAGAGCGCAGAACTCAACCAGTAGCCAGACACAATTTCCCAGTTGGTGTGCCGATGTGGTTTTTCGATATTGTCATGATAAAAGGCATTTCATTAAACGCCCTATCCCGCAGGTTGGGCTACAAGAAAATGCTAGAAGTAGGAAAGGAAGTCGAAATAACTGAAAACCTTGAGGAACCCGGAAGAACCAAAAGAATTGTGAGGAGCGATAACAATGAAGTTCTGGTTAAATCATTGAGACAGAATGATGTAATCGGCATCCTACCAAAAAACAACTTAGTAAGCAAGAACATTTTGGAAACAATAAAGGCAGACGAGAAAATCCTATTTGTCCCAGTGTCGCTGATTACAAGCGCTGACGAAACTTCGAGGGCACAGAAACTGGTCAACACCAGACGCATTATAAGGAACGCACTGAAGTTCAGGACGCCTTTGTCGCTTGTGACCCTTGCTGAAAGGAAGGAAGACATTCTCTCGAGCGTGCAGATGCTTGAGCTGGCATCTTTTCTAGGGATTGAACAGAAACAGGCGAAAGAAGCGCTGGGCAGATTAGGTGAAATATGATATTAAGGAAAAAACTCCGTTACGTTCTGGTGGAAGCTACTGACAAGGTGTACCTGAGTCACGGAGCGGTTGCAGATTCGTTGAAAAAGGAGATCATGTCATTCTTAGGCCAGCTGTCATACTTCAAGGCTAACCCTCAGATTACAACACAATTTAATGAGAATGTTTTTGCGATGTGCGTCAACAGAGGATACGAACGGAATCTGATACTCGCCCTCTGTTTCGTGAAGAATCTTGAGGGCAGGGAAGTAGGTTTTTACACGATAAAAACATCAGGGAGCATGAGAAGCCTGAGAGGTTTCTTTTCCAAAAACTATGGACATTGATCAGATGATAAAACTTGTTTTCTTTGATTCAGATGGCGTTTTGATCGACAGACGAAACTCTAGCGCGCAGTTTCACAAAAGATTTTCCGCGTTTTTGAAAAGAAATGAAATAGATGAACGTCGCGCCGATTCGGAATGGAGGAAAATACAGAAACGTATAAAGAAAGGTGAACTGAATTGGGACAATGGTCGTGAGATTGAAGCGAAGAAGATAGGGCTAAACAAGAATCAAACTCAGGAGTATGAACGCATAACCACTTGGGCTTGGAAATTCGATAAGTTATCAGAGAAAAATGAAAAACAAACCCTCCTAGAGCTGAAAGCAAGTGGACTAAAGCTCGCTGTCCTTTCGGATACGATAGTTGGCAGCAATGATCTGGCTGCACTATACAAAGACTTAGGAGTAAAGAAATTTTTTGACTGCTTTTTCGTCTGCTCGGAAACAAGATACATGAAGCCGCACAAAAAAGCTTACATGAATGTGCTTAACCACTTCAAAATTAAAACTAATGAAGCTGTTTTCGTGGGGCACTCCAAAGATGAGATTGATGGCGCGAAAAAACTTGGAATCAAAACCATCTCTTACAGGGAAAATTCGGATGGAGACTTTTCAGCGAAAAGTTTTGAAGACATACAGAAAATAATCCAGAGGCTTTCGAAAGGGAATGGAATTAGAATATTTTTTGTTAGGCACGGGGAAAGCAAAATGAATGAGAGGAACGTGTATCAAAACAAGAACACGGCGCTATCAAAAAAGGGCGTAAAACAAGCAAAAGCTGTAGCTAGGAAATTGAAAGGGATTGGAATTGAAGCGGTATTTTCAAGCGACTACAGGAGAGCAATGCAGACCGCGAAACTAATCCAGAGACAGATAGGAAAGAAGATAGCTTACACTAACTTGCTCGGCGAGCTCAGAGAGCCTTCAGAAATGGTAGGTGTCGACCACGATGCTCCTGAAGCAATCGAAATGAGAAGAATCAGAGAAATTCATGCCGATAACAAGAAATGGCGCTATGGAGATGGGGAAAACACCCACGAGTTAAGGGAACGGGTGCTGAAATGGGTACAGAATGTTAGGAAATCAGGCAAGGGCTCAGTTCTGGCGGTCACGCACCAGCTTGTGATAACCATGATAATTGCAATAGCGGTCTTTGGGGAAAATGTGACTGGCAAACAGTTCTACCAGGCGCTGAGGCTATTCAGGCAGAGCAACACCGGGATAACAGAGTGCGAGATACGCGAGGATGGGACCTGGAAGATACTGACCTTCAACGACTATTCGCATCTTGCCTAGCTTGCGCTGAGAAGCGAATTGTGAAGAGATGCGCAGAAGGATAGGATGTTAGGAGTGGGATCTCAAAAACAAAGTCCACGCATCTCGTCAGCATAAATGGCTCTTTTGCCAGTATGGAATTTAGCGAGGGCGTATAAATATCTTTTGGTATAATAGTATCATATCTTAGTTTATAATTAATAAAACAGAGTATAAATATATAATTTTGGGACTAAAATGCCGGCTACGAGGGAGACGAAGGCCTACGTGGAAGACGAGCTTCCATACAAGCTGCTCATTGAGATATACAAGGACTCGAGGCGGTCGCTCAAGGAGCTGGGGCGCAACCTGAACATCTCGCACCACACAATCTCCAACACGCTCAAGCGCCTTGAGAAGCGGTACAGGCTCGAATACACGCTCGAATTGGACACAAACAAGCTCGGCTTCTCGGAAGGGAGGGTCGTGACCATAAAGTTCGCGGAGAAGCCAGGCCTTGATTTCCTGAGGGAGAGGCTGAAGAAGGACGTCTTCGTCCAGGACGCATATCTTGCCGAGGGGGACTTTGACCTGCTGCTTTACGTGATAGGCCTCACGCCGAGGGAGTTCGCCAGTTGGCAGTGGAGGCTTCGGATAGAGCTCGGCAGGTACAGGCCGCTGCTCAAGATAGCGACCGCGGACATCTACAACATCGGCTTCCTGCCCATCAGGAACGAGCTGATCGAGATGAGCACCGAGCTTTCGGGCCCCGAGAAGAAGATATTGATTGCGCTAAACAGCAACTCGAGGATGAAGCTGAAAGAGCTAATACAGAAGTCGAAGACGACGCAGATGCGGACGATCTATGCGCTGAAGAAGTTCAAGAAGGAGGGCATAATAAAGAAATTTACCGCGCTGGTGCAGAATCCTACAAAAAGGATCTTCATGGCGTACACGCTCTATGTCACTCCTGAACAAAAGCACACGGCATTCATATCCAAGTTCTTGGAGGAGCTTGTCAAAGAAGATCCCCACCAGGTGACCTCGGACTATGATCTGGTGCTCGACACGGTAGGGCCTTTCGACAGCCTCTACATGTGCACTTTCGATAACGGCGAGGCGATCTCGAAGCGCGGACCCGATTTCCAGATGGGCCTGCTGAAGGAGGAGTCGCCGGAGATGGACAGGGCCGTGTTGACGGACGTGATAGCGGGCAGGTGGCCATTCCATCTTGATGACTACAGCTACTACAAGACACAGATGAAAAAAGGGGAGAGTTAAATTCCTGAGACCGACTTCAGGAGCTTCTTCGGGAATGGGAGTCTGTTCCTGTAGTCGTCCCTGAAAGAGGCTCTTGCCTCTGACAGCACAAGGCGGGGGCACTGGCTGCTCCCGTCGTTGTTGGAAAGCACAATTACGATTTTCTGCTTAGAGCTTTGAGACTTCATAAGGAACGCGATTATAATGAAAGCCTTTGCTTTAAATAGCTATTGCTGGGGGGCTGGCAGATTGCGCATATGGCTAAGGTTAAAAGCTTGAGGGTATGAAGTTAAGCGTGAGTAAATGGCGAAGGCAAAGCCAGACATGAAGATGGACGACATGATGTGCCAATGCTGCAATGGGCCATGGAGATGGACCGCGGTCGTCTTGATGGCGATAATCGTGCCCGTGCTGTTCATATGGGCGCTGGACACTCTGTTCGGTCTAACCATAACGTATACCGTGTACACGTGGTTCGCGGCCCTGATAGTCGTGACGGTCCTTGGAGGAAAAGGATGGGAGATGTGGATGGGACACCAATGGTGCGCTTGCTCAGCCATGCACAAAGGGCCCATGTGGAGCGGAAAATAGAAACGGCCGGATCTGCCTTGGTCTGGTCAGGCGGATTTGACACAATAGTGGAATTTCATACGTTTCTTGGGCGAGGCTTATTATACCCCGATGCCCTAATAGCTAGGAACGTGACTACATGAAAGTATCAGAACTAAAGGCTGGCGCCACCAACGTAGAAGTTGAAGGCACCATAACTGAGAAGAGTGACCCTAGAGAGGTCATAACAAAGTACGGAAAGAGGCTGAACGTGGCCGACGCTGTTATAAGCGACGACACGGGAAGCATAGCGATATCGCTCTGGGAAGGAAACATAGACCTCGTGAACGTTGGGGACAAGGTGAAGGTCTTGAACGGCTACGTGAGCGAATTCAAGGGCAACCCGCAGCTCTCTACCGGAAAATACGGAAAGATAGAAGTCGTAGGAAAGGGAGAATAAGAGTACCCTGATTCTATTGGTTTTATCTAACCTAGCTGAGCCAATGCAAGCGAATGGAGAGCAAAACCGAGCCGGGGATAACGGTCCATTTCGGCATAAAGTGGCTTGCAGAGCCGGACGAGAACCCTGAAGAAATAATGAGGTGGAGGTACAGGAGCTTCCATGACCCTATGGGACTCGGGATAGCCGACATCATGCTTGGCTCCTTTCATTCAATAACGCCCAAGCAGATAGAGGGAGTGCAGAGAGATGTCAGGATAGTCAAAGATGGGAAAATCCTGTTGGCCACTCCGCCCAGACCTTATGAAGAGTGGAAGTATGACTTCCTTAAATCGGATATTTGCGTGGTTGGACCGATAGAAAAAGAAGCCGAAGCGAGGAGAGAGTTCGAAAAGAAGAAAAAGGAATCTCTGGCCAAGAAAGAGACGGTGAAGGATTCGATCAGGATCGCCGCGCCCCGTCTTGACGAGCTGGTAACAAAAGGGCTTGTGCAGGGGATTATCGGAAGGGGTTCGTTTTTCTGCAAAAACGGCTACCCGGAAGAGGTTGACGACATCGATTTTATTTTGCTCACTAAAAGAGACTGGCACAGCAAAAAAGGGTATGCTGAAGTGAGGGGTCGGATAGTGGACATCCTGAAACAGATCCCCGATGTCCCTGTTACAATCGTGGAAAAGAAAGACACAACGATAAAGGAGGGGAAGGGCACGGCCATGAGTTTTGTCATTGTATCGGAAGCCATGGCAAAACATGGAAAAGGCAACGCGTACGAAAAATATGTGCTGAGGGCTGGCGTTGGGATAGGACTTCCGCATCTCCTAAAGGAGGATTCCGAGCTCTTGGCCTTGGAATTTGCAGAATTGCTTCCGAAAAGGGACAGCAGGGCAAAGATTCCTCGTCTCCCGCCAGGGCAAAGCGCTAGCTAGTGCTGTTTTTAACGAAATAAAGGAACGTGCTCCAGGCTGGCTTTGGACTTAATGTGCTGGAGTTGAGCAAACCGAAATCCGGGCCGCCGCTGTTCATGAGTGCGTACCAGTAGATGCGTGCGACGAAAGGATAAGATGCAAGGAAAGTGAGATCTTGTTTCAAAAATGACGCTTGCCTCTGTTCGGAGTCATTCAGGCTCAGATACCATATGTTTGAAGGCATTCCGGTTTCGGTTATCCACACTGGCTTGCCGGTGAGGTTCTCGTAAAGATTGAGCGTGAAAGCCAGCGTTTGCATGACTGTTGCGTTCGAGTAGGCTCTTTGGCCGAGATCGTAATAAGGCAGGGTGTAGAGGTGGAGAGATATGGCATCGCAGTAGCGCGAAGCGCCGTAGTTCCAGACCTGCTTATAAAAGCCGTATTCGATCTGGAGCGTGCTGAGCGGGAACAGCTCCGCGCCTCCGAAGCAAACGACAGTAGCGTTCGGGTTCCTGCCCTTTATCGCCTGGGAAGCGCTCGCCATCATGTTGAAGTAGTTCAGTGCGCTGCCGTTGTCGTAGCCGCTCATGAAGTTCGGGAAGAGCGGCTCGTTGTATATCTCCCAAGTTTTAATCTCAGGATAATTGAGTATCGCGTTTGCGACGCTCGCGTTCCACGTGCTCAGTGTCCAGTTGCAGCCCGAAACGCAGCCCCTTGGAGAAGGCTGCGCTCCGACTGTAGCGTAATCCAGAATCCCGAGATACTCGCCGCCATTGTTTGAAACGTTGGATATGAGACCGCTATCGCTTTGGTTAAGATAAACGTCGCTCCTGAAGCACTTGGCCCCGTCTGCCAGCGCATACGCCACTGCTGTCGAATTCTGGGATCCGGCAAAGCAGAATTTTTGTGGAAAATACGTCGCTTGAAGCTGGGGCTGAGGCTGGGATTGTGTTGTGCTTTCGTAAGCCAAGTAAAGGGCGGGAATGGCAACAAGCATGACAAGAAGCAATATGAATGCAGTTTTTGATTCCACGCAATCCTCTCAGAAATCGAGGGTGAAGCTATCGCCTTGTTTTGGCACAAGTGCCTTGAATCCTTCGATCTTGAGGGTCTCAGCAAATTCCTCTGCTATCTTTCGATCTCCATGCACGCAAACAACTGTTTCAGGGTTGCTTTTCCTCACGTATTCGAAAAGGTCTGATTTGCCTGCATGCGCTGAGAAGTCATAGTATACCCAAGGCGTCTTTATGACCTCCTTGTGCCCATCTATTACCAGTGGTTTTCCATCCATAAGCCGCCGGCCGTTTGTACCCTCGACCTGGTATCCTGTAAGAAATATTTTGGAGTTTGGGCCGAGCTTTGTAATGTAATTCAGAACTGGTCCGCCAGTGAGCATGCCTGCGGTCGTGATTATTATGCTTGCACCGTTTGAGCCGTTGACGATGCTGCCCCTGTGCTCCTGGTTCCCTATCCATGTGACCTTCTTCATTGCTTCCTGAAGCAGCTCCTTGTTTCTTATGAACTCTGGATACCGCATCGATATCTCTGTCGCCTTCCTCGCCATCCCGTCTATGACGGCGTAGTCTATCAGCTTGTGCTTGTAGATAATAGCCAGCAATTCTTGAGCTCGGCCGACAGCGAAAGAGGGAATTAATGCGGTGCCCCCATTGTCAATCACAGATTTTATGTCCTCTACAAATTTCTTTTCAAGTTCCTCCCTGTCAGGATGTTCCCTGTTGCCGTAGGTGGTCTCGGTTACAAGTATGTCGCTCTTCACTATGTCTGCGCTTCCCTGTATTGTCTGCGGTTCTATCTTGTAGTCGCCGGTGTAGACCAGCTTCTTGCCTGTCTTCTTGCTTTCCAGCTTGCTTACTGAGCTGCCGCTTATATGCCCTGCATCATAGAACGTGAGCGTAAAGTGGCCGAGATCGATCTCTGAACCGTACTCGTAAGCCGCGTACTTCTCGAGCATCACCTTCAGATGGTGCTTGTTGAACTTTGGAGGCTGGTGGTTTAGCTTGCCCACCTTCATCGAATCCTCGATCAGAAGCCTGCTTAGCTCTCTTGTAGGTTCTGTCCCGTAGGTCGTGGGCACGCCGTTCTTGTACAAAAATGGGAAGTTGCCGCTGTGGTCTATGTGCGCATGACTGAGGACGCACGCATCCACCTTGTGCAGAGGGATCGGATATTCTGTCTTCGGCGCAAGCTTTATGCCATAGTCCATGATTATGCTCTGGCCGCTGCCCTTGAAGAGTATCGCCGACCTCCCTACCTCGCTCGCCCCGCCTAGAAATTGGAGTTCCAAGAAATCACAGAAATATGAAAAACTATTAATTGTTAACATTGATAAGGTAAAAGGTTGACATGGCAGATTCAGCACCAGCTCAGGCGCCGAAAGCTGAGAAAGGAGAAGGAGAAGAAAAACCAAAAGCTGAAAAGGCTAGAGTGACAGAGGATCCAGAGAGGGTAAGTTTTCTGGAGATGGCGGCTCTTTTCGCCCTTGGAAAAGAATCAACATTTGAAAGATTCGGAAGCCTGATCAACGCGAGCGTCTTCGATGCGGCGAACATAAGCGGGACCCTGAAGCAGATGGGGCTAATCGATTTCACATCGTACTATCCGGGCCCTAATGAGGTGGTGATAACCGACGAGGGCACGAAGTTGAAAGCTGACGCTGATGCTAAGGCCACCGAAGCGCTGGACGCCCTGGATGAGGAGATACTGAGGCAGATGTCGGGAGGCAAAAGGTACCCGACCGAACTGCGAAGCACGCTTAATCTTAGGCCGAGAGACCTGGCTTTCAGGCTGTGGAAGCTCTACAAGCAGAACTTCATGAGCTACGAGCTGAAGAACGGGAAGTCGGAACTCATGCTGACCGAACAGGGATTCCTCAAGGCTAAATCTATGCAAGAGGTCCAGGTTCCGAAGGCTGGCGCAAAGCCTGAGGAGATGAAGATGCAAAACCAGACAGGAATGAAACCGCAGAATGGAGGAGCAACGCAGGCGGCGAAGCCTCTGGAACTGAAAGGCAAACCCCTACTCGGGCGAAACGGGAAGATCTTGGTCGCTTTGATAATAATCGCCGGGATTGCGCTGGGCGCAGCATACTATCTTGGAATAAACTTCGCGCTGTGAGCCTATGCCCATGCTTGACTACATGCATGCGAAGAAGCTGCTGGACAGGTACGGCGTGCGGAGCATAGAAAGCAAGTATGTGAAAACCGCTGAGGAGGCAGTGGCATTTGCAAATGGGAAAAGAATAGTACTAAAACTTATCTCAAACAAAGCAGTCCACAAATCCAGGGAGGGATTGGTGAAACTCGGGCTTGCGGAAGACAAGGAGATAGCGTCTGCATTCAATGAGCTCCAGAGAAAAGGCAAGAAGTTCAGGCCGTTCAAGGTGATCGCACAGAAGATGGCCGACAAAGGGTTGGAGATAATAATAGGAGGAAACACAGACCAGCAGTTCGGCAAGTTCCTGCTGGTGGGGTTGGGAGGAATATATGTGGAAACTTTCAAAGACGTGCAGCTCAGGCTCTGTCCGATAACCAGAAAGGACGCCATTAGCATGATTAACGAACTGAAGTCAGGGAAGGTTATCACTTATGATAGCAAAGCACAGGAAAGCATAGTCTCACTGCTGCTGAAAATATCGAAGCTTCTGGTTGAAAACAAGAAAGTTTCAGAGCTGGACCTCAATCCCGTGATAGTGAGGCCGGATTCGTATGATGTGGTGGACATAAGGATGATCGAATAAATTCTGCGCCAACGACTCCCTGAACACCACCATCTTTGTTAAGATGCCGAACAGTTGGATCGGCAACCGCACTTATATTTTTACTTAACTTTCACAGCGATGAATGCAGCTCTCACAATAACATATGTGCTATTCTGACTAGAATTAGTGTATTCTAGCCATAGCCCTCCAGAAAAGGATGAACCGGGTTGTAAGTTATTCAATCTAGTATTATTTGAGCCATAGCAAGGCAGGCTAATAATCCAGAAACTAGTCAGAGTATGAATTGTACTGATGTTATTTAGGCTGGTGAAATTTTTTGGTGCGTTTACATAACATGCAAATTTTGCGCCATATATTGTTTTCCCTAATGATTGCGCAAAACTGAGCGAAACAGTTCCATTCCGTGTCAGTGTCACATTGCCACAGCTGTAGCCAGGTACAGCCACGCATGGGTTTTCAATAGAGGTCGAACCGCCTCCAGGATAAAATAAAAAAAATAAAAATCCGATTATCACTGAAAAAGATATGACCAACACAGCTATTCGCTTTTTGTTATATTGGGAAATTTTTGGGTTCATGTAAAATAACTCTACAAAAAAACATATATGTCTTGATATTTATGATTTAGCGGGGTTTCTTTGAATCATTTAGATTATTTTAAAGCTCTGTAGAAATCCTATCAACAAAGAAATATAATAACTGAGGTATCGGTGGA
>CAZXIK010000016.1:0-12362 GCA_964640735.1 Microcaldota archaeon | reverse complement strand
AAGGAAAAGTCTATGATTGTTTCCGTCCAAAAGACATTAGCGGAAGGCTATAAAACTATGATTTCTGCTTCTCCTTGTTGTGCCGCAGTATGCTCTCTATGCTTCCAGGCATCGCTTCTTTTCTCTCTCTGTTGTGCCTAAGTATGTCCTCTATGCTTCCCGGCTTCACTTCCGCTTTCTCTTTTTTCCTTGACAAACTTTTCATCAGAGGTCCCAAAGCAGAGTTTGCAATCAGGAGTGGAAGCGCAATGTCCGCCGAAATGCCCTTGCTGATCAACTCGGTAGCCACCACCCCGTAACCCCCTGCCACCGCAGCTGCGCTGAATCCGATTTGAAGCTTGCGAAGTAATTCGTCTTTCTTTTTCTGGCTTTCAGTCTTTTGCATCTTCTTCGTAAACCGATTGTCATCCAGCTTTTATAAGTATTTCTTCGTTTCTCGTCAGATTCATTTCCAATATTTCTTAGTCCTTACAAAGTTCTTCTGTGCCTCTATTAGGTCGACTATGAACTGCTTATAGTCCTTCCTCAATAGCTTCAGTACCCTGGCTGCAGTCGTGGTTCCCACTCCGTATATCGCAAGCGCCGCCAGCGCCCGGCTTCCATAAGCCTCAACCAAGCTGGCTTCCCTCAAAGCCTCCCTGTATTGTCTGTGTGCCGGCTCTGCCAAGTGCTTTCCGGAAATTTTCTTCCTAATCGCATCCGCCTTGTCTTCATCAAAAACCGCAACCATTGGGCTTTTGCAGCGTGGACAAGAAATGGTCTCGTCCTTCCCAGCGTCAACCTGTCTTGCGAACTCAAGGCCACAATAAGTGCAAACAACCCGCATTTTCTTTTCGCTTATCTTGTTTTCAAATTCATTGATCGTCGCCTCGCTAGGAAGTGTGGGAAGAAGTAGCTCTCTGTAATAATAGGTAGCCCTCAAAATTTCCTCTCCGAGGGGCGACAGCGTTCCTTCAAAATGTTTTATTTCAACAGCGTTTTTCTTCAGGTGTTCAATGAAATTTGAGACAGCTTCTACGTCGAAATAATTTTTCTTCAGATCCCGAATCGTTTCCTCCATTATCGGAGAATCCTTGTAGAAACTGATTAGTCTGTCCGCGCTGTTTTTGGTTACCGTTGCTTTCTTCTCCACTACCCCAAACAATTTGCTAACCTGTATGAATTTGTATCTGAATATGTCCGTGCCTATCAGAAACCCTCCAGCATCGAGCGCATTTGGGATGTTGTAATTCTTTATGTTTTCAAACACTTTCTTGATGTCTGGCCGCCTGCGAACCCCTCCAAAATCCACTACGAGAGCATAAGGAGTCGCCCTTACCATCACCCTGCTCCCCGAAGCTTGCGACGCAACAGCTCCAAGTATCTTGCCTATGAGCTCGTTTGCCTGTTTTCCGAGAG
The DNA here is from genome assembly GCA_964640735.1 of Microcaldota archaeon. Taxonomy (GTDB): domain Archaea; phylum Micrarchaeota; class Micrarchaeia; order Micrarchaeales; family CABMGC01; genus JAJYVH01. The sequence goes on along the minus strand of CAZXIK010000016.1, from coordinate 10,964 downwards.
CCAGATGCACAACAGCATAACCTTCGAGTTCTTCTATAACCACGGTTTTGTTCTCCGGTGAGAAATATTTCTTCTGAGACTCAATGAACTTCAATGTTTTTTCCCTTGCGTTCTTTTCCAGCACTTCTTCCTTGTCCGGAACCCCCTCTTTGATTAGAAGATAGACTTCCTGCGCAGTATCATAGGATACTGGAATGTCTTCGCCTTCCCAATCTGGTATTGCGGCTTCAACTTCAGGACTAGGCTCTACAAAGATGGTTTCTTTCTCGATGCTAATCACTTTCCAAGGGAGCCCTTTTGTTATGAAAACTGCCCCTTCCTCGAGATAGTTCGAAGCAAACTCCTCATCAAGCGACGAGATTATTTTGTTTGTAGCGGTGTTTTTTACAGCAAACCTTATTGCATCTGGGATGACGCTTATGTTGGTGAAGAAATAAGGTCGCGATCTGTAACCTATTGCTGCGAATTCGTCCTTGAGGTGTATCAGGCGCTGCTCATCAAGGAAATGCAAAACGCTTTCGAATTCTTGCTTCTTAAGCTTGGAAAAAGGCGCGGCTCTTTTCACTATTTGATATATCCTTTCCACTCCAAGCTTCTTGTACTCGAGGCACATGGCGCAGATTTGATTCCCAAGCACATCAAGCGCGTTTTCCTCAATTGCGGCTTTCTCTACACTACCTCTAGCCATTAGTTTGGTTACTGAAAGCGATTCCAGAGCCTCGAGGTAGTTTGCGACTATTATCTTTCCATAAGACACCATTTTCTCCCTGTGCCCTCCCCTCCCAACCCTCTGGATGAGTCTCGTTACTCTCCTTGGCGAACCATATTGGACCACGAGGTTGACGGCGCCAATGTCGATTCCCAGCTCCAAAGAGCTTGTGGCTATTATGCTCTTGACTTTGCCCTCCTTAAACTCATTCTCGACCTTTATTCTTTCGTCTCTGTCCAGTGAGCTGTGGTGCACGCCAATGCTTCCGAATGGCCATGATTTGTTGAAATAGAGGAGTTTGCTTCCAAGCGACTCTACAACCTGCCTTGTATTTGCAAAAATCAACGTTGAATTAGACTCCTTGATGAGAGCCGATATTCTTTCAATTCGAGCCAGCGTCTCGGCATCAAGGCTGAACTTTTCCCTAAACTCGGAATAGGCGGCTGTTGGAATTTGAGGAATCTCTATGCTTACTCTGATCTCTTTTTCGGTTTTGGCATCTATAATTTTGCATTCTCTTTCGCCGCAGAGAAACCGTGCTGCTTCTTCAGCATTTCCCATGGTTGCACTTATGCCTACCCTCTGGTAATTCTGTGAAAGTTCAGCAAGACGTTCCAGCGCTACAGAGAGCTGCGCCCCCCTCTTGTTAGAGTACAATTCATGCAGTTCGTCAACCACCACTGCCTTTACGTTTGCCAACGCATTCCTCAATCTAGCTGAAAGGAAAAGGTTCTGCAGCGTTTCAGGAGTGGTTATCAGGACCTGCGGCGGATTCGCCGCCTGAAGCTGCCTCTCTTTGGTAGGCGTGTCTCCGTGCCTGACAGATATGCTTATCCCAAGCTCCTTTGCCAGCAGCTCCAATCTCTTCATCAGGTCCCTGTTGAGCGCCCTGAGCGGGGTTATATAAATTAACTGAATTCCTTTACTGCTTCCGCTCTTCGCCAGCCTGTTGAAGATCGGCAGTATGGCGGCCTCGGTCTTGCCGCTCCCTGTGGGCGCGCTTATCGTGCAGTTCTTGCCGCTCTCTATGGTCTCGAATGTCGCATCCTGTATCTCGGTGAAACTACCGAATCTCTTCAAGAAAATCTCGTATGCGTCTGCTGGCATGTCCCTAGCCGAATGGAATGTATGCGAAACCTGAGCTCAGGCGCGAGGAGTTAGCTGATGTGTAGTTCAGCGTCAAGCTCAGGGTCAGGCTCCATGCAGGGCCGCTTATCCTCACTCCGCGGTTGTAACACGAGACCGCCAGGTTTGTGCTGCTTCCTGATGCAAGAGTCACGTTCTCGGGGAACGGGATAGTCCCGCCCCCTCCCAGATAGCACCACAGGCCGTTGAGCTTGGCAGTTTCGTTCATGTTGTTCGTTATCTTGAAAGATACTGTGCCGTTGAGGTAAGCCAGGTCGCTGCAGGTGAATGACTGGTTGAAACCGCACCTGGCTGTGAGGCCCGATTTGAAGCTGTACGGCTTTCCTGTGGCGTTTAGGCCCTGCAGTATCAGAGCGGCTACGGCCGATTGTCTGATGGCATATGATGTGTTTACCACCGAATATGCGGTGAGGTTGTAGGGTCCCTTGTATGCCGTTGTCCTGATCAACGACAGGTTGCCTATCCTCTGGGAATTAGGATAGACGAATGTGCTGCAGTAGGTGACATTGCCGAGCGTGTAGATGAGGCCAAAGCAGGTCGCATTCTGGATGCCCGGCACATCTGATACGCTGTCATATACAAAAGAGGAATTTGTTATTAGCGACATCCTTGCCAGGTAGCTCCCGCTGTTGCTGGAAAAGCTATAGCTTCCAAGAAAGCTCGCATTCGGTATTATCAGCTTGTCGGAGAAGTTCTCAGCGAGCACGTTGTCCTGCGGCGGTGTGGCGGCTGTTTTATTCTGGTTCAGAATCAGGATGCAGTTCTTGCCGTTTGCCGCAGCAAGTATCTTTATCCATCCTCCAGAATACCAGCTGCAGAGCGTCGAGCTGCCATCGAGCGTTATGTAGGTTGTGTTCCCTGCGCTTGTATTCGCCTGCGTTGTCCTGAGTCCAGAACCCACCGTCGCTATGGAGAAGATGCTGGGCGAAAGGTAGCCCTTGATCCATATCGAAGACGCGCTAGAATTGTCCGAATATTTGGCTTCCGCTGCTGTTATGTTCTTTATGTAGTAGGCGGTCAGGTTCAGCACCGGCTCGAGAAACCTGTTTGCCTGAGGTATTCGCGAGAGCGAAAATCTGGTGATATTGTACTGGTCCGCTATGAAAGAATCCAGAAGATAGCCCCCGCTGGTGAGATTTGCCTGTTTTAATGCAGTCATGTTCTCACTCGGGAGCGTGATGTATGGTGTCGCATTCTGGGCCGCGCCCACAGAAAAAGCGTACTTCGCGGCGGCCTGCGCCCTGTTGAGTACGTTGTACAGCTTTCCAGGATCGGCGATCACCGATATGCTATAGATCCCTGCCTTCGTCGGCGAGTAGTTGTAGGCGATCGTAACCTGTTTCCCTGCAGGCAATGAGATTTTGTAGAGTGTCGTGAGGTTGCCATTCACGTTCACGCCCAGACTCATGTTCGTTATCGCATTGCTCCCGTTGTTGAATGCGTTAATGTTGAGGGCAACTTTCTGGTATGGATAAAGCTGCTGCGGGATGTTCCCGTTTATCCCAAGCACGATGCTGATTTCCGGCTGGTAGAAGTATCTGACATAGAGCCCTGCCAGCAGCACTGCTATGATGAAAATCACCCAGATGTAGATTTCATTCTTCATTATGACACATCCATTGCGCTCTTGTTCTTAAGCTCCTTTATCGCTTCCCCTATCTTTTTTGTTATTTCCTTGTAATCATTCTCATACAGACCAGAAGCCCATGAAAGCGAGTCGTACCTGTCCCCAATGCTTGGCGGCTTGAGGTAGAACTTGCCCTGTGAGTTTTCCACCAGACCCATGTTCTTCATCCTAAGAAGGTGGTACCTGAGCGTCTTCTCATTTATCGTTTCCCAATTCTTGTTTATGTATTCAACCAGTTCAGGGACGCTCGGATCCGATCTCTTCACAAACTGAAAGTTTATCAGCGCGTCAAGTATGGCTATCCCGCTCTGTCTGGATTCACCCGGGTTTATCACCCCGAGCGAAAGCGCCAGCCACCTCACAATCGACCTCCTCGTCTCAAGGACCTCCTTCGTGAGCCTCAGGTTCCTCAGTGTCAGCTCCTTCTCTATCAGTTCAGATTCGCCTAGCTCCGGCATTTTGTCAAACCAATATGTAGACTAACTCTTATAATTTTATGCGGCATAAGTTTTTATGTTGCGCATCCCCATCATTCCAACGGGGCAAGCGATGCCGAAATACTACAAAATATATGACAGCAAGCAGGCGCTTTATGTGACCGTAGATGACGGCGGTGCGGTGATCATAAAGGACGAAGCAGGCAGGAAGGTCTTCCTCTCAAAGTACCAGGCAAAGCTTATGAAGTTCGGAGTAGAGAACCTCGCAAAGAACCTGCTGAAGGATGCAGATTCGAAGGACGTTCACGTTGAAGAGCTCAGGGAGCCCAAATAGGTTAGATCGATGGCACAACAAAAGAGTGAACCTGAAAATGAGGCAGAGAAGGTCATAAGGGACTACCAGATGGTCCAGGAGCAGCTCCGCGGGGCAGCAATCCAGCTTGACCAGCTCCAGGCGCAGAAGGCGGAGCTTGGAAGGGCCAAGGACGAAGTGAGCGGCTCGGCAGGCAAGGTATATCTCGCTCTCGGAACGGTCATGGTCGAGACTACAAAGGAGAAGGCGCTGGCCGACATAAAGGACAGGTCTGAGCTTGCTGATGTAAGGATAAATTCTCTTACGAAGCAGTTGAGCGAGCTTAAGGCCAAGGAGAAGCAGCTCGGCGATAGGATAAACCAGATGTACAAACAGAGCCAGGGAGGCAGCTGATAGCCGATGCGACACATTGCGATGGAAGAGCTGTGCAATGTGATCAAAAACTCCAAAGACAAGCGAGTGGTTCTGACTTTTCACACCATAGGCGACAGGGACGGGGTCGGATCAGCGGTCGCCCTCTCGAAGTATTTTCCCAATTCGACCGTGATAACCCCTGACTTCATAACCGGCAACGCAAGGAGGATGCTCGGTTATCTTGGAATGGGAAATGCGGTAACGGAAAAGATGCCAGACAAACCAGAACTGATAGTCGTGCTCGACGCTAACAATCTCTTCGCTCTTGGGCGGCTCAAGGACGTTCTGGAGTCAACAAAGGCAGAAATCCTGTTTGTCGACCATCATGCCCCGCATAAGGACATCTCCCTCAGCGCATCCATGTTCGATGACGAAGGGTACAATTCTACAGCAAGCATCATAACAAATGTTTTCCAGAATATCGGAGCCGATGTGACGCGGGATATGGCCGTGCTTCTGCTCAATGGAATATCGGCAGACTCGGCTGAAATGCAGAATTCATCTCCCCTAACGTTCAGGCAGATTGCCGAGCTTCTCGAAATTGCAAAACTGGACTTCTCATTCTTTACCGAATATTTTCACGAAGTCATTCCGGCAGGAAATAAGTACCGGGTAATCAAGGACCTGGTTGCAGCAAAGCACGAGATAGTCGGAGATTACGTCATGATATACGGAAGAGCGTCAGAGCACGCAAACATAGATGCCGATACGGCCCTCAGGATGAATGCAGATGCCGCGGTTTTCTGGGTGATAGGCAACACCGAGGGCTCTGTGTCTGCAAGGCTCAGGCCTCCTCTGGACAAGAAGCTTTCGATCCACCTCGGAATCATAATGGAGGACGCCGGAAAGCTCGTCGGCGGCAATGGCGGCGGCCACGCATGCGCCGCCGGTGCCTACGGACCAAAAAAGGAAAGCGCGCCAAATGCTGGGGAGGAAGTAGTCAGGCGTATCAAGGAAGCCATGCAATCACACAGAATTTAGCAAGCAAATTCTCAGCGCCTGCGGTCAATTCCTTGCTGTTCTATTGCTGAATCATGACTTAAAACATCCGCGTTTTGTCGTAAAATTCTTCTCGAGGTTTGTCGTAAAGCGAAAGCAATCTTCCTCCGCAACCCGAAAGTCCCGTGTTGGGTATATGAATTTTCGCTTGATGATAATTGCATGTTGCCGCCAATAGGGATCCTGGTGATGGATTTAGCCGCATCGTGGTTCAGGATGTTCGCCGCGCTTATCCTTGCTGTTGTATTCAGCATAGCCGTCGGAGTGGCGGCGGCAACAAACCAAAAAGCGGAGCAGATACTGTTGCCTGCAATTGACGTACTTCAAACAATTCCGATCCTGGGATTCTTCCCTGTTGTAATCTATCTGATAGTCATTGTGTTTCCGAACTTCATTGGGATAAACCTTGCTGTAATCTTCCTCATCTTCACAAGCATGGCGTGGAACATAACATTCGGGGTTTATGAATCTGTCAAATCCATTCCGAGCGACTTCATTACTCTGGCCCGCCTAAGCCACTTTTCCAGAAGCAGGTTCCTTAGGGAACTATACATTCCCGCGGCGATGCCCCGGATGGCCCAGCAGATAAATGTCTCCTGGGCCGTCGGGCTTTTCTACCTCGTAAGCAGTGAAATTTTTTCCACCGGCAGCAGCAACTTTTCAGTGAAATATGGAATAGGCGCAGAGGTCGCGAATCTTGTAGCAACGGGCAACTTCGTTTCATACGCTATCGTGCTTGTCTTCCTTGTTGCGGCTGTGCTGCTTACAAGATTTGTTTTCCTGACGCCACTTTCAATGTACTCCGAAAGGTTCTCTTTTAAAGGCGGCTCTGCAAATTCCGATTCAAAGGTCGTTAACTTATACAAGAAAATCTGGGGCGTCTTCCAAAAATTCGCCGCCTCATTCCAAGCCAAAGCAAGCTACAGAAAAATGAAGACTGTTGAAGTAGCAATGCCAATGCCAAAATTTATTAGGAGAGAGAAAAAAGTCGGAGCGAGCCCCGCGCTGCTCGCTCTAATCGTCTTCCTGATATCGATTGCAGTCTTCTTCGCAAATTCTTACTTTTATCTGCCTGCGCTTTTCACAGCCCTCGCGTATTCATTTATCAGGGTCTGGTTCATGTACCTCTTCTCCATCCTGATAGCGTTGCCTTTTGGGATACTCATTGCAAAGTCAAAGCGGTTCTACGAGCCTTCCCTTTCCGTCATCCAGGTGGTGGCATCCGTGCCGGCTCCAATGCTCATGCCTCTAGTTGTCGCACTGCTGCTGTCCTTGCCTTTCGGCAACGAGCTCATGGCGCTCGCGGTAATCTTTCTGTCAATGATATGGTACATTCTTTTCAGCGTGATAGCGGGGATGCGGACGATACCTGAGGAATTCGTAGAGCTCTCACGTCAGATGAAGTTCAATTGGATAAGGGGCTGGAAGAATCTCTACATACCTGCAGTGTTGCCCTCATTTGTCACCGGGTCCATAACGGCAATAGGGGGAGCATGGAACGCGTTGATTGTTGCTGAATATTTCACTGTAGAAAATGCAGGTGGACGCCAAGTTGTGCTTTCACAAGTAGGGATCGGCATCGGGAAGCTCCTTGACCAAGCAACGTACTCCGGCAATCTGAACCTTATCCTCCTTTCCCTTTTGAGCATGGTTTTAATGGTTACGTTTGTCAACAGGTTTGTGTGGCAGCGCGCGTACAAGTTTGTAACATCCAGGTACAAGATCGAGGTTGATATGTAATGCAGAACCGTGTCATGCTAGAGGTCAAGAACCTGTCGATGAGCTATGCAAATAACGGTTCGATTTATAAAGTCATGAACAACGTATCCTTCAAGGTTCACTGGTTCGAATTTTTTTCAGTCATAGGGCCCAGCGGATGCGGAAAATCCTCCATGCTGAGGGTGATTATAGGTACGCAGCCTTCCCAAGGAGGCAGCGTTATCTTCAAGGGCCAAAGAGTTTCAGGCGTGCCTTTTGGCATGTCTATGGTTTTCCAGAACATGGTCCTTCTTCCCTGGAAAACTGCGCTTGAGAATGTAGAGGTCCCGCTCGAAGGCACCGGTGTGAGCCAGAGCGAAATCGAAGAGCATGCCCAAAAATCCCTGGCTGGCGTGAACCTGCATGGTTTCGAGAACACCTATCCTTCGGAACTCAGCGGCGGCATGCGCCAGAGAGTCGGTTTTGCGCGCGCTCTCGTTTCGGGCCCAGACCTGCTCTTGATGGATGAGCCCTTCAGCGCACTGGATGAGCTTACCGCCGAGCAGCTCAGGGGCGAGACCCACAGGATCCTGAAGGACAAGAAGCTGCCCGTTAACGCGGTTCTCATGGTGAGCCACAATGTAGATGAAGTGATCGAGCTGTCTGACACGGTGATGGTGCTTTCCAAGGCCCCGTCTCATGTAGTCGAGATCGTAAAGATCAATCTTCCCTATCCGAGGAAGAGGCAAAGCAAGGAGTTTGAAATCATCAGAAATCAGATACTGAGGCATCTCTATGCTGGGGAAGTGTGATGGTTGGCTTTCGACCACCGCTGTGAATCCCCGTTGTACGAAGCGAGCTTGAAGAAGATTGCCCACTGAATAAGCATGTCTTTCAGCACCTCCTTATTCTCCATCTCATTTGTATGCCAATAGATTGCCTTCTTTGTAAGAAGCATTGCCAGCTCCTCCACTGAAAAGGTCTTTTCTATCTTCCTGCCTGCTGTCCTGAAAGGTTCGTAGCTCTTCAGCTTCTTAAGCACTTCTGCCACAGCCGAGTTGTCGTTGACCTGCAGACGTCTCCCAAGCGGTGTCAGCAAAACATCTTCCCTGTCCAGGCGGGCAAGGCCAAGCATACGTGCAGCTTCAATCTGTGGGTGCAGCTCACCTGCGTGAATGTGGGAGCGCTTTGCAAGGATAGCGAGGTTAAGCTTGCCTTCATGGCTGTTCAGTATCCTAAGTACGCCGAGGACTCGATTGAGTCGGGCTTCGCGAGGGAACATCTTCGCCATAGTAGTTCGTTAATATCATTGTCCACTTTTTTATCTCTTTGCCCGTCGTTCTCGCTCTACTTCTTTTTCCCAACAAGTCCGAATTTCTTTCGGTTTTCATCAACATAATAGTTGTTCACCCAATTGAGAGTTCTGCTTTCTTCACGATCGTAGGTGTCTATAATTTTTTTAAATAATCTCTTGTAGTTCCTTTCAAACTGCATCTTCGGATTCTTTTCATATTTTTCTCTGTCTTTCCAATCAATGTCATTGTTATCAAAAAGTAACCTGTTTTCGATTTTTGTTTCAGAACAAACAAACCGCATCTCACCCTCCGACCAATAGGCTCCTTCGGTGCAGCCATATGGTGGGACGTAGAAATGTGTTTGTATTAAAGTAAGATCCTTTATTCTGTGATATTTATTGCAGCCACCACAATGCAATGTTTTATTCCCGTTTCTCTCATCTATCTTCCTATTTATGTCAGCCTCTTTCCTATGGAATTCTTCAAGCTGCGCCAGAAGTTTTTCATCCGCAGATTTATACACAACTTGTGCTTTTTCTTTTTTTGTTTCCATATTTTCACCAATAGCAGGCGGTTGGGATGGGAAACTTTTTTAATTTTCAAAAGTTTGACCCGGCTAAACGAGAGAAAAGAATAAATATGTAATTTGCAGATGCTATGGTTTGTATTATCCGCTACTGCTCGTTTTGTCGCCGAAGTCTACTCTTAAATATCTTCCCGGATAACTATCATAGGGTTCTGTGAAGATTGCTATCGCTTCTGATTTTCATCTAGGCTACGATCGGTTCAGAGAGGATGCCTACAAACAGGCAGAGGAAGCGCTAGAGGAAGCATCGAAAGTCGCGGATGCAATAATAATTCCTGGAGACGTGTTTGACATGCGCACCCCGAAGCCTGACGTGCTTGCCGAGGCCATAAACATTTTCAGAAATCTCTCAAAGAAAGATTGGAATGCGAAAGTCACAAAAATTAAAGCGGCTAACAAAGCCTACACAAACGCGCCCATAATGGCAATACCTGGAACCCATGAAAGAAGGGCTCAGGGCGTTGAAAACCCAGTAAATCTGCTTGGTCTTGCAGGCCTTCTCGTGGATGTCAGCGATGGTTATGCGATAATAGAAAAGGGAAGCGAAAAAGTACTCGTATACGGAATAGGCGGCGTATCAGAGGAGAACTTCCTTAACACGATAAAGAAACTTGATCCAAAACCCATGGCTTCGGGCTTCAGCATCTTCATGTTTCACCAGTCCGCATATGAGCTTCTGCCGTTCAGTGATGATTTCATACACCTAGAAGAGCTTCCAGAAGGATTTGACCTGTATGTAAACGGTCATATCCACAACAGAGTCGAGAAAAAGGTTCATGGGAAGCCATTCCTGATACCTGGGAGCACAGTACTGACCCAGCTCAAGGACGCCGAACAGGAGGAGAAGGGTTTCTATGTATTTGACACAAGCACACGCACATACACGTTCCATAAAATCAAATCAAGGAAATTTGTTGTTGTCAAGATCTCAGCTGGCGAGAAATCCCCCGAACAGCTTGCGGATGATATAAAAAAGAATGTGGATAGAGTCCTCGCCTCAGTTGATGGAAAACCTGTCGTAAGGGTGGAGGTAGACGGGTCTGTCAAAAAAGGAATGCGCAGCATAGACGTAGACTATCAAGCGATAATCAAGAGCTACGGCGGAAGGGCCATAGTGGAAGTGAAGAAACCAGGGATAGAGGAGATTGAAACGAACGCCGATGTCGATTCGCTAAGGAAGGGCTCACTGGAGAACATGTCTGTCAAAGATTATGGGCTAGGAATATTCATAGAGAAGCTGAAGGAGAGCAAATATGACCTCAAGATAAGCCCCTCCGAGCTTTTCGAACTGCTCAGCTCCGAACTGAGCAAGGATAAGGCTGTGAAGAAAACAATGGAAGAGCTGTTCTCCTAATCCCGCCGCTTTTCTTGTACTAGCGCTTTTGCTATGGCGTCACTTCTATTCAGGAATTTAAGGTATTTAGGGAAGTCCTTCGCAAGTTCCCCCATGTACTCCACCTTGGATTTTCTAGCATCCTCAACGAATCCAAATTCCTTTAGTGCAATTTCAACAGCCCTTTGCCGGATGTCGAACAGCTTTGTAAGTTCCTCGTTGTCTGTTATTCTGACTGGGCTGTCTTCTCCGAAAATGGCAATGCCGGCACCTCCAGGGCTTGCGCCGCCAGGCGGTTTGCTTTTCTCCTCAGGCATCCCTTTCCCCCTGTTCCTATTCTGCCTCCCGATATATAAACACGTTTCCTAATCCACAGCCTTTGTAGGCTGTGGTCAATTATTATTGAC